>NZ_JBEOWY010000015.1:0-163989 GCF_040296285.1 Kitasatospora sp. NPDC002227
CACATTCTCGGTGGTTGCTGGGCCGCGTGTTGGGTCTCTTTTTGGGTGATTTTCTGCTTGTTGTTTCCCCCCCTTGTCGGTCGTCGGCCGCACGGTGCGGCCGACGGTCGGGTCGCCACCGAAGTGGCGGCTGCGGCAGTTCCTCCCCGCCGCAGGTCTGGCTCCCCGAGCCGGTGAGTGTCACCACCGGACGGGGAAATCTGTGGGTGACCCGAAGGTCAGGTCGGTCGGCCGGTGGCGAGGAAGGCCGCCAGCAGTTCGTGGAGCACGGCGGCCCCCTCCTCGGCGAGCAGTTCGTGCCCGGCCCCGGCCGCCTCGACGTACCGGAAGTCGGTGCCCTCGATCCGCCCCTGCCGCAGCAACTCGTGCCGCAGCGACCGGGACTGGCTCACCGGCACCACCTCGTCCCGCCCGCCGTGCACCACGAGCAGCGGCGTGGTCAGCCGGTGCGCAAGCGCGAGGACGTCCCGTGGCCCGAGCTCGTCCTCGATCGGCTGGGCGCCACCGAGCCGGGTGGTCAGCGCCCGGACCGGCGCCGAGGCCTCGGCCAGCAGCCGCGCCCCGGACAGGAAGGGCGCCACCACCGCGCAGCGGCTGACCAGGCCGGCGGGCGCGTGCGCGGCGGTGAGCAGCGCCAGGAAGGCGCCGTAGCTGACCCCGAACAGGGCGGGCGGCTCCAGTCCGAGGGCGGCCCGCTGACCGGCCAGGCTCTCGAGCAGGTGCAGCAGGTCGGCGAGGTCGGGCCCGCCCCAGGCACCCCGGATGGCCATCGCGTGGGCGGCGCCGTAGCCGGTGCTGCCGCGCTGGTTGGGGGCCAGGACGGCCAGGCCGGTGCTCACCATCCGCTGCAGGGCGGGGTCGAACTCCAGCCGCCAGGCGTCGGCCGGGCCGCCGTGCAGGGCGATCACCAGGTGCCGGGCGCTCAGCCAGGCCTCCCCGCCGTACACCACGGCCTCGATCGGGCCGGCCGGGCCGGTGAGTTCGAGGCTCTCGGCCCGGTGCCACTGACTGCCGTCGGCGGGGGCCGCACTGCCGTCCAGCCGCCAGCCGCGCGGGGTGGCGCGGTCGTACCGCGTGCTCGGGAGACCGGCCGGGCCGAGCAGCGCGTTCACGTCCAGGGTGGCCAGGGCTGCCGGGTGGTCGGGCGCCGAGTACGGCATCCGCAGGCCGGAGTCGGACCAGTGGCCGACGGCGCCGAGGCGCCCGGGCGGCACCGGCAGGGGGTCGAGCCTGCCGCCGCCGCGCTCCCAGACCGCCAGTGCGGAGGCCGCGCCGCGGTCGATCTGCAGGGCGACCCGGGGGGTGTCCGAGGAGCCGATGTGCAGGGCGACCGGCCGCAGGAAGACACCGGGGACGTGCAGCGCCTCGGGGAAGCGCAGCGGCTCGGCGCCGCCCAGCACCCCCCAGCCGAGGCGGTCCTCGCCGGGGGCGTCGCTGCGCACCATCGCGAAGCGGGTCTGCGGGTCGAACAGCACCAGTCGGTCGTTGCTGCGCTCGGCGATCTCGAGCAGCGGGGTGGTCCGGCCGAGGTCCAGGTCGAGCGCGACGGACTTGACCACCCCGTCGGCGACCTGGTCCAGCGCCAGCAGCCGGCCGGTGCGGTCCAGCCACACGCCGCCGCCGTGCAGGCCGGGCAGCTCGGCGATCTGCCGCGGCGCGGAGCCGTCCGCATACACCAGCCAGACGGTGGTCGTCGGCCGGGTGTCCGTCCCCAGCGCCACCGCGACCGGCCCGCCGGGCGTGCTCCCGGGCACCGGCAGCAGCCGCAGCCCAGGCATCCGCAGACTGGCCAGCACCCGCTCGATCCCGGCCCCCGGCCCACCCGCCGTGAGCAGCACCAGGTCGTGCCGTTCGCCGTCGTGCCGGCACACCAGCACCCGCCCGTCCGGCAGCGCCACCAGCTGCGACCGCAGGCTCTCCGACCGCCGCCCGGCCAGCTCCACCGCACTCGGCGTGGCCGACCCGTCCGCGCTCAGCCGCCAGCTCTCCACGTACCAGCCACCGTCGGCCCCGGCCGCCAGACAGGCCGCATGCGACCCGTCGGTCGCGAACGTGAAGCTCAACCGCCGGAGCGCCGGCGCCGTGATCCGCGCAACCGTACTCACCGCACCCCCACCTCCCCGGAGGTCTCCGTGAGGCGCAGCCCGTTGCGGGGCTCGAATTCGATGCTCATCGTGGGCTCACCTCTCTTCTTCTCAGTAGGGGTCAGACGTCGAGCCAGAGGCGGGGGCCGCCGTGGCGCAGTCGGAGGAGGAAGGCCAGGGCACCGGTGTAGCCGGTGCCGTAGGCGGGGGCGGTGGTGGTGCCGGTCTCGTCGGGGAGGACGAGGAGGCCGTCGCGCAGCGCCGCGCGGGTGGTGATCAGGCGGGCGAGGTCTTCGGCGCCGGTGCGGAAGCGGCCGTCCCCGGTGGCCTCGGCGAGGTCGAGGAGGTATTCGCCGTTGCCCGCCAGGCCGTGGCAGGCGCTGGTGCCGCTGTGCCAGCGGCTGTCCAGGACGGCCTGGCCGGCGCCGAGGGCCAGCTCGTACGCGACTTCGTCCCCGGTGGCCTGCCAGTAGCGGAGCAGGAAGCTGCCCACTCCGGAGGAGCCGTTGCACCAGTGCTGGAGCCGGACGTGCTCCGGATCCCCCGCACTCTGCGGCCACCAGGCGGCCGCGCCCAGCGGCCGCACCGTCGCCGCCAGCGTCCGCACGGCCCGCTGCGCCGCGTCCGTCCGCCCGGCGGCCAGCAGGAAGGCGCCGACCCCGGCGACCCCGTGGCCGTACCCGAGGTGGGTGACCCCGGCCAGGCTGGAGTCGAAGCTCTTCGGGACCGGCCAGACCGTCCCGTACGGCTCCTCCCGTGCGGCCGCCACCAGCGCGTCGGCGCAGGAGGAGGCCCGCTCCCGGTACTCGGCGTCGCCCGTCGCCCGGTGCAGCCGCAGCTGCAGGAACCCGGCCCCGGCCGCCCCGTGACAGATGTCCGGATTGGGCCAGAGGTACGGCACGGCCCGCCCCAACTCAACCGCACGGACGGCGAGTTGCCCGTCCCGCAGCACCTGGGACGCGTCCAGCAGCGCCCAGGCGGCGCCGGAGCGCCCGAAGTGCAGCCCGGGCAGCACGACCGGCTCGGCCGTGCAGCGCCGCTCCAGCCACTCGGCGGCCAACGCCACCGTCTCCAGGCAGAGTTCACGCTCCACCCCGGCCAGCAGCGGCGAGGCCGCGGCCCGTGCCAGCACCGCCAGCACGCCGGCCGCGCCGTGCTGCACGTTGGCCGGGTCGGTGAGCTGACCGGCGGGCACGGTCGGCCAGAGCCGGTC
Organism: Kitasatospora sp. NPDC002227; assembly: GCF_040296285.1. Lineage (NCBI taxonomy): Bacteria > Bacillati > Actinomycetota > Actinomycetes > Kitasatosporales > Streptomycetaceae > Kitasatospora > Kitasatospora sp. NPDC002227. Next base: position 3,298 of record NZ_JBEOWY010000015.1, read on the forward strand.
GCGCCGCTCGGGGGTGACGGTGGCGGCGAGGTGCCGCAGGCCGTCCCGGACCACGCGGTCGAGCAGCTGGCCGGTGAGCGCGGTCGGCGGTGTCGGCTGCCCGGGTGCGGAGGCGGTCAGGGCCTCCCTGGTCCGGGCCAGGCTCCAGCGCCGGTCGGGCTCCGCACTGCGCAGCGCCAGCACGATCGGGGCGAGCCGGCGGGCGGTGGAGCCGCTGCGCGCGGCCTGCTCCAGCCAGCGGCCGATCCGCTCGGCGGCCGGGCGCGGCAGTGGCGCGTCCTCCGGCAGCAGCGGGTCGTGGCCGGTGGCGAGCAGGAAGAAGAGGCCGCCGAGGGCGTAGAGGTCGGCGCTCTGGTCGGCGACGGCCGTGGTGTCGCCGGGGCCCTGCTCGGGGGCCCGGTAGCCGGGGGTGCCGGCCGTGCCGGCGGTGGTGCCCGCGGTGGCGGCCAGCTCCAGGTCGACCAGCCGCAGCGCGCCGTCCGGGCGGACCATCACGTTGCCCGGTGCGAGGTCGCGCAGCACCAGCCCCTGCTGGTGCACCCGCTCGAGCAGCTCGGTCAGGGCCAGGGCCATCGGCCCGGCCTCGGCCCAGTCGATGTCCGGGCTGCCGTCGCGGCGCAGCCGGGCGGCGACCCAACTGGCCAGCGTGACACCGGGGATGCGCTCCTGGATGAGGAAGAGCGAGTCGTCCTGCTCGATCACCTCGACCGGCCGGGGGGTGAGCCCCTGGCCGTCCAGTCTGGTGAGCAGCATCGCTTCGTGCCGCAGCGCGGTGCGTGCCTCGCGGCCGGAGCGGTCCACCTCGATGTGCGCCCGGGCCTGCTTGACCACCACTTCGGCGCCGTTCTCGGTGTCGCGGCCGAGGAAGATGCCGCCCTTGGCGCTGTGCCGCACGGCCGCCGTCAGGGCGTACCGCCCGCCGAGCAGCACCCCCGCGCTGCGCGGCCTGGGCGTGGTGGTCGTCGACCCCCTCCCCTCGACGGGGTCGACCACCCACGGCGGGCAGCGGTACGCGGCCGTCCGCTGGTCCTCGAACCGCTGCCCCTCGGGGCCGGTGAGCATCGAGCGGTAGGCGCCGTCGTTGCCGAGCTCGGCCCGGCCGGTGAAGACGCCGTACCGGTAGTGCACCCGGCTGCCCGGTGCGTACGGCCGGTCGGAGAGCACGCCGGGGCCGGGCAGGCCCGTGGTCGCTTCGTGCAGCCGCTCGGCCAGGCGGCGGAACTGCGCGTCGCCGGCGGGGTACACGGTGATGTACTTCCCGGCCGAACCGCGCTCGCTGTTACGGGAGTTGATCTCGTGGAGCCGCTCCCGGTCGGCGGTGAACTTGAACGGGCACGGGTCCGCCGCGAGCACCGTGGCGACGGCGCCGAGCACCTGCCCGGCCACCTCGCTCGCCGCGCTCACGTGCAGTTTCCACCCCTCGCCCGGTGCTGCCTGCGTCCCGGACGGCCGCGCCGTGCACCAGAAGCCCTCGACGGCGAAGTCCCACCCACCGTCGCCTCCCCGGCTCCCGGCGCCGCGCACGGCCGCCCGGGCCACCTCCACCAACGTGCCGTCCACACCCGGCTCGTCGCTCACCGACCCCGGCCCCCCTGCCATGCGAAGCGGTGTGCCCGCCCTCATTCCGCCACACCCCTTCGTCGTGTCGCCGAGGCCGCCCGTACATGCGGGGGCCCGGCCCGAATCGGTCACTGGAAGTACGAGAGCCACCCCGGCCGCGCTGCCGTACGGAACCTCGGCGACACCCCGCGTGGATCTGCGGGGTGGGCCGGCCCGGGGGCCGCGACCTGGTCGGTGCTCTGTCGGTGACTGACCTGGTGTCGGTGCGGCCTGGCGGTGCGCCCTCTCGACCCCCCTAGGTCGAGGCAACTCTCGTTCGCACCACTGAAGTTACTTTCGGGGGCGGTGTGACTCAACGCCCAAGGAGTCACTTCACCCGTAAGGGTGATCTCGATTCGTTTTCGAATGCGCGCGACCCGGCGGCTGTGGCTTGGGGGGACTCGGCGCCGGTCGCCGAATCGGCCCTCCCGAATGCGCCCCGTGCCTCCGCACGCCGGTTGACGGGCACATGTACGGCTCTCGCCAGGTCGGCCGGACGCCCCCCGACCGGCCCCGATACGGCCCGGCGCCCACCGTGGGGGCCCGGCGCGCTCCCCGCGCGCGGTAGTCTCAACAGGTGCCGAAACTGTCCGACGTCATCAGCGTGCTCGAAGAGCTGTACCCGCCGAGGTGGGCGGAGTCCTGGGATGCCGTCGGCCTGGTCTGCGGGGACACCGAGGCCCAGGTCAACCGCGTCCTGTTCGCCGTCGACCCCGTGCAGGCGGTGGTCGAGGAGGCCGTGGAGTGGGGGGCCGACCTGGTGGTCACCCACCACCCCCTCTATCTGCGCGGTACCACGAGTGTCGCCACCACCGGCTTCAAGGGCCGCGTGGTGCACTCCCTGATCCGCGCGGGCATCGGCCTGCACGTGGCCCACACCAACGCCGACCACGCCGACCCGGGCGTCTCCGACGCGCTCGCCGAGGCCGTCGGCCTGCGGGTGCTCGGCCCGCTCATCGCGGACCCGACCGACCCGGCGGGCCGCCGCGGCACCGGTCGGATCGGCGTGCTCGAACCCCCGCTGACCCTCTCCGCCTTCGCCGCCCAGGTCGCCGCCGGGCTGCCGGCCACCGCCACCGGGGTCCGGATCGCGGGCGACGTGGACCGGCTGATCAGCCGGGTCGCCGTCTGCGGCGGCTCGGGCGACAGCTTCTTCGCCGAGGTCAGGGCCGCCGGGGTGGACGCCTACGTGACCGCCGATCTGCGTCACCACCCGGCCTCGGAGGCCGTCGAGGCCGCCCCGGTCGCCCTGGTGGACGCCGCGCACTGGGCCACCGAGTGGCCCTGGCTGCGGCTGGCCGAGCGCGGCCTGCTCGCCGCCGCCGAACAGCAGGGCTGGCAGCTGGAGACCCGGGTCTCCGAGCGGGTCACCGACCCGTGGACGGCCCACGCCCCGACGCCCCTCGCCTGACGGCGTCCTCTCACTTGTCCGACCGACCTGACGATTCCACAGGAGCTTTCCGCTTGAACGCCGCGCCCGCCGACCAGATCCGCCTGCTCGACCTGCAGGCCATCGACTCCCGTCTCGACCAGCTGGCCCACCGGCGCCGCAGCCTGCCCGAGCACGCCGAGATCGACAAGGCCACCGCCGACCACACCGCGCTCACCTCCCTGGTCGTCGCCGCCCAGGCCCAGCAGGGCGACACCGAGCGCGAGCTCACCAAGGCCGAGGCCGACGTGGAGCAGGTGCGCGCCCGTGCCGCCCGCAACCAGCAGCGCCTGGACTCCGGCTCCATCACCTCGCCGAAGGACCTGGAGAACCTCCAGCACGAGATCGGCTCGCTCGCCAAGCGCCAGGGCGACCTCGAGGAGGTCGTGCTGGAGATCATGGAGCGGACGGAGTCCGCCCAGACCCGGGTCACCGAGCTGACGGGCCGTCTGGAGCACTCCACCGTCGTGCTGCGCGAGGCCGAGGGCCGCCGCGACGCCTCGTACGCCGAGATCGACGCGGACGTGGAGAAGGTGCAGCGCGACCGCGAGGCCGTGGCCAACGTCATCCCGGCCGACCTGCTCAAGCTGTACGACCGGCTGCGCGCGCAGCAGGGCGGCGTCGGCGCGGCCCGGCTCTACCAGCGCCGCTGCGAGGGCTGCCGGGTCGAGTTCGCCATCACCGACCTGAACGCGATCAAGGCCGAGCCCAAGGACGCCGTGGTGCGCTGCGAGAACTGCGGCCGCATCCTGGTCCGCACCGCCGAGAGCGCCTGACCCGGTGGGGGGCCGGAGGTTCATCGTCGAGGCGGACGGCGGCTCCCGGGGCAACCCGGGCCCGGCCGGCTACGGCGCGGTGGTCCGCGACGGCGACACCGGGCAGATCGTCGCCGAGGCGGCCGAGTTCATCGGGCACGCGACCAACAACGTGGCCGAGTACAAGGGCCTGATCGCCGGCCTGAAGGCCGCCCGCGAGCTGGACCCGGCCGCCGCGGTGGACGTCCGGATGGACTCCAAGCTCGTGGTCGAGCAGATGTCGGGGCGCTGGAAGATCAAGCACCCCGACATGCAGCCGCTGGCCGCCGAGGCCCGCACCGTGCTGCCGCGCGCCCAGGTCAGCTACACCTGGATCCCGCGCGAGCGGAACAAGGACGCGGACCGGCTGGCCAACGAGGCGATGGACGCCGGCAAGGCCGGCAAGCAGTGGGAGCCGAAGGCTCCCCGCCCGGCGGCTCCGGTCGACGAGCCGCTGCCCGCCCCGGCCGCCCCCAAGGCGGGCTGGGCCGCCCCGGCCGACCTCGGCACCCCCACCACCTTCGTCCTGCTGCGGCACGGCGAGACCCCGCTCACGCCGGAGAAGCGGTTCTCCGGCAGCGGCGGCAGCGACCCGGAGCTCTCCGAGAAGGGCCGCTGGCAGGCCGCCCGGGCCGCCGAGGCGTTCGCGGCGCGCGGCAGCATCCAGGCCGTGGTCAGCTCGCCCATGCGGCGTACCCGGCAGACCGCCGAGGCGGTCGCCCAGCGGCTCGGACTCGACGTCCGCACCGAGGAGGGCCTGCGCGAGCTCGACTTCGGCGACTGGGAGGGCCTCACCTTCGCCGAGGTCCAGGACCGCCACCCCGAGGACCTCGCGGCCTGGCTCTCCTCCGCCAAGGCCAAGCCCACCGGCTCCACCGAGAGCTTCACCACCCTCACCCACCGGGTCGGCGTCGCCCGCGACAAGCTCCTGGCCCGCTACAGCGGCAAGACCGTCCTGGTCGTCTCCCACGTGAGCCCGATCAAGACCCTCGTCCGGCTGGCCCTGGGAGCCCCGCCCGACTCCCTCTACCGCATGGAACTCTCGGCCGCCTCGATCTGCGCCGTCCAGTACTACGCGGACGGCAACGCCTCGCTGCGCCTGATGAACGACACTTCGCACCTGCGGTAGCAAAAATCAGGGGCGCGAGGAACCGCGCGGCCAACCATGCAGCTGGCCGCACCTGCCCAGGGCGGGTCACTTGCACTATCCAGGGGCGCGAGGAACTGCGCGAAGCGGTAGGCCGCAGGCCGTGCGTGGCTGGCAGCGCAGTTCCCCGCGCCCCTAAAGGCATGTCCGTTGCAGCTCGGCGAAAGCCTCCCCGGCCGTCCCGAATTCCGCCTCGCCGACCAGGTACTTCTCGGCCTGCTCCGACAGGTCGTCCCAGTCCTCCCAGCGGTGGGCCCGCCACAGCACCTGCCCGCACCGGTTGCACCCGATCCACGGCACCAGCACCAGCCCCCCGGCACCGGTCACCACCTCGTCCTCGTCCAGCAGCCGCACCACCGCCGGCACCCCGTCCCCGAAGCACCGCAGCAGCCCGGGGGTGATCCGCTCCCGTACGCCCTGCTCCTCCGCGAGCACCGAGAGCCGGACCCGGTCCAGCCCGCTGACCGGCACCTGGTACGCCAGCAGCCCCTCGACCAGTGGCCCGAGCCCGTCCTCCACCGGGCCCGGCAGGAGGCCGGCGAGCTCTTGTACGAGTGCCATCAGTGGATCTCGTCCACGAGGACGTCCAGCTGCCAGGCCTTGCGCGCCGTGCCCTCGGCCGAGACCTCCACCCGGTACCCCAGCCCGGTCAGCGCGTCCACCAGCTCACCCGGCGAGCCCGGCTCGAGGCCGCCCGCCAGCAGGTCCCGGACCAGCCGGCCCTTGGTCGCCTTGTTGAAGTGGCTGACCACGGACCGCTTGAGCACCCCGCCGACCTCGCGCTCGTGCAGCACCCGCACGGTGGCCGTCCGCGAGGCGAGCTCCCCGGCCGGCTTCCAGGCCGCCGCGTACGCCGAGCTGCGCAGGTCGAGGACCAGCCCGCTCCCGGCCGCCGCGGGCAGCGCCTCGCCCAACCGACCGCGCCAGTAGGCCCCGAGAGCCCCGAGCCCGGGCAGCTTCACGCCCATCGAGCAGCGGTACGGCGGGATCCGGTCGCCGATCCGGACGGCGCCCCAGAGCCCGGAGAAGACCAGCAGCGAGCGCTCGGCCAGCGCGTAGGCCGGCTCGTCCAGCTTCGCCAGCCCGAGTGCGTCGAACAGCACGCCGGTGTACACCTCCCCGGCGGGCAGTGCCCCGGCCTCGCGCAGGCCGGTGTTGCGCTCGAGCTCGCCGCGCAGGCCCTGGCTCAGCCCGAGCACCTCGGCCGCCACGTCCGCGTCGCCCCGGCAGAGGGTGACCAGCGCGTCGAGCACGGCGGCCCGCGCCCCGGTCAGCTCCGGCAGCGAGAGCCCGTCCAAGGCCAGCGGCTCGCCCGGCCCCGAAGCGGCCTTCCCCTCCGACGGCGGCAGCAACACCAGCACAGCGGCACTCCTCAACACCTTGTGGCACAGCGACCTCGCCACTCTACTGGCCCGCGTGCCTCGCCCGACGAGGCCGTCCGCCGACGTAGGCTGCCGCCATGCCCCGCCGCCAGCTGACCGTCCGGGCCGCCGACGCCACCCGCATCCGCACCGAGCTGGACGCCCTCCGGACCTCCCTCGACCTGCCCGACGGCTGGCCGCAGGCCGCGCTCGCCGAGGCCGACGAGGCCGCCGCCGAGCCCCGGCTGCCGAAACTGGACGCCACCGACCTGCCGCTGTTCACGGTCGACCCGCCCGGTTCGCGCGATCTCGACCAGGCCATGAGCCTGGCCCGCCGGGGCACCGGCTACCGGGTGCACTACGCGATCGCCGACGTGGCCGCCTTCGTCCACCCCGGCGGCGCGCTCGACGCCGAGGCGCACCGCCGCGTCCAGACCCTCTACTTCCCGGACGAGCGCATCCCCCTCCACCCCGAGAGCCTCGCCGAGGGGGCGGCCAGCCTGCTGCCGGACCAGCTCCGCCCGGCCCTGCTCTGGCAGCTCGACCTGGACGCCGACGGCGCCGTCCTCCTCGCCGACCTGCGCCGCGCCCAGGTCCGCTCCCGCCGCCGGCTCGACTACGCGGGCGTCCAGCGCGCCCTCGACACCGACACGGCGGACGAGCAGCTCACCCTGCTCGCCGAGGTCGGCCGGCTGCGCGAGGAGCAGGAGCGGGCCCGGGGCGGGATCAGCCTCCCGCTGCCCGAGCAGGAGGTCGAGCCGATGGGCGGCGGGTACGGGCTCACCTACCGCGCGCCCCTGCCCGTCGACGGCTGGAACGCCCAGATCTCGCTGCTCACCGGCATGGCGGCGGCCGAGCTGATGCTGGACGCGGGGGTCGGCCTGCTCCGGACGCTGCCCGCCGCACCCGAGTCCGGGTACGCCCGGCTGCGCCGGATCGCCCGCGCGCTGGACGTCGCCTGGCCGGACCGGATGCCGTACGCGGAGCTGATCCGGGGGCTGGACCCGAGCCGTCCGGAGGACGCCGCCTTCCTCACCGCCTGCACCGGGCTGCTGCGCGGCGCGGGGTACCAGGCCTTCGACACCGCCCAGGGCCTGCCCGCCCCGGCCGACCCGGGGCACGCGGCGCTCGCCGCCCCGTACGCGCACTGCACCGCGCCGCTGCGGCGGCTCGCCGACCGGTACGCGCTGGAGATCTGTGCGGCGGTGGCCGGGGGAGCGGAGCTGCCGGAGTGGGTGGGCGCGGCGCTGCCGACGCTGCCCGGGGTGATGGCCGGGGGCGACCGGCGGGCCCGGGAGGCGGAGCGGGCCTGCGTGGACCTGGTGGAGAGCGAGGTGCTGCGCGGCCGGGAGGGCGAGCTGTTCGACGCGGTGGTGATCGAGGTGGACGAGAAGAAGCCGCACCGGGGCACCGTCCAGCTGCACGACCCCGCCGTGGTGGCGGGCTGCGACGGCGAGGCCGACCTCCCGCTCGGCGAGCGCCTCCGGGTCCGCCTCGCCACGGCCGACCCGGCCACCCGTACGGTCCGCTTCACGGTGGCCTGAGCGGTTCTGACACCCTCGGGCCTCAAACCGATAAACCAATAACCATCTCATCAGGCCATCTGAGAGCATCGGCGCGTGCTACCCCAGGGGTCCATCGCAGCGCCCGCCCAGCCCGCCGCCGAGCCGCCCACCCGCCGTGAGCGGCTGCTGGTGCTCGCGGTCTGCTGCCTGAGCCTGTTCATCGTCTGCCTGGACACCACCGCGGTGAACATCGCCCTGCCGGCCCTCCGCCGCGAGCTGCACGCCCCCGCCGCGGGGCTCCAGTGGATCGTCGACGCCTACACGCTCGTCCTCGCCGCCCTGCTGATCCTCTCCGGCTCGGTGGCCGACCGCCTCGGCCGCCGCCGGGTCTTCCGGACCGGGCTGGTGCTCTTCGCGCTCGCCTCGCTGCTCTGCAGCCTCGCCCCGGGCCTCGGCTGGCTGGTCGGCTTCCGGGCGCTGCAGGCCGTCGGCGGCTCGATGCTCAACCCGGTGGCGATGTCGATCATCGCCAACACCTTCACCGACCGCCGCGAGCGCGCCCAGGCGATCGGCGTCTGGGGCGGCGTGGTCGGCCTAGCGATGGCGCTCGGGCCGGTGCTCGGCGGGCTGCTGGTCGGCTCGGTGGGCTGGCGGTGGATCTTCCTGGTCAACGTCCCGGTCGGCCTGCTGGCCCTGGCGCTGACCCACCGGCACATCCCCGAGTCCCGCGCCCCCCGCCCCCGGCGGCTCGACCCGGTCGGCCAGCTGCTCCTGGTGGTCCTCCTCGGCAGCGGCACGGCCGCGATCATCGAGGGGCCCGAGTACGGCTGGCGCTCCCCGCTCGTGCTGTTCCTCGGCGCCCTCGCGCTCGCCGCCCTGCTCGCCTTCCCCCGCTGGGAGCGCCGCACGGCCGAGCCGCTGATCGACCCGCGGTTCTTCGCCAGCGTCCCCTTCACCGGGGCGGTGCTCACCGCGATCAGCGCCTGCGCGGCACTCGGCGGCTTCCTCTTCCTCAGCACCGTCTACCTCCAGGAGGTCCGGCACTACTCGCCCGTCCAGGCGGGGCTGCGGACCCTCCCGATGGCGGTCTGCATGCTCGTCGGCGGGCCGGTCTCGGGCTGGACGGTCGGCCGGTACGGGCCGCGCCGCCCGCTGCTGGTCGCGGGCGTCGCCATCGCGGGCAGCGGCCTGCTCCTCACCCACCTCAGCGCCACCACCCCGACGGCCGTACTGCTCTGCGCCTACGCGCTCTTCGGGCTCGGCTTCGGCGTGGTCAACGCCCCGATCACCAATTCGGCCGTCTCCGGCATGCCCGCCGCCCGCGCCGGGGTGGCCGCCGCCGTCGCCTCCACCAGCCGCCAGGTCGGCCAGTCGCTGGGCGTCGCGGTGCTCGGCACCGTGGTCAGCGCGGCCGTCACCGGCTCCGCCACCACCACCTTCGCCCAGGCCAGCCGCCCGGGCTGGTGGATCGTCACCGGTCTCGGCCTGCTCGTCCTCCTCCTCGGCCTGGCCACCACCACCCCCTGGGCCGCCCGCACCGCCCAGCGCCTGGGGGCTGTGCAGGAGACGCCCGCCGAGCGGCTACCATGACCAGTACGGCGGACGAGCCGGCCGGGCGGTCGCGTCGGGTCCTTCACGGGCCCGCCGAGGAACGTCCGGGCTCCACAGAGCAGGGTGGTGGGTAACGCCCACCCGGGGTGACCCGCGGGACAGTGCCACAGAAAGCAGACCGCCTACTTCGGTAGGTAAGGGTGAAACGGTGGTGTAAGAGACCACCAGCGACCGAGGTGACTCGGCCGGCTCGGTAAACCCCACCTGGAGCAAGGTCAAGATCGGTGCCCTCGGGCACCGTGCGCGGATGTCCGAGGGCTGCTCGCCCGAGTCCGCGGGTAGACCGCACGAGGCTGTCGGCAACGGCAGCCCTAGATGGATGACCGCCTCCCCGGCGGGCGCAAGCCCCCCGGGAGACAGAACCCGGCGTACAGGCCGACTCGTCCGTCATCTAGCTGAGGAAAGGCCCTCTGATCTGCATCTCGGCAGGCCAGGGGGCCTTTCGTCTGCCCGTGGTCACAGCGAAGCCTGCCAGGCCAGAAGGCCCTCGATCATGTCTCGAGTCAACCCGCGAGACGGGTCTGTGGTGACCAGGAGCGTCGGCACCGATCGGGAACGGGCCCAGTCCCGTGCCTCCGGCGTGTGAGCGTCGTCGACCCAAACAGCCGGACGGTCCCCCGAAAGGGCCTTGATGGCAGGCACCTTCTCCGCGGGATCGAACGGCGCGGGCGGGAACCGGACCACCGGCAGGGGCGGCAGGTTCAGAACCGGGGCGACGAAGACGTTGGCCTGGTCCTCCCACCCGGTCGCCCAGACCAGTTCGAAACGCCCGGCCAGAGTCGCAAGCCAGCGACCGTGGTCCTCGCAGAGGCGCACCGGTTCCTCCTCGGGGAAGAACGCGTACTCGCGATAGCCCTCCGGGCACACATCCGCCGCGAAGGGGTTCAGCACCCCGTCGACGTCCAGCAGCAGCAATGGTGGTCGGCCCCCCATGGGGTGGGCTCCGCTGCCGGCCCCGCTCTCGGAAGACGACCACCTGTGCCTCATGCACGCAGTCAACCAGCCCATGCCGGTCCTCCAGGGCAGGCGGGGAGCGCCGACGCGGGCCGAGCCCTTGCTGGGGCTATCGAGATTCGATAGATTCCCATCGCAAGTCGATGGAAGGAAGGCCATGGGAAAGCTGGCGGTGGGCGCGCTGCGCGCTGTGCTCGGGGTGGTGCTGGTCGGCACCGTGCTGGTGCAGGGCGGGATGGTGTGGGCGTTGGTTGCCAAGCCGGATGACGGGGCGCTGCCGTTGACGGCGTTTCGGGTGATCACGATCCTGGGGATGGCGGCGGCCCAGGTGGCCCTGGGGTGTGTATGGCGGCTGGTGGCGATGGTGCGACGGGGGACGGTGTTCTCCCACGCGGCGTTCCGGTACGTGGACGGCGTGATCGGTGCGATCACGGCGGTCTCGCTGCTGTGGTTCACGGTCACGGCGGTGAATGCGCCGGGGCAGCGGGACGACCCGGGGGTCACCGTCATCATGGCCGGGATCGGCCTGGCGATCCTGGGGGTCGCGCTCGTCGTGCTGGTGCTGCGGATGCTGCTCGCGCAGGCCGTCGCCCGCGACGGCGAAGCGGCCCGGATGCAGGCCGAGTTGGACGAGGTGATCTGATGCCGATCGTCGTCGACATCGACGTGATGCTGGCCAGGCGCAAGATGTCCGTGGGCGAGCTCGCGGACCGGGTCGGGATCACGCCGGCCAACCTGGCGGTGCTCAAGAACGGCCGCGCCAAGGCCGTCCGCTTCGCGACGCTCGCCGCACTCTGCGACGCCCTCGGCTGCCAGCCGGGCGACCTGCTGCGCTGGGAGTCCGAGGGCGCCGCGGCCGACTGACACCTCGCCGGTGGCCTACGGGTGGAACAGCTCGGTGATGGTGGTGATCTTGCCGCTGGGGTCGAGGGTGATGTCGTACATGTTGCCGTAGCAGCCGTACTCGCTACCGGGAGCGTTCGAGTGGCTGGTGCAGGTGTTGATCTGCTGCAGGAGGCGGGAGAGCGGGACGGGCTTCGACTCGATGCCCTTGGCGCCGGGGCCGATCAGGACGGCCTGGGCGCCGGCGGCGAAGCGGTACTCGGAGTTGGGGGAGACGGCCTCGTAGTAGCCGTCGTTGTCGACGTCGGGGCCGCAGACGAACCTGGTGGCGTTGGCGCCGATGCGGTCGGGGGAGCCCCAGGCGACGGTGGCGTTGATGACCTTGTGCCCCGGGTGCTGGGCGTTGGCGGTGCAGTCCGCGGCAGGCGTGCTGCTGCTCGGCTTGGCGGTGGGCTTGGTGCTGGTCTTCTCCGGCTTCGGGGTGGTTGCCGGGGTGGTGGCCGAAGTGGGCGTCGAGGGAGCGGTCACGGGGGAGGCGGTCACCACCGGGGCGGCGGCGGTGCTCGCCGGGGCCGAGGGGGTGGCGGGGTCGCAGGCGGTCAGGGTGAGGGTGAGGGTGGCGGCGGCCAGCACGGTGGTGGTGAGCAGACGGCGAGCAGACATGGTGTGGATCCCCCCGGGAGCGGTGGCTGCCGGGCGTCGCTCGCCCGGTCACCCCTTCACACGGGGCGGCCCACCGGCCGGGTTGCCCCTGTTGCGAGCCTGTGACAGTGGGGACAGAACGGCGACGTCACTCGCCGAGCGTGCGCTCTTCGGGCGTCGGCTCGCCGGTGGTGTCCAGCCGGAGGGAGAGGCGCCGCACCTCGCCCCAGGGCTCCTCGGTCATGCCCGGCGATCTACCCTGCCGTCATGACGAACAATCAGGGCGGCGCGGAGTTCGTGGTGGTGACCACGACGCACGAGACCGAGGTGCAGGCCCGGGCCTTGGCGGCGATGGTGGTGGGCGCGCGGTTGGCGGCCTGCGCGCAGGTGTACCAGGTCGGGTCGGTGTACTGGTGGGAGGGCGAGGTGCGGCAGGCCGAGGAGTGGCGGATCGACCTCAAGACCAGGGCCGAACTTGCGCGGCAGGTCGAGGAGTTCGTCACCGAGCGGCACTCGTACGAGACGCCCGAGCTGCTGGTGGTGCCGGTGGTGGGCGGTGGCGCGGGCTACCTGGACTGGCTGCGGGCGGAGACCTCCGGGCAGGCCTGAGCCCCGGCCGTCGGGGGGTTGGCCGGGGCTCAGGGGTCTTGGAGCGGGGTCGGTCACTCCGGGCGGAGCCACTGACCCCAGTGCGAGGACGCCTCCTCGTCGGAGTCGGATTCGGCGTCGACGCCCGCCTCGCCCGGCTGGTCCAGGTCGAAGCAGTGGGGCGCGCCGCCGTCCGGACCTTCGTCCTCCGGATCGGTGACGAAGGTGTCGGTCCCGGCGATGACTCTTGGGATCTTGTCGCGTTCCATCGGGCTCCCCTCCTAGCTCGGCAGGCCCTGACACTACCTTGAGTGACTGGCCATGTACACAACGAAATCGTGGAGATGCTCCGGCAGGGCCGCTGACCTGCGGCTCGGCCGGGGGCCGGACGTCCCGTCGAGTCGACTTGTCGATGGGAATGCTCGGGGGCGTGGACCGGAACTGCGATCGGTCGCGCCCGTAGCAGCCAGACCGGCCAACGTCCGGTCGGAGACGTACTGGTACTGGCGTGGTGGCACGGTACCACCGGGCCGCACGGGGCAGTTGAGCGGACCGGCGGTACTTGGCGGCACCGGCGAAGGCCGCGCCGCTCGGCGGTGGGTCAGGAGTTCTCGGCCGACAGCTGCCGCAGCGCCTCGACGGCCCGGTCGGCGTCACCGGCTGCGACGAACAGGTGGTCGTGGTGGAACCCGGCCACCACGTTGCAGCTGATCCCGTGCTCGGCCAGCCGGCCGGCCACCGCGGCGGTGAGGCCGACGGCCTCCAGCGCGGAGTGGATCTGCAGCGTGATCCAGGCGGCCACGTACTCGTAGGACAGCCCGAGTGAGTCCGCCTCCTCCTGGGCCAGCACGACCGTCGGCCCCTCGGCCTCGGTCACGGTGACCACCGGCCGTAGCCCGGCCGGCACCCTGGCGGGCATGGTGCAGTACACGTACCGCCCCGGGTTCAGGACGGGGTGCATCCCGCTGAGCAGCTTCCGCAGATCCTCTTCACCGGCCATGCCGGTCACCGTAGCCGGACCGGACCACCCCACGGCGGGATTCCCGCCCCGCCAGGGGTGTCGTGTCGCAGGTCCGGTTCCGTGGCCGCCCGTGGTCTCAGTGTTTGAGCTGCTGGCAGAGGTTGAGGAAGAGGAGCAGGTTGGGGACGTCCGCCGCCGACTCCAGGTACGAGATCTCGCGCTTCTCGTGCCCGTCGATCTTCACGAAGCCGTTGGAAGTGCGGACCTCGCTCACCGCCGACCAGGCCAGCGTCCGCTTGCGGTCCGTCACGCCGTCCCGGTCGACGGTGAACGGGCCGAAGTTCAGCGTCTCGCCGCCCGTGACCCGGCTCCAGGCCGTCGGCAGCTGCGCCCGGGTGATGCCGCTCTGCAGGTAGTCACCCCAGTCGCCGGGGTACTGGAAGGGGGCGCCGCGGGTCAGCGAGGTGATGCCGAGCCGCTCCTGCAGCTTCTTGGGGACCGGGCGGGCGCCCGGCCCGATGTTGAGCGCGCTGCCGTCCGGGCCGATCAGGGTGTAACGGGCGTCGATCAGGCCGCCGTTGACGGTCCGGTAGTAGCGGAGCGCCCGGGTGTGCGTCCAGTCGTACGCGACCGGCGGGCTGTCCGGTCCGATCACCACCAGGCCGCCGGTGTACAGGTGCAGCCGGTGCTCGCGCCACTTCCGGTTGATCCAGCCCGGCTTGGTGGCGAAGGTGCCGACCGGATCACCCAGCCCCCGCTCCGCGGCGAGCGCGGCAGCGGCCGGGCCCGGCTGCTCCTTGAAGACTTCGGTCATCTCTGCGTAACCCCCTGATTCGACTACGGATCAAGGTAGTTCACGCACCGTCCAGCCCGGAAGGGCGGGCCCACGGCCGGAACGCCGCACCGGCCACCGCCAGTCCGAGGGTCGCGAGCCCGGAGACGGCGATCACCGCGTGCGGCGCGAAGGCGACGGTGAGCGGGCCGCCGAGCGCGGTGCCGAGCGGGCTCGAGGTGAGCAGCGCGGCGCTGCGCGCGGCCAGCACGGTGGTCAACTGCGCGCTGGGGGTGCGGTTCTGGAAGAGCGTGAAGGTCAGCGCGGTGTACGGGCCGTAGACCAGGCCGCCCAGCCCGAAGCAGGTCACGGTGACCGCCGCCGGGGCGCCCAGTCCGAACGGCACCATCAGCAGGCCCCAGCCGGCCACGATCGCCAGCGTGACGCCCCAGAGCGGGAGCCGCCGCAGCAGCCCGGCGGCCAGCCCGCCGAGCACGGCGCCCGCACCGAAGGCCGTCCAGTACGCACCCAACAGGCCGGCATCGCCGTGCAGTTCGGTGGTGATGTGGAGTGGGAGGGCGACCTCCACCGGGCCGTAGAGGAAGTTGAAGCCCCAGGTCAGCGCGAGGATGCCGAGCAGTTCGGGCCGGCGCCGCAGCACCCGCAGCCCCTCGGCGGCCCGGCCCGGCGGGGCCTGGTCGACCGGCTCGGGCTCGGCCGGCGGCACCGGCCCGCCGAGGCGGGCGGCCTGCACGGCGAGCAGGGCGAAGCTGGCGGCGTCGACCGCGATGATCCAGGCCGGGGCGATCGCGGTGGCCAGCACTCCGGCCACCGCCGGGCCGAGCACGGTGGCGGCCGAGACGCTCGCGCTGACCAGGGCGTTGGCGGGCAGCCGCCGCTCGGGCGGAAGCAGCTGCGCGACCAGCGCGTATCGCCCGGCGCTGCCCCAGGCGTGCAGCACCGAGGAGGCGGTGAGCAGCGCCACGTACAGCTCCGGCCGCAGCACCCCGACGGCCCAGCAGGCTGGAATCGCGCCGAGCATCGCGGTCCGCAGCCAGGCGTCCGCCACCACCAGCCGCCGGGCGGGCAGCGCCCGCACCCAGCGGCCGAACACCAGCGCCCCGAGCGCTCCTGGCAGCGCGTACGCGGCCACCGCCAGCCCCACGTACAGCCCGCCCCACCCGGGCGGCGCGAGCTGCAGCGCCAGCCACGGCACCGTCACCACGCTCATCCCGTCCCCGAGGTCGGAGGCGACCACGGGCAGCAGTAGCCGCCGGAACGGCCCGCGAGCGAGCAGTGGCCGGTAGGGCGCGGGTATCAGCGGTGGCCGGCGGGCGGCCCGGAGCAGAGGCATCCGGACACCCTGACAGATCAAGCGCCCTTGAGGTCAAGCAGGTCAAGCGCCCTTGAGGTCAGCAAGGTCAGGCGCCCTTGAGGTCGGGCAGGTCAAGTGCACTTGAAGTCAGGCCGTCAGGGTGCCTCGGTGAAGGCCCGCCGGTAGGTGCGCGGCGGCACGCCGCGGCGGCGGACGAACTGCTCGCGCAGCACGGCCCCGCTGCCGTAGCCGACCAGGCGGGCGATCTCCTCGACCGGGAGGTCGGTGGTCTCCAGGAGCTCCTCGGCCCGGGCCAGTCGCAGGCTGCGCAGCCAGGCGTGCGGGGTGGTGCCGGTCGCGGCGGTGAAACGGCGGGCGAAGGTGCGCCGGCTCATCATCGCGCGGCGGGCCAACTCGGTGACGGGCAGCGGCTCGTCGAGGTGCTCGCGGGCCCAGGCCAGCACCTCGGCGAGCCGCTCGTCCTCGCCGTCCTCGGGGACGGGCGCGGCCAGGTACTGGGCCTGCCCGCCGTCGCGGTGGGAGGGCAGCACCATGTCCCGGGCGACGGTGTTGGCGAAGGCGGCGCCGTACTCGCGCCGCAGCAGGTGCAGGCAGAGGTCGAAGCCGGCGGCCGCCCCGGCGCCGGTGACGATACCGCCCTCGTCGACGTACAGCGCCTCGGCCTCCACGGTGACCTGTGGATGGCGCTCGGCGAGCAGCGCGGCGAACCGCCAGTGGGTGGTGGCCCGCCGGCCGTCGAGCAGGCCGGCGGCGGCGAGGGTGAAGGCGCCGACGCAGTGGGCCGCGACCACCGCGCCGCGCGCGTGCGCGGCCCGCAGGGCGTCGAGCACGGCGGGTGGCGGCGGGGTGCGGAACCCGGCCCCGGGCAGGGCGAGCACCAGATCGGCCTCGGCGAGGCGCTCCAGGCCGTGCGGAACGGCCAGCGGCAGGCCGCAGTCCGTGGGCAGCGGCCCGGGCCGGTCGGCGCAGAGGGCGAAGTCGAAGCCGGGCAGCGCCGCGCCGTGCGGGCCGAACACCTCGGTGACCAGGCCCGCGGCGAGCAGGCCGACCCCGGGCGGGGCGTAGGCGGCGACGGTCCGGAAGGGGGGCACCGCGGCAGTCTCCCACGGGCGGGCGCCGGGTTGGCAGAAATCCTGCGATCATGGGCACTTGTGCCACTCGTCCGCCACGGCCGGGCCCGGGAGGCTTGAGCCATGACAGACGCACCGCTCGGCCGCAGCGCCGCCTTCAAGGTCCTGACCACCGGCTACGTCGGCTCCACCGGCCCCGGGGTCGCCGCCACCGTCTCCTACCTCACCGACGCCGGCCGGCACCTGATTTTCGACCCGGGCATGGTGGCGAGCCCGGAGGCCATCCTCGGGCCGCTCGCCGAACTGGGCCTCGGGCCGGAGGACATCACCGACGTGGTGCTCAGCCACCACCACCCGGACAACACCATGAACGTCGGCCTCTTCCCCCGGGCCCTGGTGCACGACCACAAGGTGGAGTACCGCGCCGACCAGTGGAAGAACCGCGACGCCGAGGGCTACGAGCTCACCCCCTCGCTGCGCCTGATCCGCACCCCCGGCCACAGCCACGAGGACATCACCCTCCTGGCAGGCACCCCCACCGGCGTGGTCGCCTTCGCCGGCGACCTCTGGTGGCACGCCGCCGGCCCCGCCGACGACCCGGTCGCCCCCGACCGCGACCAGCTCCGCACCTCCCGCGAACGCGTCATCGCCACCGCCGACCTGATCGTCCCCGGCCACGGCGCACCCTTCACCCCCGACGCGGCCACCCCTCGGTAGCCGCGAAAAAGCACTGATCAGCCGGGCCTCCGATCCGGCAAGATGACCGGATGAACGCCAGAGACCAGCGCTTCCACGTCATCGTGCTGTCGAACTTCGCGCGGGGCTTCGACAAGTACGCGCTCGCCTACGGCAAGGCGGGGATCCCGGAGAGCACCTTCCCCGACCGGTTCCACCTGCTGACCCGGGCGGAGTTGGGCATCGGGATAGGCAAGGCACAGCGGCTGCTCGACCGGCTCGCCGTACCGGGTGACCGGCTGCTGGTGCTGGAGACGGCGGTGGACCCGGACGAGCTGGTGCCCAACGTGGCGACCGGTCTCGGCGCGGAGCTGCACGAGGCCCGCATCCGGCTGTCGGCCGTCCACGAACTCGACCGGGCGGGCGAGGAGTTCACGCTGCGCGCCACGACCGTCGAGGATGCGATGGCGGCCTCCCTGCAGCTGCACGGGCCGACCCAGCGGGGCTACGCCGACCTGACGCCGCGTTCGGTCTCGGTGCTGCCGGTCGCCTCCGCCTGCCAGGCGCGGTGTTCGTTCTGCTTCTCCGCGGCGTCGATCTCCAGCGACCAGGCGCCGGCCCGAGTCCCGTGGGAGGCGGTGGACCACTGGCTGGAGCGCGCCCGTGCGGCCGGCGCCGAGCGGGCGGTGATCACCGGCGGCGGGGAGCCGACGCTCCTGCCGTTCGACCAGCAGCTGCGGATGGTGTCCGCCTGCGCGGCGGCCTTCCCGAAGGTCGTCCTGATCACCAACGCGCACACCCTCGCGAAGGGCGAGCACGCCGACCGGGCCGACCGGCTGGCGGCCCTGAGTGCCGCGGGCCTGAGCGTCCTCGCGGTCTCCCGGCACCACCAGGACGACGCCGTCAGCGAACGGCTGATGGCGCTGCGCACCCCGGTGGCCGCCGTGGCCGACACCTGGCGGACGGAGCGGGGCCGCTGGCCGGGCCTGCGGATGAGGCTGATCTGCGTGCTCCAGCGCGGCGGCGTGGCCGACGCGGCCGGCGTCGCCGACTACCTCTCCTGGGCCGCGGCGCTCGGCGTCGAGGAGGTCTGCTTCAAGGAGCTGTACGTCTCCACCAGTACCGAATCGCTCTACTTCGACCGCACCGCCAACCGCTGGAGCCGGGAGCACCAGGTCTCGCTGTCCGTCGTCACCCGCTTCGCCGAGCAGCACGGCTTCGAGCCGGCGAGCCGCCTGCCCTGGGGCGCCCCCGTCTACCGGGGCAGCTGGGACGGCCGCCCGATGCGGATCGCCGCCTACACCGAGCCCAGCCTGTTCTGGGAGCGCACCAACGGGATCGTCCGCAGCTGGAACGTGCTGGCCGACGGACGCTGCTACGCCTCCCTCGAGGACCGGGGCAGCGAGATCGTGCGGGAAGGGGCGACGGCATGAGGTTCGAGGACTTCCAGGACTTCCGGCGGCGGCAGCTCACCGAGTCCCCGTCGCTGCTGGACGCTGCCGAGACCAACGTCTACCGGGCACTCGCCGCACTGCGGCCGGAGCCGCCCACCGACCTGCGGACGGTGTACCGGTGCGATCTCGCCCGCACCTGGCTGCGGCGGTACGAGCTGCCGGAGGAGTGGTCCCGCCGCGCCATGGTCTGCCGGGGTGTCCGGCACGGGCTCGAGGTGGTGTTCCGCCGGCTGCACGCCGAGCGGGCACGGCTGTGGCTGCCGAGCGACGTGTACCCGGTCTACTTCGAGCTGGCCCGCGCGGCGGGCCTGGCACCCGCGTCCTACCCGACCCTGCCAGCCCCGACCCTCCCGGCCCCGGCGCTGCCCGGCGAGGCGGCCACGGACCGGCCCGAGTACCTCCTGCTCGCCAACCCCAGCAAGCCGCTCGGCCGCCACCTGTCCGAGCCCGAGTGCTCCGCCCTGATCTCCTGGCTGGACGACGCCCCCCACCGCTACCTGCTGATCGACACCGTCTACGACCTGGCAGCCCCGTTCGCCGCCGGCACCCGCCGGCTGCTGGCCACCGGCCGTGCGGTCCTGCTGCACTCGGTCACCAAGGGCTGGCTCTGGCCCCGCACCTTCGGTGTGGTCCTGCTCGGCCCGGACCAGTCCGACCTGGCCGAGGCGTTCCGGGCCCAGCCGCCGACCCAGGACCAGCTCCGGCTCGCCGACCGTCTCCTCACCGACCACGCCGATCTGCCCCACCGAGTCGCCGAAGAACTGACCACCCGGGCCGACCGGCTCTTCGACCGGCTCCCGGCGGAGGTCCTGGGAGCGATCCCCACCGCGAGCCGGACCAGCCCCGGCAACTACTTCTTCCCCGTCGACATCCCATCGGAGACCCTCCGGCACGAGCACGGCGTACTCGCCCTGCCGGCCACCGTCTTCGGTGACACCACCTGGCCCGGCTCCGTCCTGACCAGCCTGGCCTGACGCTCGGGTGTGTCCGGTCAGCGGCGCACCCGATAGCGCAGGTGGAGCACCCGGTCGCCCTGGATGACCACGTCAGGGTCCTCCAACAGGTGCTGCGCGTCGACCGGACCGAAGAAACGCTTGCCGGACCCGAACACGACCGGCACGACGTCCATGCGCACCTCGTCGACCAGGCCCGCCGCAAGCACCTGGCCACCGACCTCGCCGGCGGCGACCTCGACCGTGCGTTCACCCGCGAGCTCCTGCGCCTTGGCCATGGCCGCCCCGACGCCGTCGACGAAGTGGAACGGCGCCTCCGGCGCCCAGCCCTCGGGCGCCGGCCGGTGCGTCACGATGACCACGTGGTCGATCCCGCCCGGAGGCTTCCCGTCCCAGCCGTCCGTCAGATCGAAGACGTGGCGGCCGACGATCGTGACGCCGATCTGGTCCCAGTACGGCCGGGTGTAGTCGTACGACGTCTGCGACACCTTCAGCTCGCCGCTCTCGTCCAGCGGGACGTCACCGCTGGACAGCCAGTCGAACAGCGGCCCGGGCTGGTCGTTCGCGTCCGCGACGAAGCCGTCCACCGACACCGAGCCGTACATGACCACCTTGCCCACGGGGCTCTCCTCTGCTTCGGGGGCCCCAAGGTATTCGGTCCGGGTCGCCTGCCGCCGGATGTCGGGAGCGACAGTCGTTCACCGTTGACGAGCGATAGGTAGCGATATATCGTCGAGTTATCGAGATGCCTCGTTGGGAGGTTTCCGTAAGAGTCTGAAGGTGGTGGTCCTCATGCGAGGACAGTTCCGTGGAGAAGGGCGTCGCCGTGGGCGGCGCATGGAGGCCGGGGAGTTTCCCGGGGAGATGGCCGAGGGGCGGGGGGCCTTCGGGGGGTTCGGCGGGCCGCCGCGGGGGCCGGGCGGGCCGTTCGGGCATGGCGGCTTCGGCGGGCGTGGCCACGGCCACGGGCCGCGTGGGGGTGGCCGTGGGCGGGGGCGGGCCCGGCGTGGGGACGTGCGGGCCTCGCTGCTGGCGCTGCTGCGGGAGCGGCCGATGCACGGCTACGAGATGATCACCGAGATCGGTGAGCGGACCGGCGGGGCCTGGCGCCCGAGCCCGGGTTCGGTGTACCCGACCCTGCAGCTGCTTGAGGAGGAGGGGCTGATCCGGGCTCAGGAGGTGTCCGGCAAGCGGCTGTTCGAGCTGACCGAGACCGGTCGCGCCGAGGCCGAGGCCGGCTCGCAGTCCCCGTGGGAGGAGGCGAGCCGCGGCGTCGACTGGGAGGCCGTGCAGGAGGTGGGCCAGGCGCTGGGCGCCGTGGACCACGCCATCCGCCAGGTGATGGCCACCGGCACGGAGGAGCAGCGGGCCAAGGGCCTGGCCGTCCTCACCGAGGCGAAGAAGAAGCTGTACCTCATCCTTGCGGAAGAGGCGTAGCCGGGAGGGGCCTGGCGGAAGAGGCCTAAGCGGAGGCGTCGTACTCGTAGCGCCAGCGCCACCGGCCCTTGGGGTCGTACTCCTTGGCCCGCCGGTAGACGAGCGTCACCGCCGGGGTGTCCCCGTGGGCGGGCACCGGCACCCGGTAGACCTTCGGCACGTTGCCGAGGGTGTTCAGCAGGATGTCGAGCACCCGCCCGTCCAGGGGCCCGCCGTGGAATTCGGTCTTCGCACTACGCACCAGCTCAGCCTAGGTGCTCGGCGAGTGTGACCGAAGCGGCACCGCCCCCCGGTCATGGAGACCCTGTGGAGACCCTTATCCTGCTCTGTACGCCCCCGGGGTAATCCGGGTCAGCGGGCCCCGTACGGGCCGGTTCGGGCGCGCATCACCGCGCCTTCCCGCGGAGCCGTGGGCTCTCGTACTCCGTACCGTGACCCCGGGCGTCGGCCGTCCGGCAACCCCGGCTCCGGCCCGTGGTGGACGCACCGGGCCGAGCCCGGCCCGGGGAAGCAACGGGCGGGTTCGGGCGTTGCGTCGGGTGTTGCGTCGGTTGCCGTGCCGCACCAGGCACGGTAGGTCACAGCAGGTGCGGAAGGGGCCCGATGGTAGCCAGCAGTAGGTGGACGGCCTGGTGGCAGCGGCGCGACCGGGAGCGGGGCAGACCCGCGACCGGCCTGGACGCGGCCGTTCGGCTGGATCAGCTGCTCGGCGCCGTGACCGCCGGCTTCCCGCTCGCCCCGGCCGCGCACATCGCCGGGCACCGCTGTTCCTGCGACCGGGTGGGCTGTCCGGCCCCCGGCCAGCACCCGGTCTCCTTCGCCTGGCAGACCCAGGCGAGCACCGATCCCGAGCAGCTCTCCCGCTGGCTCTCGCGGGACCCGCAGGCGAATTTCGTGACCGCCACCGGCCGGGCCCACGACGTGCTGGACGTCCCGGCCGAGGCCGGGCGCCTCGCGCTGGAGCGGCTGGACGAGCTCGGCGTCGGCGGCCCGGTCGCGGCCGTCGGCGAGGACAGGTACCTCTTCTTCACCGTCACCAAGGGCACCCCGGCCGACGAGGACGAGTGGTGGTCCAGCGCGCTGGACAGCACGCCGGACACCATGTCCGAGCACCCCGGCCTGCGCTGGCACTCCCGCGGCTCCTACACGCTGGTGCCCCCGGCCGCCCTGCCGGACGGCTCGCAGGTGCGCTGGCTGCGCGGCCCCGAGCAGCCGCTGCCGGACGCGCTGCGGCTGCTCGACGTGCTGATCGACGCCTGCACCGAGGTGGGTGCGGTCGCCGAGGAGCAGTGGCTGATCGGCTGACAGGCCGTTACGGCAGTGTCAGGATCTCCGCACCGTCGGCCGTGACCACCAGCGTGTGCTCGAACTGCGCGGTCCGCTTGCGGTCCTTGGTGACGACCGTCCAGCCGTCGGCCCAGACCTCGTAGTCGTAGGTGCCCAGGGTGAGCATCGGCTCGATGGTGAAGGTCATGCCCGGCTTGATCACCTCGGTGGCCCGCTCGCTGTCGTAGTGCGGGATGATCAGGCCGGAGTGGAACGACGTGTTGATGCCGTGCCCGGTGAAGTCCCGCACCACGCCGTAGTCGAAGCGCTTGGCGTACGACTCGATGACCCGCCCGATCACGTTGATCTGGCGGCCCGGCTTCACGGCCTTGATCGCCCGGGCGAGCGACTCCTCGGTGCGCTCGACCAGCAGACGGGACTCCTCGTCCACGTCCCCGCACAGGTAGGTGGCGTTGAGGTCGCCGTGCACACCGTGGATGAAGGCGGTCGCGTCGATGTTGACGATGTCGCCGTCCTGCAGCACGGTCGAGTCCGGGATGCCGTGGCAGATCACCTCGTTGACCGAGGTGCAGATCGACTTGGGGAAGCCCCGGTACCCGAGGTCCGAGGGGTAGGCGCCGTGGTCGCACATGTACTCGTGCGCGACGACGTCCAGCGCGTCCGTGGTGACGCCGGGGGCGATCAGCTTGGCGGCCTCCGCCATCGCCTGGGCGGCGATCCGGCCGGCGATCCGCATCTTCTCGACGGTCTCGGCGCTCTGCACCTCGGGGCCGGTGTACGGGGTCGGGCCGGGCCTGCCGACGTACTCCGGGCGGGCGATGTGCGCGGGGACCTTGCGGGTGGGCGACTGGACGCCGGGTACGAGAGCCATGACGGCGAGTCTATCGGGCACCCCGTACGCCACCCCGGCAGTGTGTGTGCGACGCCCGCCGGGAATGATCAGCGTCAGGGACGACCGATGGGAGTTGATCGCCATGCCGTTGGGCTTCGGGAGCAAGAAGCCGACCGGGCAGCCGGGGGAGTGGTTCTGGTGCCTGAAGCACCAGAAGGTCGAGGAGGGCCCCGAGTGCGCCGCGAAGGACCGGCTCGGCCCGTACGCGACCCGGGAGGAGGCCGCGCACGCGCTGCAGACCGCCGACGAGCGCAACAAGGAGTGGCGCGAGGATCCGCGCTGGAAGGACGAGGAGCCGAACGGCTGACGCTAGGGCCAGTCTTCAGACCCCCGTCTGCGGGGCGGGCGGACGACGGGGGTCTGAAGACTGGCCCTGGGTCAGGCCGCCAGTTCGGCGGCCTCCCGCTCGGCGCGGACGGCGGCCGCGTTCGGGTCGGTGCGCCTGTCCCAGGCGAGCATGCTCGGCAGCGCGGCGGTCAGGCCGACCACGCCGACCACGCAGGCCAGGCCGCCGACCCAGACCGAGCCCCGGGCGCCGATCAGGCTGGCCATGCCGCCGGCCCGGACCTGGCCCAGCTGCGGGCCGACCGAGTAGCTGAGCAGCTCGACCCCGGCGAGGCGGCCGCGCAGCTCGTCCGGGATGGACTGGTTCCAGATGGTCGAGCGGGCGATCCCGCTGATCTGGTCCGCCCCGCCGGCGAGCGCGAGCCCGAGCAGCACCACCCAGACGCTCCCGGTCGCCCCGGCCAGCGCCATCGCGGCGCCCCAGCCGAGCGCGGCCAGCACCAGCATCCGGCCGTGCCGGTTGACGTGGGAGGTCCAGCCGCTGGTCACCGAGACCAGCAGACCGCCGAAGGCCGAGGCGCCGTACATCAGGCCGAGCGCCCAGCCGGCGTGCAGGTCGGCCGCGAGGAACGGGAAGATCGCCACCGGGTAGGCGAACAGCATCGCCACGATGTCGATCGCATACGTGCCGAGGAGGTCCTTGCGGCTCCAGGCGTACCGGACGCCGACCGCTATCGACTTCAGGGTCGGCCGCTCGGCGCCGGTGGCCGGCGGCACGGCCCGCATCCGGGCGAGCAGCAGCAGCGAGACGGCGAAGGTGGCCACGTCCAGCGCGTACGCCGTCTGCACCCCGGCCGTCGCCACGATCACACCGGCCAGCGCCGGGCCCGCGACGGAGGCCGCGTTGCGGTAGAGCGAGAGCAGCGAGAAGGCCGCCGTCAGCTGGTCGTGGGGGACGATGCGCGGGGTCAGCGAGTCCAGTGCCGGGCGCTGCAGGCCGTCGACCGCCGCGACCAGGGCCGCGACCACGTAGATCGGCCAGAGCACGGGGTGCGGCAGCAGTGCGTTGAGCAGCAGCAGCCCGGAGAGCAGCGCCAGCCCGGCCTCCGAGCACAGCACCAGCTTGCGCCGGTCCAGCGCGTCGGCGAGTGCCCCGCCCCACAGCCCGAACACGATCAGCGGCACCAGCTCCACGGCGCCGATCAGGCCGACGGCGAAGGAGGAGCCGGTCAGGTCCTTGATCTGCAGCGGCAGCGCGACGTACGTCAGGAAGCTGCCGAACGCGGAGATGCACCCCGAGCTCCACAGCAACCGGAAGTCGGTCGAGGAGCGCCAGGGCGACATGTCGGGGCGGATCTTGTGCAGGAGGGCACGCCAGGAGGCATCAGAAGTCATCGCCGGTTATCGTCCGCCGCCGGTCACTCTCAGGCAAACGAATTACCACCTCAGGGGCGCGGGGAACTGCGCGAGGTCGGAATGCAACAGGCCCGGGCCCTACCGCTTCGCGCAGTTCCTCGCGCCCCTGGACAGTGCGACTACCACCGTGCCAGAGGTGCGGGCATCAGCCGCGAAAGCAGCCGGGGCTTGGCGCCCGCCGCCGTGCTGACCAGGTGTTGGACGAGGTCGAAGGGCTCGTCCGCCGCGCCCGGGACGGCCAGGCGTTCGTGGGCCAGCGAAGCCAGTTCGCCGTCGCCGGTGTCCAGGGTCAGGACGGTGGCCCCGCCCCGGCGGGCGTCGTGGACGCGCTCGAGCAGGGGCGCCTCGGCCGATTCGAGGGCGACCACCAGGACGGTGGCGCCGCGACGGGCCTCGACCAGCCGGGCGAGGCCGTGGCCCAGGTGGGCGGGGGCGTCGGCCGGCGGCCGGTGCCGCAGCAGGGTGGGGGCCAGCCGCGGCACGCCGGACCACGCGGCCTCGTCGCCCAGGTGGGCGGCCAGGTGCCAGGGCTCGTACCGCTCCGTCCCGACCAGCAGCAGCCCGGCGGCGCTGCGGCGGCTGACGGACCGTCGGAGCGCGCCGCCGAACTCCCCGGCGGCCTCCAGCCAGCCCGTCCCGGCGAGTCGTTCGCGTAGTGCTGAAACTCTCACGGCGTCCACGCGGTTCAGCATGGAGCCACCGATGGTGGTTTGGCAGGATCTCCCCCATGAGTACCCACGATTCAGTGACCAACCCGGCCCACGAGGTGCCCGACGTCTCGCAGCTCGTGGTCGGCGTGCTGGGAGGGACCGGCGACCAGGGCCGCGGTCTCGCCTACCGGCTGGCCAAGGCCGGCCAGCCGGTCGTCATCGGCTCCCGGACGGCCGAGCGCGCCGAGGCGGCCGCCGCCGAGCTGGGCCTCGGGGTGCGCGGTGCGGACAACGCGGCCTGCGCCCGGGAGAGCGACATCGTGATCGTCGCGGTGCCCTGGGAGGGCCACGCCGCGACGCTGACCGCGCTGCGCGAGGAGCTCGCCGGCAAGATCGTCGTCGACTGCGTCAACCCGCTCGGCTTCGACAAGCAGGGCGCCTACGCGATTCTGCCCGAGGAGGGCAGCGCCGCCGAGCAGGCCGCCGCCCTGCTGCCGGACTCCCGGGTGACGGCCGCCTTCCACCACCTCTCCGCGGTGCTGCTGCAGGACGCGTCGGTCGCCGAGATCGACACCGACGTCATGGTGCTCGGCGAGGACCGCGAAGCCACCGACGTGGTCCGGGCACTGGCCGGCCGCATCCCCGGCATGCGCGGCATCTTCGCGGGCCGCCTGCGCAATGCCCACCAGGTCGAGGCGCTGGTGGCCAACCTGATCTCGGTCAACCGCCGCTACAAGGCCCACGCGGGCCTGCGCATCACCGACGTGTAGGCACCGGTCAGGACCGGCACGGAAGGCCCCCCTGGTCAGAGCCAGGGGGGCCTTCCGTGACAATGGAGGGCGAAAGCACCCTGACCAAGGAGCCACCCGCATGCCCCGCAACGCCCTGATGGCCTCGATCGTCTTCGTGCTGGCGCTGACCGCGGCGGTGGTCTCCTTCGTCGAGGGCAACTGGTTCGGCGTGGTCTGGGTGCTGCTGGCCGGGGTGGCCAGCAACATCGCCTGGTTCTACCTGCGCCGCGAGCGCCAGGCGAAGGCCGCCGACCAGGCTGCCTAGCCCCCTGAGCTGAAGCTCTGCGGGGTGGTGCCGTCCAGGGCGCCGCTCATCGCGTCCCGCCAGATCGGCCCGGCCAGCGTGCCGCCGAAGGCCTGGTCGACCCGGTGGCCGCCGATCTTCTGGCCGTCCAGGGAGGTCGGCGAGTCGGTGTCGCTGACCACGGTGGCCCCGGCCAGCTCGGGCGTGTAGCCGACGAACCAGACCTGCCGGCCGGCGTTGGTGGTACCGGTCTTGCCCGCGCTGTCGCGGTCGGTCAGCCCGGCCTGGGTGCCCGTGCCGTCCTGCACCACGCCCTTGAGCATCCCGGTGATCGCGTCGGCCGTCCTCGCCGTCATGGCGTCGTCGCAGGAGCCCTTCGGTACGTTCAGCTGCTTGCCGTCGGCCGTGGTCACCGAGGTGATCGCGGAGGGCGCGCAGTAGGTGCCGTGCGCGGCGAAGGCGGCGTAGACGCTCGCCATCTCCAGCGGGGTCAGGTCGTTGGAGCCCAGCGCCATCGAGGGCACCACCTGGAGCTTCTCGCCGCCCGCCTGCTGCTGGATGCCGAGCCGGCCGGCCATCTGGGAGACGTTGCACAGCCCCGCGTCCGCCTCCAGCGAGGCGAAGTACGTGTTCACCGACTTGGCCATGGCGTCGCCCATGGTGAACGGGCCCTTGAGGCTGGTCGCGTCGTTGTGCACCTCGCCGCCCGCCTTGAAGACCCCGCCCTGGCAGTCGGTCATCCGCGGCCACGGCATGCTGTACGGCGAGTCGTACGACTGCGAGGGGTCGATCCCGTTCTCCAGCGCGGCCGCCGCCACGATCGGCTTGAAGGTCGAGCCGGTCGGGAAGCCCAGGCCGCCGCCCATCGACTTGGTCACGTTGAGGTTGATCGTGGTGTGGTCGGCGCCGAGCCCGTACGGGCGGCTCTGCCCCATCGCCAGGATCTTGCCGGTGCCCGGCTGCACCACCGTCATCGCGGTGGCCGCCTTGTCGGAGGCGTACACATGGCTGGTCACCGAGTCCTGCAGGGCCGACTGCGCCCTCGGGTCCAGCGTGGTGCGGATCTGCAGGCCGCCCTTCTTCCAGAGCGCCTGCCGCTCGGCCGAGGTGGCGCCGAAGGCCGGGTCGGTGGTGACGACCTTCTTCACGTAGTCGCAGAAGAAGCCCTCGCCGTTCTGCGCGGTGATGCAGCCCTGCTGCGGGCGGGTCACCGCGAGGGTGACCTGGGTGGCGATCGCCTTCTGGGCCTCGGCCTGGGTGATCGAGCCGTACTCGGCCATCTTGCGCAGCACCGTGTTGCGGCGGTCGGTGGCGGCCTTGAGGTTGGCGATCGGGTCGTAGCCGCTGGGCGACTGCACCAGGCCGGCCAGCAGGGCGGCCTGCGGCAGGCTGAGGTCCTTGGCGTCCACGCTGAAGTACCGCCGGGCGGCGGCCTGGATGCCGTAGGCCTGCTCGCCGAAGAAGGTGATGTTCAGGTAGTTGGTCAGGATCTGGTCCTTGGTCAGGGTCTCCTCGACCTTGATCGCGTACTTCATCTCCTTGACCTTGCGGCCGATGGTCTGCGCCTGGGCCGCCAGCACCGCCTTCTGGTCGTCGCCCGCCTCGTCCACGAAGACGTTCTTCACGTACTGCTGGGTCAGGGTCGAGGCGCCCTGCGAGACCCCGCCGCTGGCGGCGTTCTTGTCGATCGCCCGCAGCACGCCCTTGAGGTCCACCGCGCCGTGCTCGTAGAAGCGGTTGTCCTCGATGTCGACCAGGGCCTGCTTCATCAGCGGGGATATCTGGTCGCTGGGCACCACGGTTCTGTCCCGGTCGAAGACGGTGGCGATCACGTTGCCCGCCGAGTCGTAGACCGTCGAGGACTGCGACAGCGGCGGGGTGGTGAAGTCGTCGGGCAGGCTGTTGAACCCGGAGACCGCGTCCTTGGCCCCGAGCCCGACGCTGCCCACGGCGGGCAGCGCGAGCCCGGCCGTCAGGACGCCGGCGACGACGCTGACGGCCAGCAGCTTGCCGGCCAGCCCGAGCTTCTTGGTGGCGGAGTTCGACGAAGACATACCGATGAGCGTATGCACGCGAGATAAGAAAACCGGGCCGTTCGAGTGCGTCCGTCTGTCACAGCCTTGCGACAGTCTCAGTTCTCCCAGAAGCGGAACAGCTGGAATCCGTGGGTCACGTAGACGTCGTGGACGCCCAGTCGCAGCGCGAGCCAGTAGAGCAGGTCGAAGAACTTCGAGCTCAGCGAGGACTGCCAGAGCACCACGAAGACGGCCAGCATCCCGTACGGGGCGAACGGCGCCAGGGTGCGGCGGGTCTTCAGCGAGAGCCAGGGCTCGACGATCCCGTAGCCGTCCAGGCCGGGAACGGGCAGCAGGTTGATCACGGCGGCGCTCAGCTGCAGAAAGCCCAGCATGGCGAACGCGGCCGCGACCGGGGGGACCTGGTCGTAGGACAGCCAGCCCGCCCCCTCGGGCCCGCCGAGCCACCCGGCGCCGACCGGCACCAGCAGGGCCACCGCGAACAGCAGGTTGACCACCGGCCCGGCCGCCGAGATCAGGCTGTGCTTGAGGCGGCCCTGGACGCGGTGCGTCTCGAGGTAGACGGCCCCGCCGGGCAGGCCGATGCCGCCGATGATGATGAAGATCACCGGCAGGACGAAGCTGAGCAGCCCGTTGGCGTACTTGAGCGGGTTGAGCGTCAGGTAGCCCTTGGCCCCGACCGTGATGTCACCGCCGTGCAGGGCGGTGCGGGCGTGGGCGTACTCGTGCAGGCAGAGCGAGACCATCCAGCCCGAGACCACGAACAGGAAGACGCCGAAGCTCGCCGTCCCGAAACCGGACCAGACCGCCCAGCCGGAGGTGCCCAGGGTCGCGAGCAGCACCCAGAACACCGGGCTGATCCGGTTCTCCTCACGGCGCGAGCCCTGTGTGTCGGCGTAGGTCATGGCGCTCGGGCTCCGGACGGTCGGGTACAGGTGGAAGCCCCGATGATGCCGGGCCCACCCCGCGACCGGCAACCACCGGCCCTGGCCGGCCCGCGCGTGGACCAGAATGGAGCGGTGCACTACGGCATCCTCGGCACCACCACGGCAACGGACGACGACGGCACCCAGGTCCCCCTGGGCGGCGCGCGGCTGCGCGCGCTGCTGGCAGCGCTGACGCTGCGTCAGGGCCGGCCGGTGCCGGCCGACGTGCTGGTGGACGAGGTCTGGGGTGACGAGCCGCCGCAGGACGGTGCGGCGGCGCTGCAGACCCTGGTCGGGCGGCTGCGGCGCACCGTCGGCCGCGGCGAGATCGGCTCCGGCCCGGCCGGGTACTGGCTGACCGGGCAGGCCACCGACCTCGGCGACTTCCAGCGCCTCGCCGCGGCGGGCCGCACCGCCCTCGACGCCGGCGACCCCGCCCTGGCCGCCGACCGGCTCACCGCCGCCCTCGCCCTCTGGCGCGGCCCGGCCCTGGCCGACCTGCCGGACAGCCTCGGCGCCGCCACCCGCCTGGAGGCCCAGCGCGGCGAGGCCCGCCGCCGGCTCCTGGCCGCCCAGCTGGCCCTCGGCCAGGCCGCCGAGGTGGCCGCCGAACTGGCCGAACTCTGCGAGCTGCAGCCGCTCGACGAGCAGCTGCAGGCCCTCCTGATCCGCGCCCACCGCGAGGCCGGCCGCCCGGCCGACGCACTGCGGCAGTACGAGACCGTCCGCCGCACCCTCGCCGAGGAACTGGGCACGGACCCGGGCCCCGAGCTGCAGCTCCTGCACCAGCAGCTACTTGCACCTCCTGTTTTCAGGGGCGCGGGGAACGGCGCGAGGTCGGAAGAAGCCGACCTGCCGGATTCCGCAGAGAATCAGTTGCACTACCCAGGGGCGCGAGGAGCTGCGCGAGACCGGAAGAGTGCAGACCAGTTGCCTTCCGCACACGCGCAGTTCCCCGCGCCCCTGGGTAGTGCAACTGACCGCCTCGTGGGTAACCTGCGACCCCGTCTCACCAGCTTCGTCGGCCGGGAGGAGGACCTCGCCGGGGTCCGCTCGGCTCTGCAGGCGGGCCGGCTGACGACGCTCACCGGCCCCGGGGGCTCGGGCAAGACCCGGCTGTCGCTGGAGGCCGCGCAGCTGGAGCAGCGCGAGGAGGCCTGGCCCGACGGAGTCTGGTTCACCGAGCTCGCGCCGCTGGACGAGCCCGCCGCCGTGGCCGGGGCGGTCTTCTCGGCGCTGGGCCTGCGCGAGACGGTGCTGCACTCGGGCGGCGCCGTCGCGGAGGCGTCCCGCATCGTCGACCCGCTGCGCCGGATCGTCGAGCACTGCGCCCAACGGCGGCTGCTCATCGTCCTCGACAACTGCGAACACCTGATCCAGGCCGCCGCCGAGCTCACCGACCAGCTGCTCGCCGAGTGCCCCGGCCTCACGGTGCTGGCCACCAGCCGGGAGCCGCTCGGGGTGCCCGGCGAGGCCGTCGTCCCGGTCGAGCCGCTGCCGGACCCGGTGGCGCTGCGCCTGCTGGCCGAGCGCGGCGCCGCCGCCCGCCCGGGCTTCGACCCGGCCACCGACGCGGCGGCCTGCGCCGAGATCTGCCGCCGCCTGGACGGGCTGCCGCTGGCCATCGAGCTGGCCGCCGCCCGGCTGCGCGGACTGACCCCGCGTCAGCTCGCCGACCGCCTGGACAGCCGCTTCGCCCTGCTCACGGCGGGTTCCCGCACCCTGCTGCCGCGTCAGCAGACCCTGCGCGCGGTGGTCGACTGGAGCTGGGACCTGCTGGGCAAGCGCGAGCGGGCGGTGCTCGGCCGCCTGTCGCTCTTCGCCGGCGGCTGGACGCTGGAGGCCGCCGAGCAGGTCTGCGCCGACGGAGTGGAGGTGCGCCGGGAGGAGGTCGCCGACCTGGTGCTCTCGCTGGTGGACAAGTCGCTGCTGGTGGCCGGCCTGGCGGAGGAGGAGCCGCGGTACTGGATGCTGGAGACCATCCACGAGTACGCCACCGAGCGCCTGGCCGAGGTCGAGCCCTCGGGGCACGCGGGGGAGACCGCCCGGCGGCACACCGCGGCCTTCCGCGAGCTGGTCCGGGAGGCGTACGCCAAGCTGCACGGCACCGAACAGCTGCACTGGCTGGCCGTGCTGGAGCGCGAGCAGGACAACGTCCGGGCCGCGCTGCGCCGGGCGGTGGACACCGGGGACGAGCAGGAGGCCCTGCTGCTGCTCCTGGGCATGGACTGGTTCTGGTCCCTGCGGGACTACCGGCTGGAGGCCCGGGACTGGGCCGAGCTGGTGGCCGCGCTCGGGCCGGACCCGTTCGCCGACGGCGCCCCCGCACCGGTGCCGCTGCTGGTCGACCCGTTGGACGTGGCGCCGCCGCTGACCCCGGAGCTGCTCCAGGAGGCTCGCCGCCAGCTCCAGATCCACCGGATGATCGGCCTGTTCAGCGCCGACATGTCGATGCTGGGCAGGACCGAGGTGACCGAGCTGGCCGGCCGGATCACCGCCACCTACACCCGCGAGCTGCCGCAGGGGTACCGCTTCCCCGGCCTGCTGCGGGTGTTCGCGGCCTTCCTGGCCGGGGAGATGGACCGGCTGCGCCCGCTGCTCGACGACGCGGTGGCGGGCTGCCGCGAGTACGGCAAGGGCTCCGACCTGGCGTTCATCCTGCAGATCCGGGCCCGGATGCTGAACGACTGGGTGGGCAGCAGCGAACAGGCGGCCGCGGACTGCGACGAGGCCCTGGAGCTCTTCACCGCCGCGGGTGACCGCTGGGGCATGTCCGAGTCCCTGGCGGCGGCGGGGGAGAACGCGGCCAAGTGCGGCCGCTCCCAGCAGGCCGTGGACTGCTACCGCCGGGCGATCGAGCTGGCGGCCGAGCTCGGCTCCTGGCAGGAGATCCCGACCCTCCAGGTCCGGCTCGGCGAGGCGCTGTTCGAGCTGGACGAGGCCGAGGGGGAGCGGCTGATCCGGGAGGCGCTGGACGGGCTGACCTTCAAGAGCCACACCCACGACGGCGCCGCGATGTTCGGCCGGCTCGCGCTCTGTGCGCTGTTCACCTGGCGCGGTGAGTACCCGCAGGCGCTGGCCCAGCTGAACGCGCTCCAGGTCGACCAGCGCTCCTTCGGCCCGCTGGTGCCGGACGTCTTCACCGGGATCGTCCACTCGCTCGAGGCCTGGGTGCACGCCCGGGCGGGCGAGCCGGAGCTCGCGGTGCGGCAGCTGCGGGAGGGCCGGGAGCGGCTGCGCACGGTCGACGGCATGGCCTCGGTCTTCGCCGAGCACATGACGGTGATGCTGGTGCTGCCCGCGGTCGGGGTGCTGACGGCGCTGGCCGAGCACGGCCAGGACCGCCGGCTGGCCCGCCGGGCGGTCGTGCTGCTGGGCGCGCAGGGCCAGCTGCACGGCCACATCGGCACCTACCTGGAGCGCCGGGAGCGGGAGCTCGCCTCGGCGACGCTGCTCGGGCTGCTCGGCGGGTCGGAGTACGCCGAGGCACTCGCCGAGGGCGGCCGGCTCTCCATGACGGAGGCGGCCGCCCTGCTGGACGAGTGCCTGGACTGAGCTGCCCCCGGATCCCCCGGGCCCGCCGCTCAGGTCCGCTTGCGGAAGCGGGCCACGGCGAGCGGGGCGGTGATGGCGGTGATCCCGACCGACCAGATCAGCACGATCAGCACCGAGTGGGTCAGCGCCCCGCCGTTGATCAGCGCGCGGCAGGCGTCGGCCAGCGCGGAGAGCGGGTTGTACTTGGTGAAGCTCTGCAGCCAGCCGGGCATGGTGTCGGTCGGCGCGAAGATCGAGGACCCGAACTGCAGCGGCATGATCACGATCATCGACACCCCCTGGACGGCCTGGGCACTGCGCAGCGACATCCCGAGCAGCATCGAGATCCACACGATCGACATGCCGAACGTCAGCGAGAGCCCGACGGCCGCCAGCAGGTGCAGGAAACCCTCCCGGATCTCCAGGCCGAGCAGCATCGAGAACAGGATCAGGATGGTGAAGGAGACCAGCCCCCGCAGGGTCTCCGCCGCCATCTTGGAGAGCAGCACGGCCGCCCGCCCGATCGGCATGGTCCGGAACCGGTCCATCACGCCGCTCTGGAAGTCGGAGTTGAGCCCGGT
This sequence comes from Kitasatospora sp. NPDC002227, assembly GCF_040296285.1. Taxonomy (NCBI): domain Bacteria; kingdom Bacillati; phylum Actinomycetota; class Actinomycetes; order Kitasatosporales; family Streptomycetaceae; genus Kitasatospora; species Kitasatospora sp. NPDC002227. Next base: position 37,071 of record NZ_JBEOWY010000015.1, read on the forward strand.
GCCGACGGCCATCGCCAGGTTGAGCCCGGTGGTCCCGAGCAGGCCGGGGATCATGTACTGGATGTACTCCTGCTGGGTGCCCTTCACGGCGCCGCCGAAGACGTAGACGAAGAGCACCGTGAAGATGATCGGCACCAGCAGGGCGTCCAGCATGGACTCCGGGTCGGCCTTGATCCGCATCAGGTTCCGGCGGGTCAGCGCCCCGAGGTGCCGCAGGTGCGAGCGCAGACCGATCCGCTGGTCCTCGTACGTGCCGGGGGTCAGTGTCGCGGCGCTCATGCCACGGCCTCCTTCTGCGGGATGCGGTCGGCGGGGGCGCCGGGCTTGGCGGTGATGGCGAGGAAGACCTCGTCCAGGCTCGGGAGCGTGGTGTCGATGCTGGCTATGCCGAACGCGCGGGTGCCCAGCACACCGACCACGGTGGTCAGTTGGGCGTCGTCGGTGATCTGCACCGAGAGCAGGCCGGTGTCCTCGGAGACGGTCGCGGCAATGCCGCTGTCGTACAGGCAGCGGGCCATCTCGGGCAGCTCGGCCGGGTGGACGGGCCGGACCTGCACGGTGCGGCCGCCGACCTGGGTCTTCAGCTCCTCGATGCCCCCGGCGGCGATCACCTTGCCGCGGTCGATCACGGTCAGCTGGTGGGCGAGCTGCTCGGCCTCCTCCATGTACTGCGTGGTGAGCAGCACGGTGGTGCCGTCGGCGACCATCCGCTGCACCTCGTCCCACACCTCGTTGCGGGTGCGCGGGTCCAGGCCGGTGGTGGGCTCGTCCAGGTAGAGCACCCTGGGGCTGCCGATCATGCTGGCGGCCAGGTCGAGGCGGCGGCGCATACCGCCGGAGTAGGTCTTGGCCGGGCGCTTGGCGGCCTCGGTGAGGGAGAAGCGCTCGAGCAGCTCGGTGGCCCGGGCCTTGGCCCGCTTGGCGGGCAGGTCGAGCAGGCGGCCGATCAGGTAGAGGTTCTCGTAGCCGGAGAGCAGCTCGTCGACGGAGGCGTACTGGCCGGTCAGGCCGATGGTCCGGCGCAGCTGGCGCGGTTGGCGCAGGACGTCGTAGCCGCCGACGTACGCGGTGCCGGCGTCCGGCTTGATCAGGGTGGAGAGGATACGGACGAGAGTGGTCTTCCCGGCCCCGTTCGGGCCGAGCACCCCGAGCACCGTCCCCTGCCGGACGGTCAGGTCGACCCCGTCCAGGGCCTTCGTCTCCCCGAAGTGCTTGACGATCCCGCGCACCTCGACGGCGTTCTCCGTGGCGTTTGCTGTCATGCAGCAGAGCTTGCCGCCGGCCACTGCCAAGCCACTGCCAGTCCGCTGTCATCCCACTGTCAGCCAGTTGCACAAGCAAGGGGCGCGAGGAACTGCGCGAGCGCGGAAGGCACTGACCTGCACTCTTCCGGTTTCGCGCGCGCAGTTGATGAACAGAGCCCCGCGCCCCTGGTGTGCTGCCCCTATTTGAACGTGTGCTCAGGAGCCGGGAAGGTCCCGCCCGCGACCTCTGCCGCGTACTCCCGGGCCGCGTCCCCGAGCACCGCCCGCAGGTTCGCGTACTGCTTGACGAACTTCGGCACCCGCCCGGCCGTCATCCCGGCCATGTCCGTCCAGACCAGGACCTGCGCGTCGCACCCGGCGCCCGCCCCGATGCCGACGGTCGGGATCGCCAGCTGGTCGGTGACCTGCGCCGCCAGCTCGGCCGGCACGGCCTCGAGCACGACCGAGAAGGCCCCGGCCTGCTGCACGGCCTTGGCGTCCCGCAGCAGCTGGTGCGCGGCCTCGTCGCCGCGCCCCTGCACCGGGTACCCGCCGAAGGCGTTGACCGACTGCGGGGTGAGCCCGATGTGGGCCATGACCGGGATGCCGGCCTCGACCAGCAGCTCGATCGAGCGGGCGCTGCGCTCGCCGCCCTCGAGCTTGACGGCGCCGACCCCGGCCTCCTTGAGGAACCGGGCGGCGTTGTGCAGCGCCTGGGCGGGGGACTCCTGGTACGAGCCGAACGGCATGTCACCGACGATGAGGGCGCGCTTGGTGCCGCGGACGACGGCGGCGGAGAGCATCACCATCTGGTCCATGGTCACCGGCACGGTGGTCTCGTAACCGAGGTGGCAGTTGCCGGCCGAGTCCCCGACCAGCAGCACGGGGATCCCGGCCTCGTCGAAGACCCCGCCGGTCAGGGCGTCGTAGGCGGTGAGCATGGCCCACCGCTCTCCGCGCTGCTTGGCGGCGGCGAGGTCGCGGACGGTGACACGGCGGTTGGTCACGCCGCCGTAGAGGGTCTGCCCGGCAGCGGTCGGCTGGGTCTGGGCAGGCTGAAGCTGAGAAGCGTTCATCGAACAGGCTCCTGAAGGGTTGTCGTCTCGTGGCGCCGTACGGCGTCCCCGGATCTCCTCCATGCTTGCACGGCCGCGCCCCACCGCAAAGAGCCGGGTACCGGAAGCGTCAGCTGTGGAGCTTTGCCCAGACTTTACGATACGAGCCCGTCTCGTATCGAAACCGGAGCTATGCTGAGGCCCAAGGGGGTTACGAGACGCATCCGGCTCGTAAGTCCGCACAGTCTTCGTACGGACGGGAACACGCACATGTCAGCCACCGCGAGTGCCGCACCACGGCGCATCCCGGAGTCGATCCACCGCAAGCGGTGGATGATCCTCGGCACCCTGGTGCTCGCCCTGCTCGTCGTCGTCCTCGACAACTCGATCCTCAACGTGGCGATGAAGACCATCGCCACCCCCGCCCCCACCGGCCTCGGCGCCAGCCAGAGCGACCTCGAGTGGGCGATCAACTCCTACACCCTGGTCTTCGCGGGGCTGCTCTTCACCGCCGGTCTGCTCGGCGACCGCCTCGGCCGCAAGTGGACGCTGCTCGGCGGCATGCTGGTCTTCGGCCTCGGCTCGCTGCTCTCCGCGCTCGCGGCCTCGCCCGGTGAGCTGATCACCTACCGCGCCGTGATGGGCGTCGGCGGCGCCTTCGCGATGCCGGCCACCCTGGCGATCATCATGAACGTCTTCGAGCGGCACGAGCAGCCGAAGGCGATCGGCATCTGGGCCGGCGCCGTGGGCCTGGCCATCGCGATCGGCCCGATCACCGGCGGTCTGCTCATCGAGCACTTCTGGTGGGGCTCGGTCTTCCTGGTCAACGTCCCGATCGTGGCGGTCGCGCTGGTCGCGATGTTCCTGATCGTTCCCGACTCCAAGGACCCGAACCCGGGCGCGCTCGACCCGATCGGTGTGCTGCTGTCGATCGTCGGCCTGGTCGCGCTGATCTACGGCATCATCAAGGGCGGCGAACTGGCGGACTTCACCGCCCCGGCCGCCTGGGCACCGACGCTGGGCGGTGTGCTGGCCCTGGCCCTGTTCGTGCTGCACGAGCGCCGCACCAGCCACCCCGCGCTGGACGTCAGCTGGTTCCGCCACAAGCAGTTCAGCGGCTCGGTGGCCGTGGTCGGCCTGATCTTCTTCGCGCTGATGGGCATCTCCTTCTTCGGCGTCTTCTACACCCAGAGCGTGCGCGGCTACAGCGCCCTGCAGGCGGGTGTGCTGATGCTGCCGCTGGCCGTCGCCCAGCTGGTCTTCGCGCCCCGGGCCCGCCTGGTGGTCGACCGCTTCGGCATCCGGGCCACCTGCGCCGGGGGCATGGGCCTGGTCGTGATCGGCTTCCTCGGGTACACGCTGCTCGGTGTCTCCACCCCGATCTGGGTGCTGGTGGTGCTCGGCTTCGTGATGGGCGCCGGTATGGCCCACGTGATGCCGCCGGCCACCGTGGCGATCATGGGGGCGCTGCCCCGGGAGAAGGCGGGCGCGGGCTCGGCCGTCAACAACACCTTCCGCCAGGTCGGCGGCTCGCTCGGGGTGGCCGTGCTCGGCGCGGTGCTCTCCACCGTCTACCGCGACGGCGTGTCCGACCACCTCTCCCAGCTCCCGGCCGGCCTGCGCGACAAGGCGGGCGAGTCGCTGGAGGGCACCCTGGCCATCGCGAACGCGACCCACAACACCGCCCTGGTGCGCCCGGCCGAGGACGCCTTCATCCACGCCATGCACGTGGTCGCAGGCCTCTCCGCGGGGATCACCGCCCTCGGTGTGCTGCTCGCCTGGTTCCTGCTGCCCGGCCGCACCCCCCAGCCGGAGGCGGCCCCCGCGGCGGCCGTCCCGGCCGAGGCCGACTTCAGCTCTGCCAAGGCTTGAGCCGAGAGGGGAGAATGAGGGCCATGAAGACCGATCTGGTGGCCGAATCCCCGGCGCCGCAGGCCCTCGCCGACCGTACGGCCCTTGACGGTGAGGGCCTCGCCGGGGAGCCCTGTGCTCCCCGGCGGGGCCGCCCGCGCAGCGAGGCGGCCGAGCAGGCGATCTTCGCGGCGGTGGAGAACCTGATGGAGGAGGGCGTGCAGCTCTCCGAGCTCTCCATCGAGCGGATCGCGGCCGCCGCCGGGGTCGGCAAGGCGACCATCTACCGCCGCTGGTCCAACAAGGAGGCCCTGCTGGTCGACGTGGTCGCCCGGCTGGAGCCCGAACCGGCCAGCACCGGCAACTGCTGCGGGGTGCGGGACGAGCTGGTCAGCATGCTGGAGTTCATGCGCCAGCGCGGCCTGGCCAAGCGCTCCCGCTGGATGCTCAAGGCCGCCCTCGGCCAGATGCACTCCTGGCCCGAGCTGCACCAGGCCTACCACGAGCGGGTGATCAAGCCCCGCCGCGAGCTGGCCCGCTCGATCATCCAGCGCGGGGTGGACGAGGGCGTGCTCCGTGCCGACATCCCGCTGGACGTGCTGATCGAGATCGTGATGGGCCCGATGCTGCTGCGCACCGTCCTGTGGGAGGACGCCCCGCTGGACGACCCCACCCTGCCGGAGCAGATGGTCGACGCCCTGCTCCGGGGGGTCGGCACCGGGGCGTGAGCGGGCCTGCTGGTGCCTGGTGGTGAATCTCACGCAACCGGCGCGCGTCGCAACCCCGAGCGCTGTGACCTGCGTCTGTGCCGTCATAGGCTGAGCCGAGAATCCGACTAAACGGGATCGGCCAGGCGAAGCGGGCACCTACGGAGGATCACGGGATGACGCAGGCCGACAGCGCTCAGGTGCCGACCACCACTCCGGGCTCCGCCGACCCGGTCTCGCCCTGGCGGGACCGGCGGCGCGGCTGGGTGCTCGCCGCCCTCGCGGTGCTGGTCGCCCTGCTGCTGGCCGGCCACTCGCTGGTGCCGAACGGCCTCGGCAACTTCGGCAGCCTGCTGGAGACCTTCCTGCCCTGGCTGGGCCTGGCCGTCCCGGTCCTGCTGCTGCTCGGCCTGTACCGCCGCTCGGCCACCGCGCTGGCCGCCGTCCTGCTGCCCGCCATCGTCTGGGTCAACCTGTTCGGCGGCCTGCTGGCCGACAAGAGCAGCGGCAAGGGGGCCAGTAACGATTCAAGCTTCACCGTCCTCACCCACAACGTCGCGGCCGCCAACAGCGACCCGGCCGGCACGGTGAAGCTGCTCAACGACTCCGGTGCCCAGATCGTCGCCCTGGAGGAGCTGGCCGGCCCGGCCGTCGCCACGTACACCAAGGGCCTGGCCGCCAAGTACCCGTACCACGCCGTCGAGGGCACCGTCGGCCTCTGGTCCGCCTACCCCCTGGACGACATCAACCCGGTCGACCTCAAGATGGGCTGGACGCGCGCCTTCCGAGCCACCGTCAGCACTCCCAAGGGCCCGCTCGCGGTCTGCGTGGCGCACCTGCCTTCCGTCCGGGTCAAGTTCGACGGCGGCTTCACCGCCGGGCAGCGGGACCGCAGCGCCGAGGCGCTCGGGCTGGCCGTCCGGGCCGAGCGGCTGCCCCGGGTGATCCTGCTCGGCGACCTCAACGGCACCGTCAACGACCGCTCGCTGGCCCCCGTCACCTCGCAGCTGCGCTCGGCCCAGGGCGCGGCGGGCGACGGCTTCGGGTTCAGCTGGCCCTCGGCCTTCCCGATGGCCCGGATCGACCAGATCCTCAGCCGCGGCCCGCTCACCCCGACCGACTCCTGGGTGCTGCCCGCCGACGGCAGCGACCACCGCGCGGTGGCCGCCCGCTACCGGTACTGACCGGCCGTCACCCCGGCTGACCAGCCGTTACCCACCCGGCCACGGATGGCCGGTGGGATGACCTGTCCGCCCGCCCCCTCCCCGGCACAGCATGGGTTCCGCCGCTCCATGGCAGCTGTGATGTCATGGGCATGGTCACGAACCGTCCGAGGGGGACAACTCGATGAAGCTGGTCCGCACCACCGTTGCCGCCGCGACCCTGGCCGCGCTGGCCGCCCTGGTCACCACGACCCCGGCCCTGGCCGACGCGCCGAGCGCCCAGCGCCTGCTGCAGGCCGGCGCCGCCAAGGGCGTCGCCGACGGCTACCCGGCCGTGGTCGGCCTGGTCCGTCAGGGTGACACCGTGCAGTACGCCGCCGCCGGGGTCAAGGACCTCGCCGGCCGGACGCCCGCCGACCCGAAGGCCCAGTTCCGGATCGGCAGCAACACCAAGGCCTTCACCTCGACCGTCCTGCTCCAGCTGGAGGCCGAGGGCCGCCTGTCGATCGACGACAGCGTCGCCAAGTGGCTGCCCGGCGCCGTCAACGCCAACGGCTACGACGGCTCGAAGATCACCGTCCGTCAGCTGCTGAACCACACCTCGGGGCTGCCGGAGTACATGAAGGACGCCGCCTTCGGTCTCAACTACGCGGGCAACCTGCAGCCCTACCAGACCTTCGCCCCGCAGGCGCTGGTCGACCTGGCGCTGCGTCAGCACGCGCCCACCTCGGCCCCGGGCCAGACCTGGAGCTACGCCAACACCAACTACGTACTGGCCGGCATGGTGATCACCGCCGTCACCGGCAACACCCCGGCGGCCGAGATCCAGCGGCGGATCATCACCCCGCTCGGGCTCACCGGCACCACCTTCCCGACCAGTGACCCGACCCTGCACGGCAACTACCTGCACGGCTACCAGTACCCGGGCGGCCTCGGCGCGGTGATCCTCGACGTCACCACCTCCGACGTGCAGACCTTCGGCCCGGCCGGGGCGATGGTCTCCACGGCCGACGACCTTGCCGCCTTCGGCCGGGCCCTGATGACGGGCAAGCTGCTGCCGCCCGCCCAGGAGGCCGAGCTCAAGACCACCGTGCCGATCGCCGCCAACAGCACCGCCGGCTACGGCCTCGGCATCAGCCACGCCCAGCTGCCCTGTGGCCAGTGGGCCTGGGGCCACAACGGCGCCGTGCTCGGCTACTTCAGCGACTGGCTGAGCAGCGAGGACGGCAGCAAGCAGGTCGTCCGGGCCAACACCGAGTTCCACCTGATGGCCGGCACCAAGGGTCAGCAGGACACCGAGCAGGCCAGCATCGACGCCTACTGCGCGCTCTGACCCGCCCTCAGCCACTTCGAGAGGACCCTACGATGACCTCCCTTCCCACCCGGCGCCACCTGGGCACGGCCCTGGCCACCGCCGCGCTGACCGTCTCCGCCCTGCTCGGCACCACCGCCGCCGCCCACGCGGACGCCGCCCCCACCCCGCCCGTGCTGACCGACGGCTTCGGCCTGACCCAGGTCGGCGCCCCCGAGGTGCACTCGCCCACGGACTTCACCATCACGGTGAGCACCCCGCAGCTGTCCGGCCTCCACAAGATCCGGATCTACCTGCCCGCCGGCTACGCGGCCGACCCGGCCAAGCGCTGGCCGGTGGCGTACTTCCTGCACGGCGGCCCCGGCAACCAGGACGACTCCTCCGTGGTGCCGGCCCTGCACAACGATTCGATGATCACCGTGGCCCCGGACGGCGGCCTCAAGGGCTGGTACGCCAACTGGGTCATGCAGAACACCGTGGTCGGCGCGGCCAACTGGCAGAACTTCCACCTGGACCAGGTGATCCCGTTCATCGACGCCAACCTGCGCACTCTCCCCGACCGCGGCCACCGGGCCGTGATCGGCCTCTCGATGGGCGGTTACGGCGCACTGCACTACGCCGAGGCCCGCCCCGAGCTGTTCGGGCACACCGTCTCGCTCTCCGGCGGCATCGACTTCGGCATGGGGGTGATCCGGGGCGCGGTGCTCGGCACCGAGCTCAACGTGACCGGCGCGATGTGCGGGAGCAGCACCTCGACCGTGCCGGGTACCGGCCAGTGCACCGGCTACGGGCCGGTGGTCGACAGCGACGCGATCTTCGGCTCGCCGTACCCGTTCTTCAACGCCGACCACGTCTGGAACGAGGTCAACCCCGCCTCCCCGGCGAACCTGGCCAGGCTCGCCAACACCGACGTCACGCTCTACACCGGCAACGTCGGCCCGATCGACTTCTTCACCGAGGGCGCCTCGAACAACGTGAAGGCCGGTCTCGACCGGCTCGGCATCCCGAGCCGCTACGTCGACTACACCAACGGCAAGAGCCTCTCGCCGAGCTGCGACGGCTCGCACACCTACGCCTGCTGGATCCCGGCCATCGCCGACTACATGCCGTACCTGAAGACCGCTTTCAACGCCGCGGGCTGACCGGGCCGCGTACCGCGCGGTGCTGCCGACACACGGGGGTCGGCAGCACCGCGCCGCTCCGTTCTCAGCCCCGGCGCCAGCGGTTGGTGATCGGCAGGCGGCGGTCCCGCCCGAAGGCCTTGACCGAGATCTTCGGGCCCGGCGGGTACTGCCGCCGCTTGTACTCCGCGGTGTCCACCAGCCGCACCACCCGGTCCACCACCTCCGCCGGATACCCGGCCGCCACGATCGCGTCCCGCCCCTGGTCGCCCTCCACGTACAGGTCGAGCACGGCGTCGAGCAGCTCGTAGTCCGGCAGCGAGTCGGTGTCCACCTGGTCCGGCCGCAGCTCGGCGGAGGGCGGCTTGCTGATGGTGTTCTCCGGGATCGGCGGCGTCTCGCCGCGCTCGGCCGCCACCGCGTTGCGCCAGCGCGCCAGCCGGAAGATCAGCGTCTTGTAGACGTCCTTGATCGGCCCGTACGCACCCACCGAGTCGCCGTACAGCGTCGAGTACCCGACCGCCAGCTCGCTCTTGTTGCCCGGCGCGAGCACCAGGTGGCCCTCCTGGTTGGAGACCGCCATCAGGAGCGTGCCGCGCAGCCGCGACTGCAGGTTCTCCTCCGCCAGGCCGGTCAACCCGAGCGCCTCCTGGTACGCGTCGAACATCCCGGCGATCGGCACCGTCCGCAGGTGCACCCCGGTGCGGCGGGCCAGTTCGGCCGCGTCGTCCCGGGAGTGCTGCGAGGAGTACCGGCTGGGCATCGAGACGCAGTACACGTTCTCGGCACCCACCGCGTCCGTCGCGATCGCCGCCACCAGCGCCGAGTCGATCCCGCCGGAGAGCCCGAGCAGCACCGAGCGGAACCCGTTCTTCTCCACGTACGCCCGGGTGCCCGACACCAGCGCGGCCCAGATCTCGGCCTCGTCGTCCAGCGGCTCGGCGATCTCACCTACTTGGGGCGGCTCCGGCCGCTCCTGCGGCTCGCCGCCGAGGCCGATCCGCTGCAGCTTCAGGCCGTCGGCGAGCTCGGCGCCGTCCTCGTGCTCGTCGCTCGCCGCGGGCAGCTCCAGGTCCAGCACCAGCAGCTGCTCCTCGAACTGCCGTGCCCGGGCCAGCACTTCACCCGCCCGGTCGACCACCATGGACCCGCCGTCGAAGATCAGCTCGTCCTGGGAGCCGACCATGTTCAGGTACGCCACCGCGCAGCCCGCCTCGGCGGCGCGCTCGCGCACCAGGGCGAGGCGGACGTCGTCCTTGTTCCGCTCGTACGGCGAGCCGTTGAGCGTCAGCAGCAGCCCCGCCTTGACCTGGCCGGCGGCGGCGACCCGGCCGCCGTCCTGCCAGATGTCCTCGCAGACGGCCAGCGCGATGTCCACCCCGTGCAGCCGCACCACCGCCAGCTGGTCACCCGGCACGAAGTACCGGTACTCGTCGAACACCCCGTAGTTCGGCAGATAGTGCTTGGCGAACCGGCTCACCACCCGCCCCCCGTACAGCACCGCCGCACAGTTCTGCGGCCGCCCACCCCGCGACCGCCCCAGATACCCCACCACCACCGCCAGCCCCCCGAGCCCCTCCGTCCCGAGCCGCTCGGCCAGCCCCACCAGCGCCGCCCGCGACCCCTCCACGAACGACTCCCGCAGCGCCAAGTCCTCCACCGGATACCCGGTCACCACCATCTCCGGAAACCCCACCACCTGCGCCCCGGCAGCCGCGGCCTCCCTCGCCCACCGCACCACCTCATCGCAATTCCGCCCGATGTCACCGACCCAGGGGTCGATCTGGCCCAACGCAAGACGAAGATTCGGCATGCCCCTCAGTCTAATCGTCAATCTGACGCTATGTCTCGACAGGGGGATGATCGGGCGAGGGGCGCGACGTCGCAGTCGTCCTGGGTATCGCGGAGTACCGACGCCTTGTCGCCACGGACGCGAGGTTCGAACAGGGCAATGCCGTTCCCTCGGATGATGTCTGACCGGCTCCCCCGGGAGTGGAAGGCCGGGCTCGGTCCGCCATGATGGGGGGAGAGGCCGTCAGGGCCGCCCTCGTGCGTAACACGAACGTAAAGAGCAGAGGTGAGACTGTCCCCATGGGCAAGCAGCAGGAGTTCGTGCTTCGCACGCTCGAGGAGCGTGACATCCGGTTCGTTCGGTTGTGGTTCACCGACGTGCTGGGCTTCCTGAAGTCGGTGGCGGTGGCCCCGGCCGAGTTGGAGCAGGCGTTCGAGGAGGGGATCGGGTTCGACGGCTCGGCGATCGAGGGATTCGCCCGGGTGTACGAGTCGGACATGATCGCCAAGCCGGACCCGACGACGTTCCAGATACTGCCCTGGCGCTCGGAGACCCCGGGCACCGCCCGGATGTTCTGCGACATCCTGATGCCGGACGGCTCCCCGTCGTACGCCGACCCGCGCTTCGTGCTCAAGCGCACCCTGGAGAAGGCCTCCGAGCTCGGCTTCACCTTCTACACCCACCCCGAGATCGAGTTCTTCCTCCTCAAGAACCTCCCCGGCGACGGCACCCCGCCGATCCCCGCCGACCAGTCCGGCTACTTCGACCACACCCCGCGCGGCGTCGGCCACGACTTCCGCCGCCAGGCCATCACGATGCTCGAATCCATGGGCATCTCGGTCGAGTTCTCCCACCACGAGGGCGCCCCCGGCCAGCAGGAGATCGACCTGCGGTACGCCGACGCGCTCTCCACCGCCGACAACATCATGACCTTCCGCCTGGTCATGAAGGAGGTCGCGCTGGAGCAGGGCGTGCACGCGAGCTTCATGCCCAAGCCCTTCTCGAACCACCCCGGTTCGGGCATGCACACCCACCTCTCGCTCTTCGAGGGCGACCGCAACGCCTTCCACGAGTCCGGCGCCGAGTACCAGCTCTCCAAGGTCGGCCGCTCCTTCATCGCGGGCCTGCTGCGGCACGCCGCCGAGACGGCGGCCGTCACCAACCAGTGGGTCAACTCCTACAAGCGCATCTGGGGCGGCTCCCAGCGCACCGCCGGCGCCGGCGGCGAGGCCCCGTCGTACATCTGCTGGGGCCACAACAACCGCTCGGCCCTGATCCGCGTCCCGATGTACAAGCCGGGCAAGCAGGGCTCCACCCGGGTCGAGGTCCGCTCCCTCGACACCGGCTGCAACCCCTACCTCGCCTACGCCGTCACCCTGGCCGCCGGCCTCAAGGGCATCGAGGAGGGCTACGAGCTCCCCCCGGGCGCCGACGACGACGTCTGGGCCCTCTCCGACGCCGAGCGCCGCGCGATGGGCATCCAGCCCATGCCGCAGAACCTCGGCGAGGCCATCGACCTCATGCAGCGCAGCGAACTCGTCGCCGAAACCCTCGGCGAGCACGTCTTCGACTTCTTCCTCCGCAACAAGCGCCAGGAGTGGGAGGAGTACCGCTCCGAGGTCACCCCCTTCGAGCTCCGCAAGAACCTCCAGGTCCTGTAACCCCGGACCGCCCCCGGCCCCGGCGGTGCTTCACCCGCCGGGGCTGTCTGCTGTCGGAGACCGGACGGTGACGGGGGTTCAGGTCACGGGTCGTCCGTCGGCGAACGAGTGAGTGACACTTCCTCCGATGGCGGTACGTAACGAGATGTGCGCGCTGGGTTGTGGTCGGATGGGGATATCCCTTCGAGACGAGAGGTGCACATGCCCTCAACCGCTGACCGCGGCGCCGTGGCCCGCCGACTGGGGCGCCGGATCGGTGTCGCCGGTGCGGCCCTTGCCGCCGTTGCTGCTCAGGTGCTGGCCGGACCGGCCGCCGACGCCCGTGGACCGGGGCCGTACGGCCCGCAGAAGACCCGGGCGACGACGATCGCGAGCAACCCGATCCCGTTCACCACCCGCTTCGAGGCCGACATGCACGGCTCGATCACCAGGATCAGCAACAGCCTGATGACCTGTGACGAGACCAAGGCCCCGCTCGACCCGAAGCTGCCGTCCTGCGTGGAGGCCCGGACGGGTGCGGGCAACACGATCCTGCGCAACAACGACTACCCGATGAAGTACATCAACATCGACCCGGGCAGCATCGGCCCGCTCGGTGACCCGATCTACTCGGCGAGCTCCGCCGACCTCGGCCTGATCGAGGGCTCCGAGGTCAAGTACGCCCGGCTCTACTGGGGTGGCACCCGCGGCATCGGCGACACCGTGCTGCCGGAGACCCAGATCGACGAGGTGTACCTCAAGCTGCCGGGCGAGGGGCAGTACCGGAACATCGCCAACGACCAGCCCTCGATCGGCTACATCACCACCGACGACGAGAGCAGCTACCAGGCCTCCGCGGACATCACCGACCTGGTGAAGAAGGCCGGCAACGGCAGCTACACCGTGGCCGACATGGACTCGGTGGTGAAGCCGCACAGCTGGGGCGGCTGGTCGATCGTGATCGCGTACAAGAACGACTGCAAGCCGTACCGGCACATCCACCTGTGGGACGGCTTCCAGGTCGAGCTGCCGTTCAGCCACCCGCACGAGTTCGACCTGACGGGCCTGCAGACCCCGGCCAACCAGTCCGAGGTGCACGGCAAGCTCGGCTTCGTGGTCTACGACGGTGACCTGCGCTGGTTCGGCGACACGCTGTCGATCAAGAGCACCCACGGCCCGCTGACGCCCTTCACGGACGCCAACCACGTGGCGAACGACGCGTTCAACTCCACCATCGAGGAGCTGACCCCGTCGGACCAGTTCGCGCGGAACCCGTACAACCGGAACAACTTCGGCTACGACTCCAACCGCTGGGACATCTCGCCGTACCTGCGGTCCGGGGACACCGACATCAAGATCATGTTCGACACCCAGGGTGACGGCTACGACCTCGGCGTCTTCTACGCCTACGTCAATCTGGACGACTCGGTCGACGGCTGACCGTCCGCCGCCTGCTGCCGCCCCACCCGCGCTGGCGGGTGGGGCGGCGGCGCGCCGCGCAGCCACCGCTCGCAGGGCCGCTCGACCCAGCGGTACAGCGCCGCGGCCAGGGCGAGGGTGAGTGCGAGCAGCGCCGGCCAGGCCGGCCAGGACCGGCCGAAGGCGCCCAGCCAGCAGCGGACCACGATCTCGTGGGTGAGGTACCAGGCGAAGGACCAGTCCCCGAGCCGGACGCACCAGCGGCGGGCCAGGAAGGTCGGCCCCCGCAGGTCGGCCTGGGCGGCGGCCGCCACCAGCCAGGCGTAGAGCGGGGCACAGAGCAGTTGGGCGGCGGAGTACGGGCCGTACCAGAGCTGGTCGGAGGCGGCGGCGTGCCAGGGGATCAGCAGGGCGTGCCAGCCGAGCACGGCGAGTACGGGCAGCCACAGCGGCAGCCGGGAGAGCCACCGGGGGAGCAGCCCGCGCCGGACGGCCAGGCCGAGCGCCACGCCGAGCAGGAACTGCGGGGTGCGGGTGAGCGGCAGGTAGTCGAGCAGCCAGCCGCGCAGCGCCGGATCGGCCACCGCCGAGCCCGCGAGCCAGAGCAGCGGGCCGGACAGGCAGCAGAGCAGGGCCGTCCGCACGGGGCGCCGCACCCGGGGCAGCAGGGCGGGCAGCAGCAGGTAGAACCAGGCCTCGTCGCCGAGCGACCAGCCGGCCGGGTTGCCGCCCATGGTCAGCTCCCGCACCCACGGGTGGACGAGCAGCAGCGACCAGAGCCCGGCCGTCAGCGGCACCACGGCCCCGAGGGCGCCGTACGCCGCGAGCGAGAGGCCGGTGGCCAGGGCGTGCAGCGGCCAGATCCGGGCCAGCCGGCGGCGGTAGAACACGGGCGCCGGGACCGGCGCGTCCGCGTACGTCCAGGCGAGCACGAAGCCGGAGAGCACGAAGAAGAAGGTCACCCCGCTGCGGCCGTACCAGACCAGCGGGCTGAGCCAGGGCACCGGCCCGACCTGGCGGGAGAGGTGGTAGAGCACCACCAGCAGGGCCGCCCAGCAACGCAGCCCGGTGAGGGAGGGGAGGCGGGCGGGCATCGGAGTGTGAAGTCCTGTCAGAAGGGGGCACAGGCCTAACGGGCCGGGCGCGGCGAAGGTGACGCGGCGTCGACCCGAAACGACGGTGACCTGCGTACGCTGACCAGAACGGATGTCTGGAGGGGCGGTACCAGTGGACGGACGGACCGGGAGCCGGACGAGCAGCCTCGGGATGCGGCTGGTCCGCCGGGGGTTCAGCGACTCCGCGGCGGCCCTGCGGCTGCTCGAGGGGCCCGGGTTGCACGGGCTGGCGGACGATCCGGTGCTGCTCGACGCGCTCGGGGTCACCGCCGACCCCGATCTGGCGCTGCTCGGGCTGGCCCGGCTCATGGAGGCGCTGCCGGAGGCCGAGCGGCACACCCTGCGGGACACCCTGACCAGCTCCAAGCCGCTGCGCGACCGGCTGCTCGGGGTGCTCGGCGCCTCCGCCGCGCTCGGCGACCACCTGGCCCGGCACCCGGGCGACTGGCACGCGCTGGTCACCTTCGGGGTGCACGACCTGCACCCCGGCCCGGCGGACTTCACCCGGCGCCTGGCCGAGCAGGTCCGGTCGGCCGCGCCCGGGGACCGGGCCGACGCGCTGCGCCTGGCCTACCGCCGCTGCCTGCTGACCATCGCCGCCCGCGACCTGAGCGGCACCACCGACCTGCCGCAGGCCGCCGCCGAGCTGGCCGACCTCGCCGGGGCGACCCTGCAGACGGCGCTGGACCTCGCGGGGGAGGAGGACGAGGAGGCGGCCGCCGCCTGCCGGCTGGCCGTGATCGGGATGGGCAAGTGCGGCGGCCGGGAGCTCAACTACGTCTCGGACGTGGACGTGATCTTCGTGGCCGAGGCCCGCGAGGGCGTCGAGGAGCACCACGCGATGCAGGCCGCCACCCGGCTGGCCGCCCGGATGATGCGGCTCTGCTCGGACACCACCGGCGAGGGCACCATCTGGCCGGTGGACGCCAACCTGCGCCCGGAGGGCCGCAACGGCCCGCTGGTGCGCACCCTCGCCAGCCACCTCGCGTACTACGGGCGCTGGGCCAAGACCTGGGAGTTCCAGGCGCTGCTGAAGGCGCGCCCGGTCGCGGGGGACGCCGAGCTGGGCGCCGCGTACGCCGCCGCCACCGCGCCGCTGGTCTGGCAGGCCGCCGAGCGGGAGAACTTCGTCGCCGACGTGCAGCAGATGCGCCGCCGGGTGGTGGACGCCATCCCCGTCACCGAGCTGGACCGCCAGCTCAAGCTCGGCCCGGGCGGGCTGCGGGACGTGGAGTTCGCCGTCCAGCTGCTCCAGCTGGTGCACGGCCGCACCGACGCCTCGCTGCGCAGCCCCAACACCCTGGAGGCGCTGGCCGCGCTCAGTGCCGGGGGTTACGTCGGCCGGGCCGACGCTGCCTCGCTGGACACCGCGTACCGCTTCCTGCGCTCGCTCGAGCACCGCATCCAGCTGCACCGGCTGCGCCGCACCCACCTGATGCCGCGCGAGGACGCGGACCTGCGCCGGCTCTCGCGTTCGCTGGCCAACGAGATCAATGACACCGGGATCACCGGCGAGGGCAGGGCCGACCCGGTGGCGGCGCTGCAGCGGGAGTGGAAGCGGCATGCCGTGGAGGTGCGGCGGCTGCACGAGAAGCTGTTCTACCGGCCGCTCCTCGACGCCGTCGCCGAGCTGACGCTGACCGAGACCAGGCTCAGCACGGAGGCGGCCCGGGCCCGGCTGGAGGCGCTCGGCTACGCCGACCCGGCGGGGGCGCTGCGGCACCTGACGGCGCTGGCCTCCGGGGTGAGCCGCAAGGCGGCGATCCAGCGGACCCTGCTGCCGGTGCTGCTCGGCTGGTTCGCCGACTCGGCCGATCCGGACGCCGGCCTGCTGGGCTTCCGCCAGGTCTCGGACGCGCTGGGCCGCACCCCCTGGTACCTGCGCCTGCTGCGGGACGAGAGCGGGGCCGCCGAGCAGCTGGCCCGCGTCCTCTCCGCCGGGCGGCTCGCGCCGGACCTGCTGCTGCGGGCGCCCGAGGCGGTGGCCATGCTGGGCGACCCGGCCGGTCTGGTGCCGCGCGGGCGGGCCGCCCTGGAGCAGGAGATCCGGGCCGCCGTGGGCCGGGCCGCCACCGCCGGGGCCGGGGTGGCCGCCGCCCGGGC
This sequence comes from Kitasatospora sp. NPDC002227, assembly GCF_040296285.1. Lineage (NCBI taxonomy): Bacteria > Bacillati > Actinomycetota > Actinomycetes > Kitasatosporales > Streptomycetaceae > Kitasatospora > Kitasatospora sp. NPDC002227. The sequence goes on from NZ_JBEOWY010000015.1 coordinate 53,593, forward strand.
CGTCCGCCGCCGGGAGCTGTTCCGGACGGCGGCCGCCGACGTGCTCGGCCGGCTCGCCGAGGAGCCGGGCGAGGCCCTGGACGTGGCGGGGGAGGCCCTCACCGCGCTGAACGCGGCCACCCTGCAGGGGGCGTTGACGGCCTGCGTGGCCGAGTGGGAGCGGGCAAACGGTGCCTTCCCGACCAGGCTCGCGGTGATCGCGATGGGCCGCTTCGGCGGGCACGAGCTGGGCTACGGCTCGGACGCGGACGTGCTCTTCGTCCACGAGCCGCTGCTCGGCGCCCTCGAGCAGGACGCCGCCCGGGCCGCCCAGGCCGTCTGCCACCAGCTGCGGACCCTGCTCGCGGCGCCCTCGCCGGAGCCGCCGCTGCTGGTCGACGCGGATCTGCGCCCGGAGGGGCGGCAGGGGCCGCTGGTACGGACCCTCGCCTCGTACGAGGCCTACTACCGGCGGTGGTCGCACGTCTGGGAGAGCCAGGCGCTGCTGCGGGCCGAGGCGGTGGCGGGCGACGCGGAGCTCTCCGAGCGGTTCCGGCTCCTGATCGACCCGCTGCGGTACCCGGGGGCGGGCGTCTCGGAGAAGGATCTCCTGGAGATCCGCCGGATCAAGGCCCGGATCGAGTCCGAACGCCTCCCGCGCGGGGCCGACCCGACCACCCACACCAAGATCGGCCGGGGCGGGCTGGCGGATGTGGAGTGGACGGTGCAGCTGCTGCAGCTGCGGCACGGGCACGAGATCCCGGGCCTGCGGACGACGCGTACGCGGGCCGCGCTGGCCGCCGCGGCCGGGGCGGGGCTGGTGGGGGAGGAGGACGCCGCCGTGCTGGACGCCGCCTGGCAGCTGGCCTCGCGGGTCCGCAGCGCCGTCATGCTCGTCCGGGGCCGCCCCGGGGACAGCTTCCCCGCCGAACCCCGCGAACTCGCGGGCGTGGCCCGCTACCTCGGCTACGCCCCAGGTCACTCCGGCGAGCTGGTGGACGACTACCGCCGTACCACCCGCCGCGCCAGGGCGGTCGTGGAGCAGCTCTTCTACGGATAGCGAGAAGCCCTCCCGACGGGGAGGGCTTCTCGGTCAGCGGCGTGCGGGCTCTTCCACCGTCCACTGGACCGGGACGGTGACCGGGGCATCGGGGAGGCCGCCGGGCTCGCGGGGGAGCTGGTAGGCCCAGACGTGGTAGACCAGCCGGGCGGTGAAGAAGCCGACGGCGAGACAGAGCATGCCGCCGACCGCGTCCATCCAGAAGTGGTTCGCCGTGGAGATGATCACCAGCAGCGTGCACGCCGGGTACAGCAGGCCCAGCACCCGCACCCACATCCGCTTCGCCAGGAAGTAGATCGCCAGCCCGCACCAGAGCGACCACCCGATGTGCATCGAGGGCATCGCCGCGAACTGGTTCGAGACGTGCGCCCCGGCCCCGGAGGCCAGCGACCCCCAGGTGTGGTGGACCAGCACGGTGTCGACGAAGCCGGCGCCCATCAGCCGCGGCGGCGCGAGCGGGAAGAAGTAGAAGCCGACCAGCGCGATCGCCGTGGTGACGAAGAGCACCGTCCGCGCCGCCGCGTAGCGGCCCGGATGCGAACGGTAGAGCCACACCAGCACACCGATGGTGATGATGAAGTGCAGCGTCGCGTAGTAGTAGTTCATCCCCACGATCAGCCAGGTGACGGAGTTCACCCCGTGGTTGACCGCGCGCTCGATGCCGATGCCCAGCCACTGCTCGAAGCGCCAGATCCAGTCGGCGTGCTTCATGGCGGAGGCCGCCTGCTCGGGGACGGCGTTGCGCACCAGGGAGTACACCCAGTAGCTGATGCCGATCAGCGCGAGCTCGAACCAGAGCCGCGGCCGGGCCGGGCTGCGCCGCTGCTCGCGGACCCGGCTGCGCAGCGCCGCGCCGGTCGACTGGGCAGCGCGGGTGGATCCGTCCGGTCGGCGGGGCGGGACGCCCGGCGCGGGGACGGAACCAGCTCCGCGAGCCGTTTCGGCGCGGTCGGCGCTCGCTGTACGGATCTCGGTCGGTTCCCCCATGGACGAGAAGTCTGCCAGACGACCTGTGGCCGCCTGCTCATCCTGCGGTAGTGGATTCTTCACCAGCTGTCCCCCCGGGGTACTAGGGGCTTGGCAGGGTGGGTACCGGTTTCGGGCATGGAGTCCATTGTGGCTCGCCTACGGACCAACGGTCGAGGCGGCCCCCAGCGTCCCGCTGAAGCGGGGCTTTCGAGGGGCGGGGGCCCGCGCACGCGGTCAGGTCGCGGCGGGCCGCCCGGCACCCAGGACGACTCTGGCCGCTGCGCAACGGTTCGGTCAAGACCTGGCTTGCAACATTTTCAGCATCTTGCTGAAACATTTTTCAACCACTAGCGTCCAGCAACCACCGACGCGTGACGACAACTCCAGACGGGAGCCCGCAGTGGCCGCAGAGCCGTACCGCCGACCACGCCGCACCACCCTCCAGTACAGAGCCGCCGCCCCCCTGGCCGCCGCCCTGCTCGCGGCCGCCCTCGGCGCGGCCCCCTCGGCCGCCTCCGCCCGGCCGACCCCGCCGACCGACGCCGCGCTGGCCTCCACCGCCGCCCGGCACGACCTCACCCGCGAGCAGTTCTACTTCGTGCTCCCGGACCGCTTCGCCAACGGCGACACCGGCAACGACACCGGGGGCATCACGGGAAGCCGGCTGGACAACGGCCTCGACCCCGCCGACAAGGGCTTCTACCACGGTGGTGACCTCAAGGGCCTGATCGACCGGCTCGACTACATCCAGGGCCTGGGCACCACGGCCATCTGGATGGCGCCGATCTTCAAGAACAAGCCCGTCCAGGGCAGCGGCGACCAGGCCAGCGCCGGGTACCACGGCTACTGGATCACCGACTTCACCCAGGTCGACCCGCACTTCGGCACCAACGACCAGCTCAAGGAGCTGATCGCCAAGGCGCACGCCAAGGGCATCAAGGTCTTCTTCGACGTCATCACCAACCACACCGCCGACGTACTCGACTACGCCGAGCAGAAGTACGACTACCGCTCGACCGGCGCCTACCCCACGCTGGACGCCGACGGCCGCCCGGTGGACGAGACCGCCCTCGCGGACGCGCGGGCCAAGTGGCCGAAACTGAATGAACATTCATTCCCGTACACCCCGGTGCTGCGCACCCCGGCCGACGCGCACGCCAAGACCCCGGACTGGCTGAACGACCCCGCGCTCTACCACAACCGGGGCAACTCGACCTTCGCCGGCGAGTCCGCCACCGAGGGCGACTTCTCCGGGCTGGACGACCTGGACACCCAGAACCCGGCCGTGGTGAAGGGCTTCGAGCAGGTCTACCAGGACTGGGTGGCCAAGACCGGCGTCGACGGCTTCCGGATCGACACTGTCAAGCACGTGGACATGGCCTTCTGGCAGCAGTGGGCGCCCTCGCTCAAGCAGTTCGCCGCCAAGCAGGGCAACCGGAACTTCTTCATGTTCGGCGAGGTCTACTCCGGTGACCCGGCCATCACCTCCCCGTACGTGACCAAGGGCAAGCTGCAGGCCACCCTGGACTTCCCGTTCCAGCAGGCCGCCCGCGGCTACGTCTCACAGAACGGCTCGGCCCGCCAGCTGGCCGACCTCTACGCCCAGGACTACCGCTACGCGAGCGCGGACACCTCCGCGTACGAGCTGCCGACCTTCACCGGCAACCACGACATGGGCCGGATCGGCTCCTTCCTGCGCGCCGACAACCCCTCGGCGAGCCCCGACGAGCTGCTCAAGCGGGACCAACTGGTCAGCGAACTGCAGTTCCTGACGCGTGGCCAGCCCGTCGTCTACTACGGCGACGAGCAGGGCTTCACCGGCGCGGGCGGTGACAAGGACGCCCGGCAGGACATGTTCGCCTCGAAGACGGCCTCCTACAACGCGGACCAGGTGATCGGCGGGGTGAGCGGCTCCGCCGACCGGTACGGCCAGGGCGGCGCGCTCTACCAGGGCATAGCGGGCCTCGCGCAGCTGCGCAAGGACCACCCGGCGCTCGCCGACGGCGCGCAGATCGAGCGGTACGCGGCCGACGGGCCCGGGGTGTACGCCTTCTCCCGGATCGACGCGCGCGAGCAGGTCGAGTACCTGGTCGCGGTCAACAACGCGAACACCGCGCAGAGCGTCCAACTGCCCACGTACTCGGGCGGGATGCAGTTCGCCCAGCTCTACCCGGGCGGGGGCGGCAAGGCCGTCACCGGCGCCGACGGCAAGCTGGCCGTCACCGTGCCGCCCATGAGCGCGGTGGTCTACCAGGCCTCGGCCAAGCTGGCGAAGACGGCCGCCGCGCCCGCGATCACGCTGCGCACGCCCGCCGACGGGTCGACCGGCCCGGTCACCGTCGGGGCGGACGTGCCCGGCGGCGGCTTCGACCGGGTGTCCTTCGCCGCGCAGGTCGGCGACGGCCCGTGGGCCAAGCTCGGCAGCGCCGACAACGGCGACTACCGGGTCACCCAGGACCTGACCGGCGTCGCCCCCGGCACGGTGGTCCGGTACAAGGCCGTGGTGCAGGCCAGTGGCGGCCAACTCCGGTCGGTGACGGGCAGTTTCACCACCGGTGCGCCTGCTCCCAAGCCGGTGCCGAGCGCGAGCAGCCGCCCGTACGCGGTGGTGCACTACCAGCGCAGGAACGGTGACTACGACGGCTGGAACCTCTACGCCTGGGGCGACCTGGCGGACGGGGAGGGCACCAACTGGCCCGACGGGCACGGCTTCACCGGGCGGGACGCCTACGGGGCCTTCGCCTACGTGAAGCTGAAGGAGGGCGCGGCCGACCTCGGCTTCATCGTCGAGAACAACGGCACCAAGGACGTGGCCGCGGACCGGCACATCGACCTGGGCGCGACCGGCGAGATCTGGCTCAAGGAGGGCGACCCGACCGCCTACCCGACCGATCCGGACCCGGTGGTGCCGGTGCCGGAGGGCAAGGCCGTCATCCACTACCACCGCGCCGACGGCAAGTACGACGGCTGGGGCCTGCACGACTGGACGGGCGCCGCCACCCCGACCGACTGGGGCGCGCCGCTGCAGCCGGCCCGGCGGGACGGCTTCGGTGACGTCTTCGAGGTGCCGCTGGCGCCCGGGGCGACCAGCCTCAGCTACATCCTGCACAACGGCAACGACAAGCATCTGCCGAACGACCAGTCGCTGGATTTCGCGGCCAACGGCCGAGAGGTGTGGATTCTCGGCGGGCAGGAGGGATATCTGCTGCCGGAGACGGCCGGTACTTCCGCCCAGCTCGACCTGGGAACCGCCCGCGCGCAGTGGATCGACGCCACCACCGTGGTGGTGCCCGCGAATTACGGCGCGGGGGACGCGGCCCTGGCCGGCGGCACCAGCGCGCAGCTGGTCTACGACCCGGCGGGCGGGATCGGTCTCGACAAGGGCGTGCTGAGTGAGCCCGGGCAGTGGCTCCGGCTGAATCCGGCCGTTCTCACCGACGCCCAGAAGGCCAAGTACCCGCATCTGGCCGGTTACCGGGCCTTTCACCTCGATCCACGGGATGCCGGCAGGGTCAAGGCCGCGCTGCGCGGCCAGGTGGTCCTCACCGAGCACCTGCCGAGCGGTGCGCTGCTCGCCGCCACGGGCGTGCAGCTGCCGGGCGTACTGGACGACCTGTACGCCGGGAAGGCCGCCGCCACCCCGCTCGGGCCCGTGTACGCCAAGGGCCGTGCCTCGCTGGCCCTCTGGGCCCCCACGGCGCAGCAGGTGTCGGTGCAGCTCTACGACACCGCGACCGGCGGCACGCCGACCACGGTGGCGATGAAGCGGGACGACAGCACCGGGGTGTGGAGCCTCAACTCGGCAGGGCTGGCCGGGAAGTACTACGTCTACCAGGTGCGGGTCTGGGCGCCGAGCGTGCAGCAGGTGGTGACCAACCTGGTCACCGACCCGTACTCGGTCGCGCTCAACGCCGACTCCAGCCGCAGCCGGGTCACCGACCTGGCGGACGGTTCGCTCAAGCCGGCGGGCTGGGACGGCCAGGCCACCCCGCCCGCGATCCCGGCCACCAAGCAGCAGATCCAGGAGCTGCACGTCCGTGACTTCTCCTCGGCCGACACCACCGTGCCGGAGCAGCAGCGCGGCAGCTACCTGGCGTTCACCCAGTCCGGCTCGGCCGGCATGCGGCACCTGAAGGACCTGGCCAAGGCCGGTGTCACCACCGTGCACCTGCTGCCGACCTTCGACATCGCCTCCGTCCCGCCGCGGGACAAGCAGCAGCTGCCCGCCTGCGACCTGGCGGCGCTGGCCGCCGACAGCCCGAAGCAGCAGGAGTGCGTGCAGGCCGTGCAGGCCCAGGACGCCTACAACTGGGGCTACGACCCGCTGCACTACACCGTGCCGGACGGCGCGTACGCCACGGATCCGGACGCCCGGACGCTGCAGTACCGCCAGATGGTGCAGGCGCTGCACCAGGCCGGGCTGCGGGTGGTGCTCGACGTGGTCTACAACCACACCGCCGCCTCGGGGCAGAGCGACAAGTCGGTGCTCGACCGCGTGGTGCCCGGCTACTACCAGCGGCTCGGCGCGGACGGGAAGGTGACCACGGACAGCTGCTGCGCCGACACCGCGCCCGAACACGCCATGATGAACCGGCTGGTGGTCGACTCGGTGACCACCTGGGCCAGGCAGTACAAGGTGGACGGCTTCCGCTTCGACCTGATGGGCATCGACCCGAAGCAGACCATGCTGGACGTGCAGTCGGCCCTGCGCGGGCTGACCAAGGCCAAGGACGGGGTCGAGGGCAAGGACCTCTTCCTCTACGGCGAGGGCTGGAACTTCGGCGTCGTGGCCAACGATGCCCGGTTCGTCCAGGCCACCCAGCTGAACATGGCGGGCACCGGCATCGCCACCTTCGACGACCGGCTGCGGGACGCGGCGCGCGGCGGCAACTTCATGCTCTCCTCCGCACCCCAGCAGGGCTTCGCCTCGGGGCTGTTCACCGACCCCAACGGCTCGCCCGACAACGGCTCCCCGGCCGAGCAGAAGGCCCGGCTGCTGCACCAGATGGACCAGCTGAAGGTCGGCCTGACCGGCAACCTGGCGGCGTACGGCTTCACCGGCAGCGACGGCAAGGCGGTGACCGGCGCGGGAGTCGACTACAACGGCTCGCCCACCGGCTACGCCGCCCAGCCCGGCGAGGCGGTCGAGTACCTGGACGCGCACGACAACACCGACCTGTTCGACTCGCTCGCGTACAAGCTGCCGCAGGGCACCGCGCCCGCCGACCGGGCCCGGATGCAGGCGCTCGGCCTCTCGCTCACCGCGCTCGCCCAGGGCCCGGGCTTCGCCCAGGCCGGGAGCGACCTGCTGCGCTCCAAGTCGCTGGACGCCAACTCCTACGACTCGGGCGACTGGTTCAACGCCGTGCACTGGGACTGCGCGCAGGGCAACGGCTGGGGGCACGGCCTGCCGATGAAGGCCGACAACGGCTCGATGTGGCCGACGGCCGCCAAGCTGCTTGCCGATCCGGGGCTCACCGTGGGCTGCGCCGACATGCAGGCGGCCTCGGCGATGTACCAGCAGTACCTGTCCATCCGGCAGTCCTCGCCGCTGTTCGCGCTCACAAGCGCCCAGGAGGTGCAGCGCCGGCTGAGCTTCCCGCTCTCCGGTACGGCGGGGGAGACCCCCGGGGTGATCACCATGCACCTGGACGGCACCGGGCTGCCCGGGGCCGAGCGCGGGCTCACCGTGGTGTTCAACGCGACGCCGACGGCGCAGACCCAGACCGTCCCCGGCCTGGCCGAAACTCGACAGAGTCTGCATCCGATCCAGTTGGCGGGAAGTGACCAGCAGGTGAAGCAGTCCGCCTTCGACCCCGTGACCGGCGGCTTTACCGTCCCGGCCCGGACTGTGGCGATCTTCGTCCAGGGCTGACGCAGCTTCTTCACAACCACTGAGGCCCCGCCGACGGCGGGGCCTCAGTCATGAGTGGCTGAAAACAGCCGGTCCGAAGCGGGGCGAGGTGACATACGGGCGCTCGGGGACGCTGTGCAGGGCCACCTGGGGATCTGTGCGGACGACCGGGGGCGCAGGGCTGCTGGCCTGCGGGGAAGCCTTGGTCAGAACTTGGCCTGACACACCGTGGGCTTTGCCGTGCGGCGGTCGGTTATTGGCCAATCCATGGCATGCATCTGTCATTCACTGGCTGTTTGCTGCCACGATTCCACCGGCTGCAGATGAGAGGTCCCCCACCCCCGGTGCAGCTGATCCAGCGCAGGTTCAGCGCATCGCTCATTCTGCACCGCTCCTTAATCGCACCGCACCCCTCCGCGCACAGGCGGTTGGGGGCCCCCGCTGCGCCGCAACCCCGCGGCCCAGGTTCTCTCCACCGCTCGTGAACCCCGCGACCGGTCGGAAAAGGAGTCAGCATGTCCCGCTACACCCCTCGGGTGACCATGGCCGCCCTGGCCGCGACCACCGCCCTGCTGGTGACCGGCATCCCGGTCGTCGCGAGCGCCGCCCCCTCGGCCCCCCAGGCCGTTGCCGCCCAGCAGGCCGCCGTGGCAGGCCGTGCCGCGCTGATCGCCGACGCCGGCCAGCAGAGCGCCTCGATCGCTCAGAGCCTGGGCCTCGGCAGCCAGGAGAAGCTGGTCGTCAAGGACGTCATCGCTGACGCCAACGGCACCAAGCACTTCCGCTACGAGCGCACCTACGCCGGTCTGCCCGTCCTCGGCGGCGACATGATCGTGCACCAGACCGCCGGTGGCGTCATCAAGGGCGTGGACAAGGCGAGCAACGCGCAGCTGGCCAACATCAACACCACCCCCGCGCTGGCCGCCCCCAAGGCCCAGGCCGCCGCGCTGGCCGCCGAGTCCGGCGCCGCGCTCGAGACCGCCCCGCGCCTGGTGATCTACGCGGCCAACGGCACCCCGACCCTGGCCTGGGAGACGGTCGTCTCCGGCAAGGAGTCGGACGGCACCCCGAGCAAGCTGCACGTGGTGACCGACGCCAAGACCGGCGTGGTGCTCTTCAAGAACCAGGGCATCGAGACCGGCACCGGCAACGGCGTCTTCGTCGGCAACGTCACCATCGGCACCACGCTGTCGGGTTCGACGTACCAGATGAAGGACAACACCCGCGGTGGGATGTACACCACCAACATGGCGAACGGGACGTCCGGCAACGGCACCCTGTACACCAAGTCCACCGACGTGTGGGGCAACGGCTCGGCCAGCAACAGCGAGTCGGCCGCCGTCGACGCCCACTACGGCGTCGAGATGACCTGGGACTTCTACAAGAGCACCTTCAACCGCAACGGCATCCGCAACGACGGTGTCGGCGCGTACTCCCGGGTGCACTACGACTCGAACTACACCAACGCGTTCTGGGACGACTCCTGCTTCTGCATGACCTACGGTGACGGGTCGGGCAACACCCACCCGCTGACCGAGATCGACGTCGCGGGCCACGAGATGAGCCACGGTGTCACCGCGGCCACCGCCAACCTGAACTACTCGGGTGAGTCCGGCGGCCTCAACGAGGCCACCTCGGACATCATGGGCTCGATGGTGGAGTTCTACGCGAACAACGCCAAGGACAACCCGGACTACCTCATCGGCGAGATGATCGACCTCAACGGCAACGGCACGCCGCTGCGGTACATGGACCAGCCCTCCAAGGACGGCCAGTCGGCCGACTACTGGAGCTCGACGGTCGGCAACAAGGACGTCCACTACTCGTCCGGTGTCGCCAACCACTTCTTCTACCTGCTGGCCGAGGGCAGCGGCGCGAAGGTCATCAACGGCGTCAGCTACAACTCGCCGACCTCCAACGGCTCGACCCTCACGGGCATCGGCCGCGACAAGGCCATGCAGATCTGGTACCGCGCGCTGTCCACCTACATGACCTCCACCACCAACTACGCCGCCGCGCGGACCGCGACCATCAACGCGGCCAACGACCTGTACGGCGCGGGCGGCGTGGAGGCCACCGCGGTCGCCAACACCTGGGCCGCCGTGAACGTCGGCTCCGTGGTGAGCAACTCGCCGACGGTGACCAACCCGGGCAACCAGACCACCCAGGTCAACACCGCGGTCAACCTGGCGATCAAGGCCAGCGGCGGCACCGGCGCCCTGACCTACTCGGCCACCGGCCTGCCGGCCGGCCTGTCGATCAACTCCTCGACCGGCGTCATCTCCGGCACCGTCACGACCGCGGGCACGTCCAACGTGACCGTCACGGCCAAGGACACCGCCAACAAGACCGGTTCGACCTCCTTCACCTGGACGGTCAACACCACCGGCGGCGGCTGCACCTCGACCCAGCTGCTCGGCAACGCCGGCTTCGAGACCGGCACCGCCGCCCCGTGGACCATGACCGCTGGTGTCCTCGACAGCGGCACCTCGCAGGCCTCGCACAGCGGCTCCTGGAAGGCCTGGCTGGACGGCTACGGCTCCGCCCACACGGACTCGATCTCCCAGACGGTCACCATCCCGGCCGGCTGCAAGGCGACGCTCAGCTTCTGGCTGCACATCGACACCGCGGAGACCGGCTCCACCCAGTACGACAAGCTGACGGTCTCGGCCAACGGCACCGCGCTGAAGACCTACTCCAACGTGGACGCGGCCACCGGCTACACCCAGCGCTCCATCGACCTCTCGGCCTACGCCGGCCAGAGCGTCACCATCAAGTTCAACGGTGTGGAGGACTCCTCGCTCCAGACCAGCTTCGTGATCGACGACACCGCCGTCACCACCAGCTGACGGCAGGCCGCCCTCCCAGGGGTGGTGCGTGAAGACAGGTGAGTGAGCGGGGCCCGGCGGCTGCTGACGCCGGGCCCCGCTCCGTCGTGCGCCTTGACGGGCGCGGCGAGGGCTCGTAAGTTCTGCGCACTGCAAGTTTCAGAAAAGTTTCAATGGAATTTGCAGGAGCTTACTTCGGCATCCCCCACCCCTGCCGTCGCCCTGGAGACACCGTGGTCACCACCCCTGCCCGCCTTCGGCGTGCCCGCGCGGCCCTGGCCGCGCTCTCGATATGTACCGGGCTCACCTTCGCCCCGGCCGCCCATGCCGCCCCGCCGTCCGCCAAGGACGTCACCGCCACTCTCTTCGAGTGGAAGTTCGACTCGGTCGCCAAGGCCTGCACCGACACCCTCGGCCCCAAGGGCTACGGCTTCGTCGAGGTCTCCCCGGCCCAGGAGCACATCCAGGGCCCGCAGTGGTGGACCTCCTACCAGCCGGTCAGCTACAAGATCGCCGGACGGCTCGGAGACCGCGCCTCCTTCCAGGCGATGGTCAACACCTGCCACGCGGCCGGCGTCAAGGTGATCGCCGACTCGGTGATCAACCACATGAGCGCCGGCTCCGGCACCGGTACCGGCGGCACCGCGTACACCAAGTACAACTACCCCGGCTACTACCAGGACCAGGACTTCCACTCCTGCCGCCAGCCGATCACCAACTACAACGACCGCTCCAACGTGCAGAACTGCGAGCTGGTCAACCTCGCCGACCTGGACACCGGCAGCGCGTACGTCCAGCAGACCATCGCGAACTACCTGAGCGACCTGCTCACCCTCGGGGTGGACGGCTTCCGGATCGACGCCGCCAAGCACATCGCCGCGAGCGACCTGAGCGCCATCAAGGCGAAGATGAGCAACCCGGGCGCCTACTGGGTGCAGGAGGTGATCTACGGCGCGGGCGAGCCGATCCAGCCCGGCGAGTACACCGGCACCGGGGACGTGGACGAGTTCCGCTCCGGCACCTGGCTCAAGAGCGCCTTCAACGGCGGCTCCATCGCCTCGCTCTCCACCTGGGGCTCCGGCCTGCTGCCCAGCGCGCAGGCCCGCACCTTCGTCGACAACTGGGACACCGAGCGCAACGGCTCGACCCTCAACTACACCTACGGCAACACCTACACGCTGGCCAACGTCTTCATGCTGGCCTACCCGTACGGCTCGCCGAACGTCTACTCCGGCTACTCCTTCACCGGCAACGACGACGGCCCGCCGAACGGCGGCACGGTCAACGCCTGCTACACCGACGGCTGGAACTGCGTGCACGCCTGGCAGCCGGTGGCCAACATGGTCGGCTTCCGCAACGCGGTGGCGGGCACCGGGCTGACCAACTGGTGGTCCGACGGCGCCAACGCGATCGGCTTCGGCCGGGGGAGCAAGGGCTACGTGGCGATCAACCACGAGTCTTCGGCGATCACCCAGACCTTCCAGACCTCGCTGCCGGCCGGCTCCTACTGCGACGTCGAGCACGGCGACCCGGCGGCGGGCGGCTGCACCGGCCCGAGCTACACCGTCGGCAGCGACGGGAAGTTCACCGCGACGGTCGGCGCGGGCGACTCGGTGGCCCTGTACGTCGGCGCGCCCGGCAGCGCCACGGCCGCGCACGGCGCCTCCTTCGCCGTCAACGCCACCACCACCTTCGGTCAGAACATCTACGTGGTCGGCGACAGCGCGGCCCTCGGCGGCTGGGACACCGGCAAGGCCCTGCTGCTCTCCTCGGCCGCGTACCCCGTCTGGAAGCTCGACGTCACCATGGCGGCCGGCAGCTCCTTCCAGTACAAGTACATCCGCAAGGACGCGAGCGGCGCGGTGACCTGGGAGTCCGGCGCCAACCGCACCGGCACCGTCCCGGCGAGCGGGATGCTGACGCTGAGCGACACCTGGCGGAACTGAACCCTGCGGCGGCAGGTCACGGCCGGTGATCCGAAACCCCTCGAAGGGGTGGATCACCGGCCGTCGGCACGCTCGGCGCCGGCCGCCGCTGCCAGCATCGCCGGGTGACCACCACCTCCGCCGTCCTGACCCTGCAGCTCCACGGCGGCCGCTGGGACGGCCTGCGCAAGCCCGTCCACGCCGCCGCCCCACCGCTCTGGCTGCGCCTGCCGCTGCGGCCGGAGCCGGGGGCGCAGCGGCCTTCCACCAGCGTGTACCGGCTGGACGGCCACCGCTACCGGCACTGCCACGACGAGTAGCCAGGGTCTGTCCGGCCGATCACGCCGGGCGGCCGACGCGGCCCTTCGACGGCTTCTCCTCAGTCGCCGATGCTCCGCATGGACTCCTTCGTCGGCACCGCCCGCGCGTCACCCGACGCCGCCCGCTGATCCGACGTGACCGGCCGGACGGGCCCCTAGCCCCGGCCGATGTACGGCATGGTGGTGGCCACCACGGTGGCGAACTGCACATTGGCCTCCGGCGGCAGCTCGGCCATGTGCCGGACCGTCCGGGCGACGTCCGCGACGTCCATGGTCGGCTCGGGGGCGATCCGCCCGTCCGCCTGGCGGACCCCGGCGCTCATCGCGGCGGTCATGTCGGTGGCGGCGTTGCCGATGTCGATCTGGCCGCAGGCGATCCGGTACGGGCGGCCGTCCAGCGAGAGCGACTTGGTCAGGCCGGTCACGGCGTGCTTGGTCGCGGTGTACGCGATGCTGTGCGGGCGCGGGACGTGGGCGGAGATCGAGCCGTTGTTGATGATCCGGCCGCCCTGCGGGGTCTGGGCCTTCATCTGCCGGAAGGCGGCCTGCGCGCACAGGAACGCGCCGGTCAGGTTGAGGTCCACCACCGCCCGCCAGTCGGCTAGCTCGAGCTCCTCGACCGGCACCGGGGCGCCGAAGCTGCCCGCGTTGTTGAACAGCAGGTCGACCCGGCCGAACTCCCGGGCGGCCGCCTCGAACAGCGCCGCCACCGCTGCCTGGTCCGTCACATCGGTGGGCACCGCCAGCGCCCCGGGCGCCAGCTCCGCCGTCTCCCGCAGCGGCCCCACCCGCCGCCCGGCCAGCACCACCCGCCACCCGCCCGCCGCCAGCTCCACGGCCACGGCCCGGCCGACTCCCGTACCTGCTCCGGTGACGACGGCGATCTGCTCGGGCATGGGCCTGCTCCTCGGTGTGCGTTCGGGCTCCCATGATCGCCCCTGCCCGCCCGCCCGGCAGTTGGAGAACCCTCCAACACCCCCGCCGTTCAGCGGGTTTTCGCCGAGCAGTTCGATCCACCCGCAACCGGGTTTCGCGGCGGTCACGTCATAGGATTCACTGGCCCCACCCAAGGGGTCACCGCCCGTGTCGGCCGACCGGGCGTGAGACCGGTCGGAGAAGATACTCACCGTGCAGCCGCAGCCCACCCGCACCCGCGCCACGCTCCTCGGGATCACCACGCTCGCCCTCGCGAGCACCCTGGCGGCCTGCGGCAGTACCAGCACCAAGGCCGGCAACGACGCCAAGCCGGCGGCGCAGGGCGCGAGCAGCAGCAACGTTCCCTCGGCCACCCGGAGCTCCACCCCGCCGCCGAAGCCCTCCAAGGTGCTGATGCCGACCGGCCCGGCCGCCAACTTCAGCACCGCCCGCACCACCGGCGCCGGGCCGATCCTGATGACCACCCTCACCGGCAAGAAGTCCGGCGTCTCCGGCAAGGTGTGGGTCTGGCTGCCGCCGGAGTACAACGACCCCAAGTACGCCAAGTACGGCTTCCCGGTGCTCACCCTGTATGCGGGCGGCCAGAGCGCGGGCTACAACACCTGGACGGACAACCAGCTGCCGATCCAGGAGGCCGACGCCGCGAAGTCGAAGGACGGCTCGGCCCACCCCTTCATCATGATCATGCCGGTGCAGAACCTGGACTCCAACGAGTCCAAGGCGCTGGAGTGCAGCGACATCCCCGGCCAGCCCAAGATGGAGACCTGGATGGCCGAGGACATCCCCGACTTCGTCCGCGCCAACTTCCGTACCGTGAAGGGCCGGGACGGCTGGGGCGTGATGGGGGCCTCCACCGGCGCGTTCTGCAGCGCCAAGCTGGCCATGCGCCACCCCGAGGTCTTCAAGGCCGCCGTCCCGATCGACGGCTACTTCAACCCGGACTCCCCGCTGTGGAAGGGCCACGAGAACGAGCGGCTCGCCAACAGCCCGGACATCCTGGTCAGCCAGAGCAAGGCCGACGTCCGGATGCTCGCCACCTCCGGCGGGGCCAACGCGTACGAGACCAAGCTGGTCAAGACCTGGGTGGCCAAGGCCGCCGCGCCGCTCACCATCGACTACTACGAGCAGCCCGGCGGCAAGCACCTCACCTCGGACTTCAAGAAGATGATCCCCAACACGCTGGAGTGGCTCACCAAGAACCTCTCCGGCCCGCAGACGGACTGACCGCTCAGGCCTCCGCGTACTTCTTGATCCCGTCCAGGTAGCCGGACTCGGGGTAGGACGCCTTGGCGTGCTGGTACGCGGGGTTGCCGGGCGTCCACTCGTCGACCACCAGCTCCAGCTCGGTGCCGCCGTCCACCGGGGTGAGCGTGTGCGTCATCCGGCAGTGCGTCTCGGCGTGCCGCTCGTTGTGGGCCGGGCCCGGGTGCTGGCGGTAGCCGAAGCACCGGCCCGGCTCGAAGGCGGTGACCTCGCCGTAGACCTGGACCACCCGCTGCCCGTCCGCGTCGTGGCCGAAGAACTCGACGCGTGCGCCGATTTCGAAGGTGGAGTCGATCGAGCAGCCGTAGAGTGTCGCCCGGGTGCCCTCGGAGGTGGTCAGCGCGGCCCAGACCCGCTCGGGCCCGGCCGCGATGCGGACCTGGTAGCGCAGGGGCTGTTCCTGAGTGTCTGTCATAGCCGGACAGTACAACGGTGCTCGGACAGCCGGGGCGCCGACAAAACGCCCTGCAAGGCTCTGACCTGCACGTCAATCAGACATTGATTCGACTCTGATGGGCTGTCACCACCCTGGAGACCGAGCCCGGGGCCCCTGGAGCACGGGGCACCGCGCAGGCTCAGCCGCCACCAGCTTGTGAAGAGAGTTTCGATGCCGACCTACCTGCTGCCCGTCGAGTCCCCCAAGGTGCCCGCCCAGTCGGCGCGGGAGCGCGAGGTCGTCCGGTCGGCCGTCGAGCCCC
Organism: Kitasatospora sp. NPDC002227; assembly: GCF_040296285.1. Classification (NCBI taxonomy): domain Bacteria; kingdom Bacillati; phylum Actinomycetota; class Actinomycetes; order Kitasatosporales; family Streptomycetaceae; genus Kitasatospora; species Kitasatospora sp. NPDC002227. The sequence goes on from NZ_JBEOWY010000015.1 coordinate 69,425, forward strand.
TTCCCTTCGCCGGCCTGCAGCTGGTGCACGCGGCGCTGCGCCGCGACCTCGCCCGCCTGCCCAACGCCCTGCGGCTGCTCCAGCCCGAGGACACCGCCGGCGCCGAGGCGCTGCAGCGGCACTGGGACTTCCTCACCGCCATGCTCACCTGCCACCACGAGCAGCAGGACACCCGGCTCTGGCCGCTGCTGCGCCGCTTCGCGCCCGAGCTGCGGCTGCTGCTCAACTGGCTGGAGTCGGACCACCACAACCTGGACCACTCCTTCACCCGGGTCACCACCCTGGTCCGGATCGCCACCCGCGACCCTGCCAGTGCCTGGCCGGTCGCCTACGCGGTGGAGGAGCTGGCCGCCCGGCTGGAGACCCACCTGCGGATCGAGGAGCGCCAGCTGCTGCCCCGGATGGCCGGCGTCTTCGCCCCCGGCTCCCGGATCGGCACCCTCCCCGAGCTGCTCGACCTGCTCGCCGCCGCGGAGGGCCCGGCCCCGTCCGACGCCCTGGTCTGGCTCCTGGAGGGCGTCGACGAGGCCCAGATCGACCGCCTGCTCGCCGACTGCGACGACCTCACCGCCCGCCAGTGGCCCCACTGGCGCGCCACCTACGCCCGCTGCACCAGCGAGCTCTGGGGCACCCCGACGGTCTGACTCACGGCTTCCTCGCCGCCGCCAGGATCTTCACCGTGGTGTGGAAGAACCTCGAAGTCCCGCTCCCTCGGTACGACTTGGGGAAGGCCGCAGCCGGATTCCCGCCGAGCCGCCCGTCCTTGAGGTGCATCACCGTGAACGCGGCGCCGGGCGTGGCGGACAGGATCTCCCAGTCCCCCTTGGGCGAGCGCACCGGGAAGGCGAAGTCGGCGGGCAGCGGCTCCGAGAGGAAGACCACGCACAGCCGCACCTCGGGCGTCACCTCCACCCCCGCGAACGGATCCGCCTCGACCAGCTCCTCGACCTCCTCGACGGTGCGCAGCATCACCGGCACGTCGTAGCCGAGCGCCGCCGCCAGGTGCTCCTCGATCCGCCGGGTGAGGGCGGCCCGGTCGGTCTCATCGGTGGTGAAGAAGACGTTGCCGCTCTGGATGTACGAGCGGACGCCGCCGAGGCCCAGCTCGGTGAAGAGCGCCCGCAGCCGCTCCATCTTCACCGTCCGGCCGCCGACGTTGACGGCCCGCAGGAATGCGATGTAGGTGGTCACCGGGCCAGTCTGCCCCATCCGTCACACCCTCCTGCCAGACTCGGAGCCATGACGACTTGGCAGGATTTCGAGCAGGAGGCACCCGACCTGGCCCCGCTGGTGCGGGCCTGCTTCGAGGCGCACAAGCACCACGTGCTGGCGACGGTCCGCAAGGACGGCTCGCCCCGGGTGAGCGGCACCGAGGTGGCCTTCCTCGGCGCCGATCTGACCATCGGGTCGATGTACGGCGCGGTCAAGGCACGGGACCTCCAGCGGGACGGCCGGTTCGCCCTGCACGCCCACCCGGGCGACGAGGAGATGAAGGGCGGCGATGCCAAGCTGGCCGGCCGCGCCGTCGAGCTGACCGACCAGGTCGACCTGATGGCCTACGAGGCCGAGTACGGCGAGCTGCCCCCGGGCCCGTACCACGCCTTCCGGCTGGAGCTCACCGAGGCCGTGCTCACCACGGTCGAGGGCGACCAGCTGGTCATCCGCTCCTGGCGCCCGGGGCAGGAGGTCAAGCGCACCACCCGCAGCTAGAGCACGGACTTCAGCGCCTCCGGCGTACGGGCCACCACCGCGTGCCCGTCGTCGGCGGTGATGATCGGGCGCTGGATCAGGATCGGGTGCTCGGCCAGCGCGGCGATCCAGCGGCCGCGCTCGGCGGCCTCCTTCGGCCACTGCTTGACACCCAGCTCCTTGCCGACCGGCTCGTCCACCCGGGTGATGTCCCAGGGCTCCAGGCCGAGCCGCGCCAGGATCTGCTCGAGCTCCGCCACGCTCGGCGGGTCCTCCAGGTACCGCCGGACGGTGTACCCCATCCCGGCCGCGTCCAGCTCGCTGATCGCCGTGCGGCACTTGCTGCACTTCGGGTTGATCCAGATCTCCATGCCGCCCAGCCTAGGGGCTGCTGGTGCCTGACGGGGCGGCGTCCAGGTAGCGGAAATCGGCCGCGTACCGCTCCACCTTGGTGACGTACCCCTGGGTCTCCTGGTACGGCGGCACGCCCTGGTGCTTGGCGACGGCGCCGGGGCCCGCGTTGTAGGCGGCGAGCATGTTCCGGGTGGCGTCGCCCGGCACGGTGGCGGTCTGCCTGGCCAGGTAGCAGTCGTACCGGGCCTGGGCCGGGATGGCGTCGGCGGGCTCGAACACGTCCTTGACGCCGTCCCCGTTGCCGTCGACCCCGAACTCCGACCAGGTCTCGGGCGTGAACTGGGCGATGCCCTGGGCCCCCGCCGAGGAGACGGCCTTGGCGTTGAAGCGCGACTCGGTGTACAGCTGCCCGGCGATCAGCGAGGGCGAGACGGCCGGGCAGGTCTTCGCCGCCGCCCGGATCAGCGGCACCAGCGCGGCCGGCACGGTCGGCTTGGACGGCCCGCGCTCGACCAGCACCACCGTCACCACCGCGCCCGCCAGCACCACCAGGGCCACCGGCACGGCCACCCACCCGCGGCGCCGCCGCTTCGGTGCGCTCTCGGTGCTGCTCATCGCTGCTCTCCTCCGGCCCGTCTGAATCGGCGGCCCACTGGGTAGGCCGCTACTTGGCAGTAACTGTGGCAAGAGCCGACGGAGGGGGTCAGTGGCCATGGACAGTGCGGCGATCATAGAACAGCTGATGACACCGGGTGGACGCGAGGACCCGTACCCGCTCTACGGCCACGCCCGGGAGCAGGGGGCGGTCTCGCCCTGCGGCGAGGGCATGATCCTGGTGACCGGCTACCGCGAGGTCAACCAGGTGCTGCGGGACACCGCCTTCCACGTGGCCGACGCCGAGCTGCGCAGCCGCTGGGAGGAGGGCTTCAACGACCACGCGGCCAAGCTGATGCTCAGCCGGTCGATCCTCGAGCGCAACGAGCCCGACCACAGCCGGATGCGCTCGCTGATCGCCTCCGTCTTCACCGCCCGCCGGGTCGCCGCGCTGGAGCCGGCCGTGGCGGCGGCGGTCGAGCGGCTGCTCGACGAGATGGCCGAGCCGGGCGCGGGTGGCGCCGAGGTCGACTTCATGGAGACCTTCGCCTACCGCCTGCCGGTCACCGTGATCTGCGAGCTGCTCGGCGTGCCCGAGGCCGACCGGCACCTGTTCCGCGGCCTCGCCGCCGACCTGACCGTCGCCCTCGAGCCGGTCGCGTCGGAGCCCGAGCTGCTGCTGGCCGACGCGGCCGCCGACGAGCTCGCCGGGTACTTCACCCGGCTCGCCGCCGAGCGGCAGGCCAGACCCAAGGACGACCTGGTCAGCGCACTCGTCCAGGTCGCCGCCGAGGACCCGGGCCGGCTCTCCGGGCGGGAGCTGCTGGCCAACCTGGTGCTGCTGCTGGTGGCCGGGTTCGAGACCACCACCAACCTGCTGGGCAACGGGCTCTCCCTGCTGCTCGACCACCCCGAGGCGCTGGCCGGCGTCCGGTCGGGGGCCGTCGACCCGGCCGGGTACACCGAGGAGGTGCTGCGGTTCGACTCACCCGTCCAGGTGACGTCCCGGGTCGCGCTCGCCAACGGCCTGCGGATCGGGGAGCTGGACGCCCCGTACGGCTGGTTCGCCTTCCTGCTGATCGGCGCCGCCAACCGCGACCCCGAGCGCTTCGCCGACCCGGAGCGGTTCGACCCCACCCGCCGCGACAGCCGGCCGCTCAGCTTCGGCGGCGGCCCGCACTTCTGCCTGGGCGCCCAGCTGGCCCGGCTCGAGTCCACCCTCGCCATGCCCGCGCTGCTCCGCCGCTTCCCCGCCCTGGCCCGCGCCGGTGCCCCCACCCGCCGTGACCGCTGGGTCCTGCGCGGCTACCAGCACCTGCCGATCAGCCTGCACTGAGGCCTTTCGTCCCGGCCGGCCCGGGACCTTCGCCGCCGCGCGGCCCGGGGAGATCCGGCCACCATGGAGGCAGGAGGTCCCCACCTTGTCCTCGCCTGCCTCGTCCCCGACCGCAGCCGCCCGGCGCAACCTCACCCCGCAGCAGGGCGCCGCCACCCCGCGCTGGGTGCTCGTCCTGCCGCTGCTGCTGATCACCGTCGACCTGCTCCTGGAGTACGCCCTCCCGGACCACGTCGCGGCCGGCTTCCTGCTGACCGCCCTGCCCGTGGTGGTGGCCTTCGCCCGGGGCCCGCGCATGGTCGGGCTCGCCACCGTCGGCGCGATCGGCATGCAGGCCCTGCTCGCGGAGCGCGCCCACCACCTCACCGAGCAGCACCACGTCTGGGTGTACGTCTCCACCGCCCTCGCGGGCGTCCTCGGCGCCGCCCTGTCCTGGCAGCGGATCCGGCAGGAGCGCGACCTGGTCCTGGTCCGGACGGTGGTCGAGACGTTGCAGCGCACGGTGCTGCGCCCCGTCCCCGGCCAGGTCGGCGGGCTGCGCACGGCCGGGCTCTACCGGCCGGCGAACGCCGAGGTCGCGATCGGCGGGGACCTCTACGAGCTGTGCGAGACGCGGTACGGCACCCGGGTGCTGCTCGGGGACGTCCGGGGCAAGGGCCTGGAAGCCGTCCGGACGGTGGCCAACGTGCTCGGCGCCTTCCGCACGCTCGCGTACGAGACGCCCGACCTGGTCGAGCTGGCCGAGCGGCTGGACCGGCAGGTGCTGCGGGCCGCCGCCGAGCGGGGCGACGAAGAACTGTTCGTCACCGCGCTGCTGGTGGAGCACCTCCCGGGCTCGGGCCACTGCCGGCTGGTCAACCGGGGCCACCTCGAGCCAGTCCTGCTCACCCCCTCCGCCGCCACCCCCGTCCACTGCCCGGACGCCCTCCCGCTCGGCCTCGGCCACCTCGCCCCCGGCTCCGCCGAGCCCCGCACCCTCCAGCTCGACCCCGGCCACACCCTGCTCCTGCACACCGACGGCGTCAGCGAGGCCCGCGACAGCTCCGGCCGCTTCTACCCCCTCACCGAGCGCCTCACCGCCCTCGCCACCACCGACCCCGAAGCCGTGGTCGCCTTCCTCGACCAGGACGTCCGCCGCCACTCCTCCCCCCTCACCGACGACCTCGCCGTCCTGGCCCTCACCCCGGCCCGCTGACAGACTGTCACTCATGCACCCCGCGCCCCTGCCGATACCCGCCACCCCCTCGGCGCCCACCGTCCTCTGCCGCCGCTGCCACCGCCCGCTCCACGACCCTGAGTCCCGCCTGCTGCGGCTCGGCCCCAACTGCCGCGGCCCCGAGGACCCGACCCACGTCGTCCCCGGCGAGCAGGACACCCTGCCGGGGCTCTGAGGCGCCTGCCGTACGTCTCCGGCGGTACGACCCGATCCGCGTCGGCGCTACGGTGCAGCATGACTGTGGACGAGCATGTGACCGTCATCCGTGACGGCAGGCTGCGGGCGGCGGGGATCCGCCGGGGGAGTGTCATCGCCTACGACTGGGGTTTCAGCGAGGGCGGCGTCGAGCACGTGCAGCGGACGTACCTGCTGCTCGACGAGCACCTGCAGATCGACCAGCCGGTGGCCTTCCCGCCGGAGCAGCGGGGCTGGTGGTACTGCGACCTGGTGGCCGTGGACACCTCCGGCAGCCCGGTGGTGCGGACCGAGGACCGCTGGATCGACGTGATCGTCGGCCCGCCGGACCACCCGTACCGGCTGCTGGACCTGGACGAGTACGCCGCCGCGCTCGCCGACGGCCGGCTGGGCGCAGCCGAGGCCGCCGAGGGGCTGACCAGGATGCAGCACTTCCTGGACCGGCGGCTCAACCGCCGCCACGACACCACTCGTACGTGGCCGGACTTCCCGCCCCGGGAGGTCGAGGAGCTGCGCACCCTCGAACTGCCCCGGGACTGGGCCCTGTCGGGCTGAGTGCTTCCGTTCGCCTGACCGATGCCGGCTGTGCAACCGGCGGATTCGTGGTGTCCCTCCGGGGTCCCGACAATCCATGGTGCCCGCTGATTGGGCTAGCCCAATCGCCTCCGTGGCCCCGACCCCCCGTTCGGAAGGACGCCCAGCCGTGAGCAGAAGCCGATCTGCCGCACCGCAAGCCCGCCGCACCACCACCCTGACCGCCGCCCTCGCCGTCACCCTGACCGCCCTGCTCGGCCCGGCCCTCGTCGGGGCGCAGCAGCCCGCGGCCGCCGCCACCCAGAGCGCGAACCTGCTGCTCAACGGCAGTGCCGAGACCTCGCAGTGCAGCCCGGGCGGCTGGGAGGAGACCACCGTGCCCGGCTGGCAGCTGGCCTCGGGTGACCCGGTGATCAACTGCTACGGCGTCCCCACCGGCGCCGCGACCACCACCCCGGGCTCGCCGACCAAGGGCGGCGCCTACTTCCAGGGCGGCTCGCGCGGCTCCTCCCGGATGACCCAGACCACCGACGTCTCCTCGGCCGCGGCCGCGATCGACGCGGGCGGCGTGCACTCCACCGCCTCCGCCTGGCTCGGCGGCGTCGGCAGCTGGGACGACGCCGCCGGCGTCACCCTCACCTACCGCGGCGCGAACGGCGCCTCGCTCGGCACCTCCTCGATAGCCCCGGTGCTCGCCGCCGCCCGCTCCAACACCACGTCCTTCCTCCAGCGCAGCGTGACCACCGCCGTGCCCGCCGGGACGCGGTCGATCGTCACCGCCGTCGACTTCACCATGACCGGCACCCAGAACGACGGTCTGGCCGACGACCTCTCGCTGACCCTGGACACCCCGGTCACCGCCCCCACGCTGACCGTCCCGGCCTCCACCGTGCCGGCCTACGACCACGTCTTCGTCGTGATGATGGAGAACAACAACTACTCGGCGAGCTCCAACACCGCCGACGGCGGCGCCGGCATCATCGGCAACTCCGCCGCGCCGTACATCAACAACACGCTGGTGCCGATGGGTTCGCTCTTCACCAACTACCACGCGGGCACCCACAACTCGGACCCGAACTACGAGCAGATCGCCTTCGGCAACTCCTACGGCCGCTCCAGCCAGGCCGTCGGCGGCGGCAACGCCAACTGCATCACCAGCACCGCCTGCACCGCGACCAACAACGGCCTGAGCGACAACCTGGACGCGGTCGGCAAGAGCTGGAAGCAGTACACCCAGACCCAGACCAGCAACTGCCAGACCACCGGCAGCGGTGAGTACTCCGCGGACGACGTGCCGTTCTACTACGCGGCGAAGATGAAGAACGACAACGCCTACTGCCAGGCGCACTGGCAGCCGCTGCCGCAGTTCCTGAACACCGACCTGAGGTCCGCCGCCACCACCCCGAATTTCGTCTGGTTCGACCCGGACTCCTGCTACGACATGGAGGACTGCGGCATCGGTCCGGGCGACACCTGGCTGAGCCAGGCCCTGCCCACCCTCTTCGACTCCCCGGCCTGGACGCAAGCGAAGTCCCTCCTGCTGCTCACCTTCGACGAGGACGGCGCCGGCTCGCCCGGCGGCTTCGGCCCCGGCCAGACCAACCAGGTGATGACCCTGGCGATCGGCTCCCAGGGCACGGTCAAGGCCGGGTACCAGGACCCCAACCGGTACGACCACTACAGCAGCGCCCGGGTGATCGAGAGCGCGCTCGGCCTGGCCACCATGACCAACAACGACAAGTGGGCCACCCCGTTCAACGAGGTCTTCACCGGCGGCGCCCAGACCGGTAACACCGTCACCGCCGCGAACCCCGGCGCGCAGACCGGCACCACCGGCACCGCCGCCTCGCTCCAGCTGGCCGGCACCGACTCCGACCCGGCCCAGAGCCTGAGTTGGACCGCCACCGGCCTGCCCGCCGGGCTGACCGTCTCCGCCACCGGCCTGGTCTCCGGCACCCCGACCGCCGCCGGCACCTACACCGTGACCGTCACGGCCACCGACACCACCGGCGCGGCCGGCTCGGCCACCTTCACCTGGACGGTCGCCTCCGGCAGTCTCTACACCCTGCCGATCGCCAACTCCGACGCGGAGTCCGGCAGTTGCGGCACCGGCTCGGGCGGACACGCGGCCCAGGGCTGGACGGCCACCTCGAACCAGCCGCAGCAGGTCTGCTATGGCGCCCCCTCCTACCCGACCACCGGCCAGGGCCCGACGGCCCCGGCCACCCCGGGCGGCGCCTTCTTCGACGGCGGCCCGTACGCCTCCGCCCAGATGACCCAGACCGTGAGCGTCGCGAGCCAGGCCGCGAAGATCGCCACCGGCACCCTGCCGTACGCGCTCTCCGGCTGGATCGGCGGCTACAGCACCCAGGGTGACAGCGCCGGGGTGGTCGCGACCTTCCTCGACGCCTCCGGCACCGCCCTCGGCACCGCCACCCTCGCCCCGGTCACGCCCGCCCAGCGGAACAACCAGACGGTGCTGCTGCGCGAGCAGGCCACCGGCACCGTGCCGGTCGGTACGGCCTCGGTCCGCTTCGCGGTCTCCTTCACCCGCACCGGCGGGACGGACGACGACGGCTACGTGGACGACCTGGGTATGACCTTCGGCAGCTGAGTCACCTGGTGAGCGTGGCCGGGGCCCCGACCGGGCCTCGGCTACGCTCGCACTCGTGAGCAGCCACCTCCCGCCGGACCCAGCACCCTCCCCGCCGCCGCTGGCGGCGGTCCGCTCCGGGGTGCCGGAGCACGGCGAGCCGCCGAAGTACTTCCAGGTGAAGCAGAAGATCGACGCCGTCCTGGACGAGCTCGGCCCCGGCGCCCAGCTCCCGACCGAGCGCGTCTTCGCCGACCGGTTCGGGGTCTCCCGGATGACCGTCCGTCAGGCGATCCGGGAGCTGCGGCTGGAGGGCCGGGTCCAGCGCAGCGGCCGCTCCTCGGTGGCCGGGCGCCCCAAGCTGGTCCAGCCGCTCACCCTGGCCAGCTACACCGAGGGCGTCCGCCGCCAGGGCCGCCGGCCCGGCCGCCGCCTGGTGGTCTTCGAACAGCTCCCGGCCACCCCCGCCCTCGCCGCCGCCCTGCGGATCGAGCCCGGCGCCCCCGTCCACCACCTGGAACGCCTGCTGCTCGCCGACGACGAGCAGGTCGGCCTGGAGAGCACCTACCTCTCCGCCGCCCGCTTCCCCTCCCTGCTCACCGACTTCGACCCCGCCACCTCCCTCTACGCCCACCTCCGCACCCACGGCACCGCCTTCGCCGACGCCGACGAACGCATCGAGACCGTGCTCGCCTCCCCCCGCGAAGTCCAACTCATCGGCACCAGCCCGGCCCTGCCGATGCTCCTGCTCAACCGCATCACCCGCGACCGCACCGGCGAGCCGGTCGAATGCGTCCGCTCCCTCTTCCGCGGCGACCGCTTCAGCTTCACCGCCCACCTGACCTCCGACGACCCCGCCGAGCACTGACCCCTGCCCGGCGGCGCCGCGGGCGAGAACCGGGAGCCCGGCCCTCTCCCCGACCGGCCCGGTCGTAGGGCCTGTCCGCCCGGCTGAGGCCCCGTCCCGCCCGGACGGGGCCCGCCTCGAGGCGTCAGCCGGCGTACGATCCCGAGGTCAGCTCGGCCACCGCGCCGGGGCGGGTGGGCTGCCAGCCGAGGGCGGTCCGGGCGGCGGCGCCGCTGACGCTCTGGTCGAGGGCGAGCGCGTCCGCGAACAGCGGGCCGAAGACCGCGGCCGCGTCCGCCGCCGGCACCGCGTGCGGGGCGGTGGTCACCCCGGCCACCTGGCCGGCCGCCCGGGCCAGCTCGCGGACCGGGACGGCCGACTCGCCGACACCGTGCCAGACGGTGCCGGCCTCGGCGAAGTAGACGGCGGCGACGAACAGCTCGGCCAGGTCGTCCACGTGGACGGTCGGCCAGCGCACGCCCGCCTCGCCGTAGTACTCGGGCACCCCCTGCAACCGGGCCCGGTCGACCAGGATCGCGGGGATGCCGCCACCGCGGCCGTACACGATGCCGGGGCGGACCACGACCGCGCGCACGCCCTCGGCGGCCTCGGCCAGCACCCGCCGCTCGATCCGCGGGCGGTAGCCGACGATGTCGATCGGGTCGGTCGGGCGCTCCTCGCCGACCTCCTGGTCCTCGCCGGTGGCGCCCAGCACCCAGACGCCGCTGGTGTAGACGAAGGGGCGGCCGGTGCCGCGCAGCGGGGCGGTGAGCGCCTCGATGACGGCGAGGTCGGTGGCGGCGTCCCCGCTCGGGGGAGCGAGGTGGATCACGGCCTCGATGTCGGGGGTCACCGCACCGGCCAGCGAGGCCGGGTCGGCGGTGTCGCCGACGAGCTGCGCGTACCAGCCCCGGCCGGGCTGCGGCTCGGCGCCGCGGACGAGCGCGACGACCTGGTGGCCGGCGGCGCCCAGGTGGTCGGTGACGGCGGAGCCGATGTAGCCGGTGGCGCCGGTGAGCAGGACCTTCATGACGGTCGTTCCTCTCAGAAGTTGATCATCTGTCCGGCGAGGCCGTGAATCGCTTCCTTCACGGCCTCGCCGAGGGTCGGGTGGGCGTGCACGTTGCGCGCCACCTCATGGACGGTCAGGTCCCACTGCTGGGCGAGCGTCAGCTCGGGCAGCAGCTCGGTGACGTCCGGGCCGATCAGGTGCGCGCCGAGCAGCTCGCCGTACTCGGCGTCCGCGACGATCTTCACGAAGCCGGCCGGGTCGCCGAGACCGTGCGCCTTGCCGTTCGCGGTGAAGGGGAACTTGGCCACCCGGACGTCGTACCCCCGCTCGCGGGCCTGGGCCTCGGTGAAGCCGAAGCCGGCGATCTGGGGCTGGCTGTAGGTGGCGCGCGGGATCATCGGGAAGTCGAGCTCCATGGTCTCGGCGCCCGCGATCGTCTCGGCGGCGATGACGCCCATGGCCTCGGCGGTGTGGGCGAGCATCAGCTTCGCCGTCACGTCGCCGATGGCGTAGACGTGGGGCACCGAGGTGCGGCACCGGCCGTCGACCTCGACGGCGCCGCGCTCGGTGAGCGCCACCCCGGTGTGCTCCAGGCCGTAGCCGGTGACGTTCGGGCTGAAGCCGACGGCCTGCAGGACCCGGTCGGCCACCAGTACCTGCTGCCCGCCGTCCGCGCCGGTGACGGTGACCCGGACCTGCGGGCCGGATTCGTCGATCGCCTCGACCCGGGTGGAGGTGAGCACCCGGATGCCCGACTTCCGGTACTGCTTGGTCAGTTCGGCGGAGACTTCGGCGTCCTCCAGCGGGGCGAGCCGGTCCAGGAACTCCACCACGGTGACCTGCGTGCCGTAGCTGTGCAGCACGTAGGCGAACTCGATGCCGATCGCACCGCCACCGGCGATCACGATCGACCGCGGCACCTCCTCGGCGAGGATCTGCGCCTCGTACGTCACCACGCGCTCGCTGCGGGCGGTGCCGGGCAGCAGCCGCGGGCTCGCGCCGGTGGCGATGACGCAGTGGTCGAAGGACACGGTGTGGACGGTGCCGTCCGCCTCGGCGACCTCGACGGTGTGCGCGTCCAGGAAGGTGCCCCGGCCGTTGAACTCGGTGATGCCGTTCTTCTTCATCAGGTAGTGGACGCCCTTGACCCGGCCGTCCGCGACGGCGCGGCTGCGGCGGAAAGCCTGGCCGTAGTCGAGGGAGACGGTGCCGTCGACCGTGATGCCGAACTCCTTCGCCCGGTGCTGGAAGAGGTGGGCGAGCTCGGCGCCCCGCAGCAGCGCCTTGGTGGGGATGCAGCCGACGTTCAGACAGACACCGCCCCAGTACTTCTCCTCCACCACCGCGACCCGCAGGCCCAGTTGGGCGGCGCGGATCGCCGCCACGTAGCCGCCGGGGCCGGCGCCGAGGACGAGGACGTCGAAACGTGTGCACATGGGATCACCTCAGGAGTGGGAGCGCGTGCGCAGGACGACCAGGACGGTCAGCAGGGCGACCCCCGCCCCGGTCCAGAGCGCGGCGGTGAGTGTGGCGGCGTCGACCACCAGGCCGCCGAACAGGGCGCCGAGGGCGATCGCCAGGTTGAACACCGAGGTGTTCAGGGCGGTGGCGGCCTCGGCCTCCTTGGGCGCGGACCGCAGGATCCAGGTCTGCACGCTCACCGGCACCCCGCCGAAGGCCAGGCCCCAGCCGATCAGCAGCACGATCCCGCCGACCGGGTCGGTGCCGGCCACCGGGAACAGCGCCAGGATCACGGTCAGCAGCAGAGCGATGATCAGCACCACCCGGCGGACATCCCGCCCGACCACCGCGCCGGCCAGGAAGTTGCCGAGGATCCCGGCCGCGCCGAAGACCAGCAGTAGCGGGCCGACCAGGCCCCGGCCGATGCCGGAGACCTCCTGCAGCACCGGGCTGACGAAGGTGAACGCCGCGAAGTGACCGCCCACCAGCAGGAAGGTGGTCAGCACCCCGGCCCGGACGGCCCGGTTGCGCAGCTGCGCCCCGAGTGTGCGCAGCCGGACGGGATCGCCCGCGGGCAGGGCCGGCAGCAGGACGAGCAGCGCGGCCACCACGAGCAGGCCCAGGCCGCCGACGGTGGCGAACGCCGTCTGCCAGCTGCTGAATTCGCCGATCAGCGTCCCGGCCGGCACGCCGAGGACGTTGGCTGCCGTGGCGCCGCCGAAGGTGATCGCGGTGGCCCGGCCCACGTACTCGGCCGGCACCATGCGCACCGCGATGCCGGCCGCCAGCGCCCAGAAGCCGCCGATGCTGACGCCGACCAGGAAGCGGGAGGCGAGCAGGACGGTGAAGTCGGGGGCGAGCACCGACAGCAGGTTGGCCCCGGCCATCAGGCCGAGCAGGACGATCAGCACCGTACGCCGGTCGGCCCGCCGGATCAGCACGGGCAGCAGCGGCGCGGTGGCGGACGCGACGAGACCGGGCACGGTCACCATCAGCCCGGCCGTCCCCTCCGAGACGTGCAGCGCGCCGCCGATCGGGGTGAGCAGCCCCAGCGGCAGCTGCTCGGCGGTCACCATGGCGAAGGTGCCGACGGCCACCGCCGCCAGGGCGAGCCACCGCCGCAGCGGTACGGCGGCGGGAAGGCCGGGGCCGGGCCCCGCGTCGGTGGCCCGGACGGGCTCGACGGTGGTCATGAAGGAACTCCTTGAGTGGAACGGACGGTTGTGCCCCACCGGTCGAGGGCGGCGTAGGCAGGCTGCCAGCGGTGCGTGTACGCGTGGTGTGCGGCTTGGGGCAGGAGCTGGGCCAGCACGGCGCTCGCGGTCGGCTCCCCGAGGCCGTCCAGCAGCCAGGGCAGGATCCGCGCGGCCTCGATCCGCTGCGCGTGGACGCGCCCGAAGTGCTCCCACTGCTCCCGGCCCAGGATGGTCAGGGCCAGCGGGAAGACGGCCTCCTCCTCGTGGCGGAGGTGGCCGCGCAGACCGGTGACCAGCGAGCCGGCGAGCTCGCCGAACAGGTCCGGCCCGGTGGCGGGGTCGGTCAGTGCGTGGTCGATCGCCTCGATCAGCAGGGCGAGCGCGGCGTGCTCGGCCTCGATCGCCTCCAGCCGGGTGAGGGAGAGCGGGCGGCCGTGCAGGGCCCGGCGCAGGGCGGGCCAGAGGGCGTCGTCCTCGGCGCTGTGGTGGGCGCCCAGGGCCCGCCGGAACAGGCCCCACCCCGGGGCGGTGCGCAGCACGTCCCGGGGGTCGGGCCGGGTGCGGGCGGTGGCTCGGGCTAAGTGGTGCAGCTCCCTTCGCAAGGCGTCGTGCATCGCATACGTCACGGTCATGTCGAACACGTGGTCCGGCTCCTGGTGCCGAGGCCCTCCGCGGGCGGCCTGCCCGGGTGCCTCAAGCCTTCCGTGGCGGCGTGGGCGGATCAACGCGGACTTCGTGCGGTCTTCGATAACCCGGCGGTTATCGACCTGACATGGTCGTGCGTCAGAAGTGGTGCGGGCCGAGCTCGCGCACCACGGTGGCGAGCGCGCGGATCGGCTCGTTCTCGGCGTCGGTGCGCCAGATCAGGACGTAGGACAGCGTCGGCAGGTCCGGGACGGGGATCCAGCGGATGTTCGGCATGCCCCAGTACCGGGTGACGTGGCTGGGGAAGCCGTGGATGATCTCGCCCATGCCGACCCGGCTGATCAGGTCCTCCGCGTTGTGCACCTCCCCGCCGCGCTCGATCGTCCGGCCGCCGGGCGCATGGAAGGGGATGTAGCCGTCCTCCCAGTAGTCCGGCAGGGCGGGCGGCATCGGGTGCGCGAAGTCGGCGAACATCTCCAGCCGTGCCGAGGTGCGCCCGGCGAGCTCGTGGTCCTCGGACACCGCGAGGATCCGGGGGTCCGTCAGCAGGACCGGGCCTACGGTGAAGTCGGGCTCCTCCACGGGCAGCCAGCCGACCAGGACGTCGAAGTCGCCGTTGCGGAGCCAGCCGAACGGATCGGTGTACCCCAACTGCCGGATCTCCAGCTCCCACTGCGGGTGCTTGGCGCGGAACGCCTTCCAGTAGAAGTGCAGGTCCACCAGGTTGAAGGGCATCATGCCGACGCGCAGCCGCCCGGTGACCCCGCGGGCGGCGAGCCGGGCCCGCTCCAGCGATTCGTGCAGGCCCGCGTAGACCGGCTGCAGGTCGCCCCGCAGCTGGCGGCCGACCTCGGTCAGGCGCACGGTGCGGCTGGTGCGGTCGAACAGCGCCGCGCCGATCCGCCGCTCCTGCTTCTTGATCGCCTGGCTGACCCGGGCCTGGGAGACCCGCAGCCGCTCGGCGGTGCGGCCGAAGTGCAACTCCTCGGCCAGCACCAGGAATATCTCGATGTCCCGCAGTTCCACCGCGCCCCCCGCGTACGCGCTCCGCCGCCCCCCGCAGGCAGCTGAACCGCCCAAGTCTACGGTGATCGACTTCTGCTCCGCAGCGGCCGAACCACCCGGTGAGACGGTTCTGTTACGGGTCCGAGCGCTACGGCAGGGCCATCGGCGCGGCGCCGATGGCGGCCAGTTCCGCCTCGCCGCGGGCCCGGTCCGGGCCGCCGGCCAGGGCCAGGGTCCGGGCCCACTGGTAGCGGCAGCCGCCGGCGAGCAGCTGGTCGGCCGCCGCGAGCAGGCCGGTGCGGTCCCCGGCGGCGAGGGCCGCGGAGCGTTCCACCACGGCGAGCGCCACCGGGTTGCCGGCGGTGTTCAGCCGGGCCCGGGCGATCCGGTCGGCGGCCGAGGGATCGTCGGCGAGGACGGCGGCCTCGGCCCAGACGGCGGCGTACCAGGGCCGCCACATTCCGCTGTACCAGGCGGCCAACTCCTCGGGGGCGGTGGCCAGCAGCGTCAGGGCCTCCTCGGCGCGGCCGTGGTGGAGCAGGACGAGGGCGTCGAAGAAGTCGCCGTGGTGGATCCGGGCCACCGCCAGGCTCGGGTTGGCGACGGCCTCGACCACCCCGAGCCAGCGCGCACGCCCCGCGTCGTCGCCGCGCAGCCCGCAGACCGCGGCGGCGGCGTACGGGGCCCGGCTGAGGTTCCCCGCGCGGGGGCGCCCGGCGCGCTCCCAGCCGTCGAGGAAGCAGTCGGCGAAGGCGGAGTGCTCGGCCCAAGCCCCGGTCAGTGCGGTCACCACCAGCAGCCGGGCGGTCGCCAGGTGGCCCTCCTCGCGGTAGAAGGGCAAGTGGCGGACTTGGTCGGCGAGTTCGCGGGCGGCGGCGAGGTCACCCGACGCGGTGAACGTCTCGGCGGCCATCTGGCAGGAGTCGAACAGCTCCAGTCCGGCGGCCAGCGGCCGGTGCCGGAAGGCCGCCGTCAGCTCGACCCGCCGCCGTGCGGCGGCCTCGGCGGCCCGGATCTCGCCGCGGGCCAGGTGGACGCAGCTCAGCTGGTCGAGGGCGGCGCTCTCGGCCAGCGGGTCGCCCGCCCGCCGGGCGAGTGCGATGGCGCGCTCGGCCGGCGCCGGGTCGTGCGGGTCCTGTCCGTCCAGCAGGTAGGCCCCGACCACCGCCACCCGGGCCCGTACCTTCGGGTCGCCCTCGGCCAGGGCGAGCGCCTCGGCGGCCAGCCCGGCCGGCTCGGGCAGCCCCTCGCCCTGGACCAGGCCGGGCGCGCGGACGATCAACTCCGCGGCCTGCGCCAGCTGGTAGCCGGCCAGTGGCCGGTCGCCCGCCCGCAGCGCCGCCTCGGCGCAGGCGCGGTGCAGCCTGATCCCCTCGCCGCCGAAATGGCGGATCTCCGCCGCCGAGGCGGCGCAGGCCAGCGCGTCGGCCGCAGCGCGGTGGTCGGGGGCGAGGGCGGCGGCCTGCTCGAACCGGCGCTGGCCCTCGCCGGGGCGGCCGCGGGCGAAGAACAGCTCCGCCAGGGTCAGGGCGAGCCCGTACCCCTCGGCGCGGCGTGCCGGTTCTCCGGCCGCCCACTCCAGGGCGGCGAGGGCCTCGTCGGCGATCCGGTCGAAAGCCGCCCGGCCCTCCGCGTGGCCCTCCTCCAGCGGCCCCCGGGTGGCGGCCAACTCGGCCTGGCACCAGTGCAGATGGCGCAGCCGCGCCTCCTCGAGCCCGCCCGCCCGGTCGAGGAGCTCGGCGCCGTACTGGCGGATCGTCTCCAGCATCCGGTAGCGGGTGCCGTCGGGCGTCTGCACCACCGTCAGCAGGCTGTGGTCGGCGAGGGCGGCCAGTGCGGCGGTCACCCTGGGGCCGGTCGGCGGCCGGCCGGCCAGCACGGCGGCGGCCGCGTCCGCGGTGAAGGCGGCGGCGAAGACGCAGACGCGCCGCAGCAGTTCCTGCTCGGGCCCGGTGAGCAGCGCATGGCTCCAGTCCAGGGTGGCGCGCAGCGAGCGGTGCCGGTCGTTCAACCGCCGCCCGCCGGCCAGCAGGTGCAGGCGGTCGGCCAGCCCGTCCGCCAGGCCGGTCAGGCCCAGCGCGGGCAGCCGGGCCGCGGCCAGCTCGATGGCCAGCGCCATGCCGTCCAGCCCCCGGCAGATCCGGGCGACCTGCCGGCGGTCGGCGGCCGGGCTGTCGGCGGCGGCAGCCCGGTCCAGGAACAGCTCGACGGCGTCGCCGCCGCTCTCGGTCACCGTCAACCCCGGTACGGAGTAGACCCGTTCGTGCGGCACCAGCAGGCGCGCCCGGCTGGTCGCGAGCACCCGCACCCGCGGGCACTCCGTCAGCAGCCGCTCGACCAGGACGACGACGGCGCCGACCAGGTGCTCGCAGTTGTCGACCACCAGCAGCACCTGCCGGTCGGCGAGATGGGCCAGCACCGACTCCTCGGCGGAGCGGCCCGGCTGCTCGCCCAGGCCGAGCGCGTCGAGCACCGCCGGAGCGAGCATCCCCTCCTCGGTCACCGGGACCAGGTCGACGTACCGGACGCCGTCGGCGTACCGGCCGGTGAGCTCCCCGGCCACCGCCAGGGCCAGCCTGGTCTTGCCGATGCCACCGGGGCCGACGGCGCTGACCAGCCGGTGGCCGGCCAGCAGCTCCGCGAGGGCCGCCCGCTCGGCGGCCCGGCCGACGAACGCGGTCAGCGGGGTGGGCAGCCCGCTCGACCGCGCTTCGGCAGGGGCCGCCAGCCGGGCCAGGGCACGTCGGTGGCCGACCCCCAACTTGCGCAGCAGGGAGGAGACATGACTCTCGACGGTGCGTACCGAGAGCTGGAGCCGCTGCGCGATCTCGGTGTTGGTGAGGTGCTCCCCGAGGGCGGCGAGCACCTCCGCCTCGCGCTCGGATACGTTCGCCGACGCCTGATGATCCATCAGGCCATTCTCGCGGGGGAACGGGAGATTCAGCAGCGGGCCTCCAGGATCAGGTGGAAGGGAGTCCGCGCCACCTCGCGCACCCGGGAGAACCCGGCCTCGGCGAGCACCTCCGCCAGCCGGGCCGGCCCGGCCTGCGCGCCCAGGCCCAGGCCGACCGGCTGGGCGAGCGAGGCAGGCGTGCACACCGCGGTGGAGAAGCCGTAGAACGCCCGGCCCACCGGGTTCAGGTTGTGCTCGAGCCCGTCTCCGGCCGCCGGCTCCACCAGCATCAGCGTCCCGTCCGGCGCCAGCGCCGCCCGGATGTGCCGGGCCGCGCCGACCGGGTCGCCCATGTCGTGCAGGCAGTCGAACAGGCAGACCAGGTCGAAGCCGGTACCCGCGAAGGCGTCCGCCGCGGCCTCCTCGAACCGCACCCGGTGGTGCACCGCACCCGCCACGGCGGCCGCCCGCGCCGCCTCGACGGAGGGGCCGTGGCAGTCGAAGCCGGCGAAGGTCGAGCGCGGGTACGCCGCGGCCATCAGCACGGTGGAACCCCCGAGGCCGCAGCCGACGTCGGCCACGCTCGCCCCGCCCTTGAGCTTCGCCTCGACGCCGTCCAGCGCGGGGATCCACTCGCCGGTCAGGTAGGCGGCGTAGCTGGGGTGGAACAGCCGCCGCACGCCCGAGAACAGCCGCTCGTCGTGCTGCTCCCAGCCGAACCCGGCCCCGGTGCCGAACGCCTCGGCGAGCTGCTCGTGGTCGCTGTAGCAGGAGGCGATCGCCTCGTACGCCCCGGCGAGGAACACCGGGCTGTCCTCCCGCGCCAGCACCGCGGCCTGCTCGGCGGGCAGCTCGAAGGCGTCCCGCAGCGGGTGGTGGACGACGTAACCCCCGGCGGCCTGGTTGCACAGCCACTCCCGGACGTAGCGCGGCGCCGTCCCGGTCCGCTGCGCCAGCTCCCGCGCGGTGAGCGGGCCGGCCCCGGCCATCGCCCGGTACAGCCCCAGGCGGTCCCCGAGGTGCACGAGCAGCCCGGACACGGCGGCGGCCATGTCCGAGACGGCCTGGCCGACGAACTGTTCGAGTCTGTGCTGGTCGATGGTGGTCATGGCGGGTGCCTTCCTCCCGGTGTTCTCCCTGTGGAAGGCGAGTCTGCGCCGGGCGGGCCCGCGGGCGATTCCGTGGTGGCCACGGGATCGCGGGCTCCGTACCCGCCCCGGACGTAGCCTGGGACCAGGGGGAAACGATGGGAGCAGTGCCATGGCTGTCGTCATGTCCATGAGCTGGGCGGGTACCACGCCCGAGCAGTACGACGCCGTCCGCGACCTGGTGCGGTGGGAGGAGCAGACGCCCGACGGCGCCGTTCTCCATGTCGCCTGGTACGACGAGAACGGCCTCCGCGTCACCGACGTCTGGGACACCGCCGAGGACTTCAACCGCTTCATGCAGGACCGGCTGGCCCCCGCCATCGAGAAGGTCGGCATCGAAGGCCAACCTGAAGTCAGCTTCACCCCCGTCCACCGCCGCTTCGTCGCCCCGGGCGTCACCGGAGCCGCCTCCTGACGATCACTCACGGGTCCGTCGACGGCCGCAGGCTTTCACCGTCGGGCCGGGAACCGTTCGGTGATCGCCGTCGCGATCCGGTCAGGTGCGTCCTCCTGGACGAAGTGCTTCGCCCGGTGCAGTTCGACGATGTCGACTGCCGTGAAGGCGGAGCGGATCCGGGGGAGGCATGCCTTCGCCCGGAACACCGGGTCGCGCATGCCCCAGACGGCCAGGGCCGGCTTGTCGCCGAGGTGCGCGGGTACGTCCTGGGCGAGTTGCTCCAGCAGGGGGCGTGCGGCGCGGATCTCGCGGGGTGCGACCGCGAGGCCACGCCGGGCTTCCTCCGTGGGTTGCACCAGGCGGTAGTGGTCGGCCTCGGCCGCGGTCAGGGCGGGACCGGTCCTGCCGAGCAGGAACCGTTCCACGAGGAGGTTCTGTTCGAGGATGAGGCGCTGCGCGGGGCGGCTGCTCATGACCATGCCGAACGCCCGGTTCGCCAGCGGCTCGACGGGCCAGAACGCGGTGTTGCCCAGCACGACGCCCCTGACGCGGTCCGCCCGCGACACTGCCGCGCCGAGCCCGATCGGGCCGCCCCAGTCCTGACCCATCAGGACGAAGTCGTCGAGCCCGAGCCGGTCGATGAGCTCACCCAGGACGGCGGTGTGCTCCGCGATCGTGTAGCCGAAGCCGACCGGGCGCTCGGACAGGCCGAAGCCCAGGTGGTCGACCGCGATGCAGCGGTAGGCGCCGCGAAGGCTCTTGACGATGTGGCGGTAGAGGAAGCTCCAGGTGGGGGAGCCGTGGCAGAACACGATCGCCGGCCCCGCTCCCTCGTCGATGTAGTGGACCCGCCCGGCGGACGAGTCGAACCATCGCGATTCGAACGGGTACAGGGTCGGGTCGGGCACGAAGCCGATCATCATGGCGCGCTCCTCGGGGGCTGTGCCGCATTCTGGTGCCGCCCCACACCTCCACTACAGGTGTAGAGCCGGTGCGTCGCAAGACACTACACCTGTAGCATCGGCTCATGTCCTCGAACGCGGGAAGCAGCAACGCGCGACGGGAGGCGATCACGGACAGTGCGATCCGCATCCTCGCCCGCGACGGTGTTCGCGCCCTGACCCATCGGGCCGTCGACCGCGAGGCGGGCATCCCGCAGGGATCGACCTCCTACCACGCCAAGACGCGGCTCGCGCTCATGGAGCTCATCGTCGACGCACTCGCCGCCCGGTCGAAGGCGGACGCCGACGCACTCGCCGACTCGATGGGCTCGCTCGGCGGCCCCGGGCGCCGCCTCTCCGTCGAGGAGCTCGCCGCGCTGATCGCGGGACTCGTCGAGACCCTCGCCTCGCGCCGCGACGACATGAGGGCCCGGTACGCGCTTCTGCTCGAACTCGACGACGCGCCACACCTGCGGGCGAAGCTGACGACCGACTCCGAAGTCCACGCCGTCTCCCGGCAGGTGACCGCGTCGGCCCTCGCCGCCGCGGGGCTTCCCCACTCGCCCGCGTGCGTCGATGAGCTGATCGCCCTCACGGACTCGCTGCTGCTCCACCGGACCGTGATCAACGAGACCGCCTCGCCTCAGGCCATCCTCGCCGCCTACCTGCGCGGTACGGCACCGACCTGATCCGGCCGGGGAGCGGAGGGCAAGCGTCTCCGCAGGCCGGCAAGGTGCCGACCTGCGGAAACGGGGGAGAGATCGAACTGCGTCCCCGCAGCTCGGAGGTATCTCTACAGGTCGTAGTAGAGCTCGAACTCGTGCGGGTGGGGGCGCAGGGCGATGGGGGCGATCTCGGTGGTGCGCTTGAGGTCGATCCAGGTCTCGATCAGGTCGGGGGTGAAGACACCGCCGGCCAGGAGGTATTCGTGGTCGGCCTCGAGGGCTTCGAGGACGGCGCCGAGGGAGGAGGGGACCTGGGGGACGGAGGCGTGCTCGTCGGGGGCGAGCTCGTAGAGGTCCTTGTCGACGGGCTCGAGGGGCTCGATCTTGTTCTTGATGCCGTCGAGGCCGGCCATCAGCATGGCGGCGAAGGCGAGGTAGGGGTTGGAGGCCGGGTCGGGGGCGCGGAACTCGATGCGCTTGGCCTTGGCGTTGGAGCCGGTGATCGGGATGCGGATCGCGGCCGAGCGGTTGCGCTGGGAGTAGACCAGGTTGACCGGGGCCTCGAAGCCGGGGACGAGGCGGTGGTAGGAGTTCACCGAGGGGTTGGTGAAGGCGAGCAGCGAGGGCGCGTGCTTGAGCAGGCCGCCGATGTAGTAGCGGGCGGTGTCGGAGAGCCCGGCGTAGCCCTGCTCGTCGTAGAAGAGCGGGGAGCCCTCGGTCCAGAGCGACTGGTGCACGTGCATGCCCGAGCCGTTGTCCCCGAAGATCGGCTTCGGCATGAAGGTGGCGGTCTTGCCGTTCCGCCAGGCGACGTTCTTGATGATGTACTTGAACAGCATCAGGTCGTCGGCCGAGGCGAGCAGGGTGTTGAACTTGTAGTTGATCTCGGCCTGTCCGGCGGTGCCGACCTCATGGTGCTGGCGCTCGACCTCCAGGCCGGCCTTGGCCAGCTCGAGCGACATCTCGGCGCGCAGGTCGGCGAAGTGGTCGACCGGCGGGGTGGGGAAGTAGCCGCCCTTGTACTTGACCTTGTAGCCGCGGACGTCACCCTCGGCGGAGCCGGTGTTCCAGGCGCCGGCCTCGGAGTCGATGTGGTAGTACGAGGCGTTGGCGCTGGTCTCGAAGCGGACCGAGTCGAAGACGTAGAACTCGGCCTCGGGCCCGAAGTAGGCGGTGTCCGCGATGCCGGAGGAGGCGAGGTAGGCCTCGGCCTTCTTGGCGATGTTGCGCGGGTCGCGGCTGTAGGCCTCGCCGGTGATCGGGTCCTGGATGAAGAAGTTGATGTTGAGGTGCTTCTCCGCGCGGAACGGGTCGAGCCGGGCGGTGGTCAGGTCCGGGACGAGTGCCATGTCGGACTCGTGGATCGCCTGGAAGCCCCGGATCGAGGACCCGTCGAACATCAGGGTCTCGGCCGGGTCGAAGGTGGCCGCGGGTACGGAGAAGTGCTGCATGACGCCCGGCAGGTCGCAGAACCTCACGTCGACGAACTTGATGTCGTTCTCCGCGATGTACTGCTTCACCTCTGCGGCGTTGTTGAACATTCCATCCTCCTCAGCCTGCGGTTTGGTGGCTCACCCTAGGAACGGGCCGTTTCCGACCGGTGACCTCACCGTTTCCTAGATGTTAACCACAGCCCGTCGCCGGGAGGCAAAGCCCCACGCAATCGGGCAAAACGACGCCCGGTCAAGGGGTGCCGATGGCAAGTGGTCCAGACCAGTTCGGCAAGCGGTGGAACGCGGATTCACCCGCACGAGGGGGAGGCCCTCGAAGATCGCCCGTACTGCCCGGATAGTGTGGATTCGTGGACACCAGAGAAGCGTTGGGATCGTGGATCGACGGCCCGAAGGCCGCCGCCGAGAAGATGGGCACCGACTTCGGCTACCGCGGCGAGCGCCTGGGGCGGCCGAAGGAGGGCCCGGGCTCGGTCGCCGGGACGGGCCGGCGGATCGGCGCGCTGTTCGTGGACGGCTGGCTGTGCAGCCTGGTCGCGTACGGGCTGCTGGCCCACGGCAACGGGGGCGAGGCCAACCTCTGGACGACCCCGCTGTTCTACGTCGTCACGGTGCTGCTGATGGCCACCACCG
Source organism: Kitasatospora sp. NPDC002227 (assembly GCF_040296285.1). NCBI lineage: Bacteria > Bacillati > Actinomycetota > Actinomycetes > Kitasatosporales > Streptomycetaceae > Kitasatospora > Kitasatospora sp. NPDC002227. The sequence continues at coordinate 92,230 of NZ_JBEOWY010000015.1, forward strand.
GCACCACGGTGGGCAAGCGGCTGTTCGGCCTGCGGGTGGTGCGCCTGGACGGCGGCCGGGCGAGCATCCCGCAGGTGCTGCTGCGCACCCTGCTGCTGTGCCTGGTCGTCCCGGCGCTGGTCTGGGACCGCGACACCCGGGGCCTGCACGACAAGGCCGTCGGCACCGTCGAGGTCCGGATCTGAGGCCGCCGGATCTGAGGACGGGAGCGACACGGAAAGGCCCCGGCGCATCGCGCCGGGGCCTTTCCGTGTCAGAGGGGGGATCAGCGGGCCTGGCCGCCCTTGGGCATCCGGGCGCCCTTGGGCATCGGGCCCTTGGGGATCGGCGCCTTGGAGAGCAGGTCGCCCAGCGCGCGCAGACGGTCGTTGGTCTCGGTGACCTGGGCCGGGGTGATCGAGCGCGGCAGGCGCATCAGGTGGATCTGGAGCTTCTTGAGCGGGATCTCGTCCTTGCCGTTGCCGACCATGATGTCGTGCACCGGGATGTCGCCGACCACGCGGGACATCTTCTTCTTCTCGGCGGCGAGCAGCGGCTTCACCCGGTTCGGGTTGCCCTCACCGATCAGCGCGATGCCCGGGCGGCCGACGGCGCGGTAGACCGCGTCCTGGCTGCGGGTCACGGCGACCGGCGTCTGGTTCGCACTCCAGCCGCGGCGGATGTTGCCCAGCACGGCGGCGACGGCCCCCGGCTGGCCCTCCATCTGCCCGAAGGCGGCCCGCTCGGCGCGGCGGCCGAAGACGATCGCCACGGCCAGCACGGCCACCACGAAGCCCAGGATGCCCAGGTAGATCGGGTGGTCGATCGCGAAGCCGATGGCGAGGAACACGCCGAAGACGGCCAGGCCGACGCCTGCGATGATCAGGCCGATCTTGGTGTCGACCTTCTTGGTCATTTGGTACGCCGTGCGGATCTGCTGGAGTCGCCCGGGGTTCTCGGATGTTTGCCTCGCCATAGGGCTCATGGTACGTGCCCCCGGCGTGCGACCAGCAAGGGCGCCCCCCAGTGCGGCCGAACCGTCACCGAGTGGGCGAGTACGACGGCCGTCAGGCCGGGTGCTGCACCTCGGCGCTGTGCTCCCGGTCCGCCGCGTACCGGCGGTTCTCACAGACCGAGGCCCAGGCGTTCCGCCGCGCCTGGCGCTGGCCGCCGGCCAGCAGCACCGTCTCGGCCAGCCGCAACGCATCGCCGACCGACCGCACCCGGCGCATCTCACCGATCGCGACCCGGTGCAGGGCCACGCTCCGCGCCACCTGCGTCTCCCGCATGCTGAGCAACTCCCCTCGCTGACACCGTCAACGCTGCCTATCGTCACCCGCCGGTGTTACCGAGCGGTGACCTCGCCGTCAAAGCCTGATGAAAGCCTGACGCCCTGCACGCACCCTGCAGCCCCACTTGCGCCGAACGGCGGAGGTGCGTTCACCCCCGCCGTCCGTCACGACAACCTCAGACCGCCGCCTGCTCGCGGCGCTCCAGCGCCTGCCGGTACAGCCGCCCGGCGCGGTACGAGGAGCGCACCAGCGGACCGGACATGACCCCGGCGAAGCCCAGCTCCTCGGCCTCGGCCTGGAGCTCCACGAACTCCTCCGGCTTCACCCAGCGCTCGACCGGGTGGTGGCGCAGCGAGGGCCGCAGGTACTGGGTGATGGTGATCAGCTCGCAGCCGGCGCCGACCAGGTCGGCCAGCGCCTGGCTGACCTCCTCGCGGGTCTCGCCCATGCCGAGGATCAGGTTCGACTTGGTGACCAGGCCGGCCGCGCGGGCCTGGGTGATCACGTCGAGCGAGCGCTCGTAGCGGAAGGCCGGGCGGATCCGCTTGAAGATCCGCGGCACCGTCTCGACGTTGTGCGCGAGCACCTCGGGGCGGGAGGAGAAGACCTCCGCCAGCTGGTCGGGCTCGGCGTTGAAGTCCGGGATGAGCAGCTCGACACCGGTACGGCCGCCCTCGCGCCCGGCGGTCATCGCGTGCACCTGGCGCACCGTCTCGGCGTACAGCCAGGCGCCGCCGTCCTCGAGGTCGTCGCGGGCGACACCGGTGATGGTGGCGTAGTTCAGGTCCATCGTGACGATGGACTCGGCCACCCGGCGCGGCTCGTCGCGGTCGAACTCGGCGGGCTTGCCGGTGTCGATCTGGCAGAAGTCGCAGCGGCGGGTGCACTGGTCACCGCCGATGAGGAAGGTCGCCTCGCGGTCCTCCCAGCACTCGAAGATGTTGGGGCAGCCGGCCTCCTGGCAGACCGTGTGCAGCCCCTCCTTCTTCACCAGCGAGTGCAGGGCGTTGTACTCGGGGCCCATCTTCGCGCGGGTCTTGATCCACTCGGGCTTCCGCTCGATGGGGGTCTCGGCGTTGCGGACCTCGAGGCGGAGCAGCTTCCTGCCGTCCGGTGCGACAGCGGACACGTGCGACTCCTAGAGCTAGTACGGGGTACCCCCAGGGTACGCCTGTGCTTGTACGGCTTGCGCCGGGGCTGGACCCCGCAATCGCAGGGCAACACCCGGGAGATGAGAAGGATTCCCGGCGATCAGTGGACGAGGGCGGGCTCGGGCAGTTCGGCCAGCACCTCGCGCAGGTGCCGCTCGACCACCGGGAGCGCCTCCTCGACGCCCAGCGGGCGGCGCAGCTCCGAGCTGAGCGAGCCGACGCCGGCGTCCCGGATGCCGCAGGGCACGATCCGGTCGAACCAGGTCATGTCGGGGTCGCAGTTGAGCGCGAAGCCGTGCATCGTCACCCCGCGGGCGACCCGGACGCCGATCGCCGCCAGCTTGCGGTCGTCCCCGCGCTGGCCCGCGTTGGACGGCGCGTACTCAGGACCGGCCAGGCGCGGGTCGATGCCCAGCGGCAGGCCCATCCGCAGGGTCAGCTTGCCGATCTCCACCACCTCGGCCGGGTCCACCACCGCGCCGGGCAGCTCCTCGCCGAGCACCCAGACCCCGCTGCGGCCCTCGACCCGGGTGGTGGCGATGCCGAACTCGCCGCAGGCGCGGATCAGCGCCTCCTCCAGGCGCCGCACGTACGCGACCACGTCGATCGGGTCCGGCAGCTTGACGATCGGGTAGCCGACCAGCTGGCCCGGCCCGTGCCAGGTGATCTCGCCGCCGCGGTTGACCGGCACCACCGGGGTGCCGTCCAGCGGGTAGTCCTCCGGGTTGGTGCGCTTGCCCGCCGTGTAGACCGGCTGGTGCTCCAGGAGCAGGACGGTGTCCGGGATCTCGTCGGCGACCCGCAGGGCGTGCAGCCGCTGCTGCTCCTCCCAGGCCGCCTCGTAGGGCACCGACTCCGTGCCGCTGCCCATCGTCACGAACCGTACGTGCTCGCTCACCGCTGCTCCTAGCCAGTCCGCCGGGCGTCGCCAGGCGTTCGAGACCAACCTCGCCACTGTACGCCCGATCGGGTGAGGACCCGGGCGCGGGATCAGCGGGTGAGCAGCTGCAGGCGCAGGGCCAGCTGCAGCTCCAGGGCGCGTTCGGGGCTGTTCCAGTCCGGGCCGAGCAGCACCTCGATGCGGTCCAGGCGCTGCACCACGGTGTTGACGTGGACGTGCAGCTCGTCCTTGGCGCGGGTCAGGCTGCCGCCGCAGTCGAAGTAGGCGCGCAGGGTGCGGACCAGCTCGGTGCCCCGGCGCCGGTCGTAGTCGAGCAGCGGGCCGAGCGTCGCGGCGACGAAGGCCGCCACGTCGTGGCTGTCGCCGAGCAGTACGCCGAGGAAGCCCAGCTCGTCGGCGGCGGCGCCCTCGCCGTCCCGGCCGAGCACCCGCAGGGCCCGGACGCAGCGCAGGCCCTCGCCGTACGCGGCGGCCAGCGCCACCGGCCCGGTGGCCGGGCCGGCCGCGCCGACGGTGACGGCCGCTCCGGTCAGCCGGGCCAGCCGGTCGGCGGCCCGGGCGGCGGCCTCGCCGGGGGAGCGGGTGCCGTCCTCGGGGAGCAGCAGCACCACGGCCCCGGCGTACTCGCCGGACAGGCCCCGGGAGCCGAACAGGTACCGGGCGGCGGCGCCCGCCAGCCGGGGCCGCTCGGCGGCGGTGGTCTCGGCGACCAGCACCAGGTGCGGCCGGGCCAGGTCCACCCCCAGCCGCCGCCCGCGGGCCGTCAGCCCGGCCGGATCCCGGTCCGGTGCCCGCAGCAGGTCGGCGAGCAGCTCACCCCGCACCCGGTTCTCCGTCTCGGCCACCGAGCGCCGCAGCAGCAGGAGCAGCGCCGTCACCACACTCGCCCGCTCGAACAGCCGCCGGTCGGCGTCGTCCAGCTGCAGCCCGGTCGGCGCGGCGGGCCCGGCGGGGCGGTCGGGCGCGGCGGGGCGGTCGGGCGCGGCCTGGCGGGGGCCGGAGCGCGGCAGGGGGCCGCCGGCCGGGCCGCCACCGGTGTCAGGCGGGCCGTCGCCCTCGCCCGGGCGGCTGCCGGGCAGCCGGATCGCTGCTGGGCTCCGGCCGGTGTCGGAGGCTGCCGCGAGGCCGTGGCCGCGCCGGTCGGCCGGTGCCGTGGCTGGTGAGCTGTCCCAGCGGGTGGCGCCGCCGGGCCCGTCCGCCCCGAAGCTCTCCGGCGCGCCGTGGTGCGGACCGGGCGCGGTGACGGTGCCGTCCCAGTCGGTGCCGCTCCGGCCGGGCGGAACGGCGCCGCGCTCCGCCCGGCGCGGGCGCAGCAGCAGGCTGCCGAGCGGCTCCTGGCCGGCCAGGACGACGCAGACCCAGCCGTCGCCGTGGCGGACGGCGCGGCCCTCGGCGCGGGAGGCGGCGACGGCCTCGGGCAGGCCGGCGGCGGGGGAGGGCCGGCCGGCCAGCAGGACGCCCTCGGCGTCGTGCACGGCGGCCTCGGCGCCGAGCAGGGCGCCGACCTCGGCGGCGACGTCGGAGACGGCGGCGCCGCGCAGCACCAGGTCGGTGAGCCGGTCGTGGGCCTGCTCCGCGCGCTGGACGGCGGCGGCGTGGGCCTGGATGACGGCGTTGGCGGCGTTCAGCTCGGCCAGCGCGGCCTTGGTCCCGGCCAGCGAGTGGGCGGTGTCCAGCGCGATCGCCGCGTGCGCGGCCAGCGTGCAGAGCAGGGCGACCTCGTCCGGCGAGAAGGTCCGCGCCGAGCGCTCGGCGGCGAACAGCACCCCGATCACCCGCCCGCCGAGCAGCAGCGGCACCCCGATGATCGCGACCAGCCCCTCCTCGAGCACCCCGGCGTCGATCTGCCCGGTGTGCCGGAACCGCCCGTCGGTGCGGTAGTCCGGCGTGGCGTACGGGCGGGCGGTCTGGGCGACCAGCCCGCCGAGGCCGTCGCCGAGGCTGAGCCGGAGGTTCTGGAACAGCGGTGAGACGGAGCCGTCGGTGACCCGCATGTACGTGTCCCCGGCGGCCGGGTCGGGCAGCGTGAGGTACGCGGTGTCCGTGCCGAGCAGCATCCGGGCCCGGCGGACGATCGCCTGCAGCACCGCGTCCAGGTCGCGGGAGGCCGCGAGGTCACCGGCGGTGTCGAACAGCGCGGTCAGCTCGGCCTCGCGGCGCCGGTGCTGACGCACCGTGCGGTGCACCCGCAGTGCGGTCAGCGTCGCCTCGTCGATCTCGGCCAGGACGTCGGCGGGCGCGCCCTGGCGCCGGGCCTCGGCGAGCACCTCGGCGAAGGCCTCGGTCGCGGCGCCCGAGGCGAGCAGGTCGAGCAGCGTGCGGAGGGCTGTCGCAGCGCCGGTGTGAGGGGCACTCATGGTGGGGGCCATAGTTGCACCATCCAGTTGCACTATCCAGGGGCGCGGGGAACTGCGCGAAACCGGAAGAAGCGGAGCGGATCGTTTCTTCGTAGTGAGCCAGTTGCACTAACCCCAGGGGCGCGAGGAACTGCGCGAGCGCGGGAGGCGCGGGCCTGTACTCTCCCGGTTTCGCGCGCGCAGTTAATCGAGTGAGGCCCCGCGCCCCTGGGTGGTGCATCATCAGCTCAGTTCAGCAGCTCGCGTCTCGCGCGCACAGAGGACGGCGATCAGCGTGAGCACCGAGGCGATCGCCACGTACACCGCGATCGGGGTGGCCGAGCCGTAGTCCTTGAGCAGGGCGGTGGCGATCAGCGGGGCCGGCGCCCCGGCGGCGACCGAGGAGAACTGGGCGCCGATCGAGGCGCCCGAGTACCGCATGCGGGTCTGGAACAGCTCCGAGAAGAACGCCGCCTGCGGCGCGTACATCGCGCTGTGGAAGACCAGACCCACCGTCACGGCCAGCACCAGCGAGCCGAAGCTCTTGGTGTCCACCAGCCCGAAGAAGACGAAGGCCCACACCCCGACCCCGGCCGCCCCCACCAGGTAGACCGGCTTGCGGCCGACCCGGTCGGAGAGCGCCCCGAAGACGGGGATCAACGCGAACTGCACGGCGGAGGCGATCAGCACGGCGTTGAGCGCCGTCTGCTTCGGCAGGTGCACGTGCCCGACGGCGTAGGCGAGCACGAAGGTGGTCATCACGTAGTACGAGATGTTCTCGGCCATCCGCGCGCCCATCGCGGTGAGCACCTCCCGCCAGTGGTGCCGCAGCACGGCCACCAGCGGCGGCTGCTCGACGGTGCCGCGCGCCTTCTGCGCGGCCAGCGCCTGCTGGAACAGCGGGGACTCGTCCACCGAGAGGCGGATCCACATCCCGACCCCGACCAGCAGGGCGGAGAGCAGGAAGGGCACCCGCCAGCCCCAGGCCAGGAAGGTGGCGTCGGACTGCAGGCCGGTCAGCAGCGAGAGCACCCCGGCCGCCAGCAGGTTGCCCGCCGGGGCGCCGCCCTGCGGCCAGGAGGCCCAGAAGCCACGGCGTTTCGCGTCCCCGTGCTCGGAGACCAGCAGCACCGCCCCGCCCCACTCGCCGCCCAGCGCGAAGCCCTGCACCAGCCGAAGGACCGTCAGCAGCACCGGCGCGGCGACGCCGACCTGGCGGTACGTCGGCAGACAGCCGATCAGCGTGGTCGCCCCGCCCATCAGCAGCAGGCTCACCACCAGGAGGCGCTTGCGGCCGATCCGGTCGCCGAAGTGGCCGAAGACCAGGGCGCCGAGCGGGCGGGCGGCGAAGCCGATCGCGTAGGTGAGGAAGGAGAGCAGGGTGCCGGTCAGCGGGTCGCTGGTCGGGAAGAACACCTTGCCGAAGACCAGTGCGGCGGCGGTGCCGTACAGGAAGTAGTCGTACCACTCGATGGTGGTACCTATCAGGCTCGCGGCCACCACTCTGGGCAGCGAGCGGCTGGTCACCTGGTCCTGCGGGGGAGCGAGGGCGGTCATGGTCACCACTTCGGGTCGGGGGTGTCGCCACAAGGTACGGAGGAGCGGGCCGGGGGCACATGGTGGCGACACACATGGCCGGGCGGGTCGAGGTGGCGGGAGCCGCCAGGCTCAGTGGGCGGTCCAGCCGCCGTCCACCGGCAGGCTGGCGCCGGTGATGTAGGAGGCGTGCGGCGAGCAGAGCCAGAGGGCGAACTGTGCGACCTCCGCGGGCTCGATCAGGCGCTTGAGGGCGGTGCGGTCGAGCATGATCCGCTCGATCACCTCGCTCTCGGGGATGCCGTGGGCGGCGGCCTGGGCGGCGATCTGGCGCTCGACCAGGGCGGTGCGGACGTAGCCGGGGTTGACGCAGTTGCTGGTGACGCCGTGCGGCGCGCCCTCGAGGGCGACGGTCTTGCTGAGCCCCTCCAAGGCGTGCTTGGCCGTGACGTACGCCGACTTGAAGGGGCTGGCCCGCAGGCCGTGCACCGAGGAGATGTTGACCACCCGGCCCCACCCGCGGTCGTACATCGCGGGGAGCGTGCGGCGCAGGATGCGGAACGGGGCCTCGACCATCACCCGCTGGATGTGGGTGAAGCGCTCGGGCGGGAACTCGTGCAGCGGCGCGACATGCTGGAGGCCCGCGTTGTTGACGACGATGTCGGCATCGTCCGGCAGGGCGTCCACGGCCGCCGGGTCGGCGAGGTCCGCGACGTGCGCCACCCCGCCGATCCGCTCGGCGAGTTCCTTCGCGGGCCCGGCGGCGAGGTCGACGACGTAGACCCGGGCTCCGGCGGCCGCGAAGGCCTCGGCGCAGGCCCGGCCGATCCCCGAGGCGGCGCCGGTGACGAGGGCCGTGCGGCCGTCGAGCCGGCAGGGTGCTGTGGTGTCCATGGTCGAGAACGGTAGGAACCGCGACCGCCCGCTCCCATGTGATGGCGCACCACAGAGCGGGGCATCTCTGTGGTGGTCGAAGCCAGGGGTGCTGAGTCGAGGTCAGCGGGCTTCCAAGCCAAACACGCTGGCCCCGACCTTCCCCACAACGGGCGCCAATGCGTCACCCGTTCGGAGGATTGCCCGCCCAGATCCACCCATAGCGCCGAAATGCTCGCTACATTCGCGCCGATTCCCGACAGGGGGCGCGGCTCCGAGTACCGGGGGGACCGGTGGTGCGTCCGAGAGGTGTTGACTGATATGCCCCAACGGCCTGCAACCGACAGCCCGGCGTACGGACCGCTCGACCCGCTCCACCCGCACGACGGGCCGAGCGGGGCAGTGCCGCACGCCTCCGATCCGGTCGGCGACGCCTCCAGGACCATGGACCAGGCCGCGGGCCAAGCCGGCCCCAGGCCGCAGAACCCGCGCCTGGCGGCCCTCATCGAGGAGGCCGGCTTCTCGCACGCCGGGCTGGCCCGCCGGGTCGACCAGCTCGGCCTGGAGCACGGGCTCGACCTGCGCTACGACAAGACCTCGGTGACCCGCTGGCTGCGCGGCCAGCAGCCGCGCGGCGCCACTCCGGCGCTGATCGCCGAGGTGTTCACCAGGAGGCTCGGCCGCCGCCTGACCGCCCAGGACATCGGCCTGGACGCCTGCGCCCCGGTCTACGCCGGGCTGGAGTTCGCCGAGACGCCGCAGGAGGCGGTGGACATCGTCGCCAGCATGTGGCGCAAGGACAGCGGCTCGCAGTCCGAGCTGCGCCGGATCGCCTTCACCCCGGCCGGGCTCGTGGTGCCCAGCCGGGACTGGCTGATCGGCCGCACCGACGAGCGGGTGGCCCGGGACGGCTCGCCGCCCGGCCAGAGCGAGGCCCGCCCGGCCGCCGTCCCGGCCGCCCGGGCCGGGCAGCCCGCCGCCCGCGTCCCGGCCCAGAGCCGGGGCGGCGCCGCCGGCCGTCCGGCCCAGCCCGAGCCGGGCGAGCCGGGCACCCGCGAGCAGCGGCCCCCGCTGCGGGTCGGCCGGGGCGACATCGCGGCCATCCGGGCCGTCGGCGACCTCTTCCGCGCCCTCGACCAGGCGTACGGCGGCGGGCACGCCCGCCAGGCCCTGGTGCGGTACCTGGAGAGCGAGGCCGAGCCGATGCTGCGCGGCCGCTACGGCGAGCAGATCGGCCGCGCCCTGTTCGGCGCCGTCGCCGACCTCACCCGGCTGGCCGGGTGGACCTCCTTCGACATCGCCGCCCACGGGCTGGCCCAGCGGTACTTCGTCCAGGCCCTGCGGCTCTCCCAGGCGGCGGGGGACAGGGTGCTCGGCGGGTACGTGCTGGCCACCATGAGCCAGCAGGCCGTCCACCTCGGCCACGGCCGGGAGGCGATCCAGCTGGCCCGGGTCGCCCAGCAGGGCGTCGGCACGGCGGCCGCACCGGTGGTCCAGTCGCTGATGCACGCCGCCGAGGCGCGGGGCCACGCGCTGATGGGCGACGTGCGCTCCTGCACCACCGCCCTGGTCCGCTGCGAGCGCGCTCTCGCGGCGGGCCGCCCGAGCGACGAAGTCCCGTCCTGGGCCCGGTTCTTCGACGAGGCCCAGGTGGCCGACGAGTTCGCCCACTGCTACCGGGACCTCCAGCAGTGGCGCCCGGCCGCCCAGCATGCCGAGAAGTCCCTGCGGCTACGGGCCCCCGCCTACGCCCGCAGCCGCATCTTCTGCCGGATGGTCCTGGCCACCGCCCGCCTCGGCATGGGCGACGTGGACGAAGCCTGCTCGATGGCGACGGAGTCCCTGCGGGCCGCGGGCGAGATGCGGTCCGCCCGCACGGTCGAGTACCTCCGCGACTTCCACCGCCGCCTGACGCCCTACCGCGTCAGCGCTGCCGCGCGGGCCTTCGACGAAGCGGCCCGCCAGGCGGGGGTGGTGTGACCCCGCTGGGGCAGCACACCAGGGGCAGTGCATCACCAGCTCTCGGCGCGGACTCGGGGTTCGTCCGGGGCGGCGGGTGCGGCGGTCGTGCCGCGGACGCGTTGGGCGAGCAGCGGGAAGAGCAGGACCGACAGCATGCCCGCCCCGACCAGGGCGGCTGCGGTGGAGGTGTGGAGGTGACCGGCATCGACCTCGATGCCGGTGATCACCACGACCAGCGGCAGCGCCGTCGCCCCGTACAGTCCGAGTGCGGCGCGTTCGCGTGCCCGCAGGCCCGCGGGGGCGAGCAGGGCGGCCGGCACGCCGCGCGCCAGCACGAAGAGCAGCAGGAAGAGCGGGACGAGCAGCAGCGTGCCCGGATCGTCCAGCAGCGCTCTGAGGTCGAAGTTCATCCCGCTCACCACGAAGAAGATCGGCACCAGGAACCCGAAGCCCACCCCCTCCAACTTGGCCTCGATCACCTCCTCCTGGGCCTCCGGCACCCCGGCCAGCAGCAGTTTGGCGATGATCCCGGCGGTGAAGGCGCCGAGCAGCATGTCCAGGTCCAGCCAGATCGCGGCGGCGACCATCGCGGTGAGCACCAGGAAGACCAGCCGGACGGCGAACTGCCCCGAGGTGCGCAGGGTGCGCCGGATCAGCCGGGTGACCCACTCCGGCCGGGGCCGGCGGGCGTAGCCGAGCGCGATCAGGGTGATCAGTGCGAAGGCGCTGAGGATGACGGCCGAGCGCAGCGGCGAGTTGCCGCTGAGCAGGACGGCGATGGCGATGATCGGGCCGAACTCGCCGACGGCGCCGGTGGCCATCGTCATGGCGCCGAACGGGGTCGGCAAGTCCCCCGAGTCCCGCAGGATGGGCAGGATGGTGCCCAGCGCGGTGGTGGTGAGCACCAGCCCGGCGAAGGCGCCGTCGAGCGGGTCGGGGTTGACCAGGGCGCCGAAGCCGAGCGCCGCCGCCAGGGTGACCAGCCAGGCGGTCAGCGCCCGGCCGAGCGGGCCGCCGCGCAGCCGGGCGAAGTCGATCTCGTACCCGGCGAGGAACATCAGCATCGCCAGACCGAAGTCCGAGAGCGCGGCGATCACGTCGTCCGGCTTCGCCCAGCCGAGCACGTCGGGGCCGATCACGACCCCGAGCACGATCTCGAACACCACGGTGGGCACCGCCAGCCAGCGCAGCACCCGGTCGGCCAGCAGCGGCGCGGCCACCGCGCAGGCGGGGATCACCACCAGTGACTGCGGGTCGACCGCCGGGCTGCTCACCGCGCGCCACCGCCTGGGCAATATGTCCGATTGTGCGTCATATCGGCATGGTGCCACGGAGAACGGCGGTGACGCGGGAGGTGAGCTGCTCAGGCCGCGGCTTCGGCCACCAGGGGCTCGCGGGCGACGCCGAGGTCCTTGCACACGGCCTCGGCGGCGCGGTGCCCCGAGGTGAGCGCGCCCCGGACGGTGCTGGTGTCGCGGTGGTCCCCGCAGACGTACAGCCCGGCCAGGACGCGGACGGGGCGGCGCAGGTTGTGCGGCGGCGGCATCGTCGGGACGGCGTCCGGCACGTGGCGCACGCTCAGGAACTCCCAGGCCCCGGTCGGCTGCCCGTACAGCTCCGCCAGGCGCCGCCGGACCTCCGGTTCGTGGCCGGCCGGGCCGCCGGAGTCGAAGGTGCGGCGGCCGAGCACGGTGGTGGCGATCAGCGCCTGCCCGGGCGGGGCGTAGCCGGCGTCCACCTCGCTGAGCACCAGCGAGTGCGAGACGCCCGAGCGTCCGCCGGGGCGGTCCGCGTCCAGCAGCAGCACCGGCTCGGCCAGCGGCGAGCGGTCGGCCACGTGGTAGTACGTGGTGACGGGGTGGAAGTCCGGCAGCCGCAGGCCGGGGAGCAGCGCCGCGGCCGTCTGCGCGTCGGTGGCCACCACCACCGCCCGGGCGGCTGTCCGCCCGTGGCTCTCGGTGTCGACCCCGTCGGCACTGACGGCGCTGACCCGCACTCCGAGCCGGACGGTGCCGGGCGGCAGGCCCTCGGCGAGCTGCTCGGGCAGGCCGGCGGTGCCGGGCAGGGCGAGCCGCCCCTGGGCGTACCCGTGCAGGACCAGGTCGGCGACCCGGCTGCTGGTGCCGAGCGCCGGATCGCTGAGCAGCGCGGTGAGCAGCGGCCGGAGCAGCCCGTCCACCGTCCGGGGGGCGAGGCCGCGCTCGGCCAGCGCCCGGGCGGTGGTGGTCTCCGGCCGGCTGAGCAGGCGCTCGACCGGTGTGCTCGCCAGCCGCCCGAGGGCCGCGCCGAGGCGGGCCCGGTCCAGCGGCCCGGCCAGGCGGTGGCGGCGGCCCCCCGTGTGCACCAGCACGCCCGGCGCGAGCGGGCGGAGCTCGAGGCGTTGGAGACCGAGCTCGCGGCCGGGCTCGGGGTGCGTGGCGAGCAGATGGCTGCCGGTGTCCAGTCGGAAGCCGTCGAGCTCCCGGGCGGCCATCCGGCCGCCGAGCAGCTCCGTCGCCTCCAGGACCTGGACGGTGAGGCCGCGGCCGGTCAGCGCGCGGGCGGCGGCCAGGCCCGCGAGTCCGGCTCCGACCACGACGACGTCCGGGTCGGCGTGTCGGCGGGTGCGGCGGGTGATGTCGTATGCGGGCACGGGCGTGCTCCCTCCCTGGTCCCGGGCGTGCGCCCAGGAGGGGGCGCGGCGAACCGGGACACGGTCCGACGAGGTGATGCCCCGTCAACGTCAGGATCAGGCCGAGACGTTCGTTCGGATCGTCGGTACGGGAGGGGCGCGGGGGCACCCGGCGGGAGCACGGGCCCCCAGCGTGCTCCTGAAGCCGGGCTTCAGGAGCGGAACACCCCTGGGGGGCGTGCAATGCGCCCGGCGCATGCCCCCGTGCGCCCCTGCGTGCCGCCCCGGCCTACCCCTTCAGCGCGGCCCGCACGATGTCGTCCACCGCCGTGTGCTCGAACCGGAACCCGGCCTCCAGCAGCCGCTTCGGCACCACCCGGTGGCTGCCCGCGACCTCCACCGCCATGTCGCCGAGCACCGCCTTCAGCACGGACTCCGGCACCGGGAAGGGCGTGGGCCGCCGCAGTACGCGCCCCAGCGCCGCCGTCAGCTCCCGGTTGGTCACCGGCTCCGGCCCGGCCAGGTTGAACGGCCCGCTCAGGCCCTCGGTCTCGAGCAGGAAGCGCAGCGCCGCCACCTCGTCGGCCGCGGAGATCAGGCTCCAGTACTGCTCCCCGGAGCCCAGCCGCCCGCCCAGCCCCAGCCGGAACAGCGGGAACAGCCGCGCCCCGGCCCCACCGGCCTTCGACAGCACCAGACCCGTGCGGGCGTACGCCACCCGCACCCCCGCCGCCTCGGCCGGCCGGGCCGCCGCCTCCCACTCCGCACAGACCCCGGCCAGGAAGTCCGACCCGGCCGGCGCGTCCTCGTCGACGACCTGAGCCCCCGTCTGGCCGTAGAAGCCGACGGCCGAGGCGTTCACCAGCACCGCGGGCGGGGTGTCGAGCCGGGCCAGCGCCGCAGCCAGCACCTCGGTGCCCATCACCCGGCTGTCCCGGATCTCCCGCCGGTAGCCTTCGGTCCACCGGTGGTCCCCGACCCCGGCGCCCGCCAGGTTCACCGCCGCCTCGACCCCGGCCAGCCCGGCGGCGTCGATCTCCAGCCGCTGCGGGTTCCACCCCACCCCGACACTGCCGTCCGCCTGCGGCCCCGTGCGCGAGTGCTGCCGCACCAGCCGGACCACCTCGTGCCCGTCCGCCAGCAGCGAGCGCACCAGCGCACTGCCGATCAGACCCGTCGAACCCGTCACCGCGATACGCATGCCCCCATCCAAGCAGCCGGCCGCCGTAGAGTGCTCCGCATGCAGATACGTGTTGCGCGGGCCGAGGACGAGCCCGTACTGGCCCGGATCGACCGGGCAGCCTGGTCCTACCTCAGCGACGTCGTCCCGCAGCCGGCCGAGGGCGCCGAGTTCTTCGGCGAGCGGTGCCCGCCCGAGGAGTTCCTGGTCGCCGAGGCCGACGGTCTCCTGCTCGGCTACATCCGCCAGGGCCCGCCCACCCCGCTGGCCAGCAACCAGCACATCCGCCAGATCCGCGGCCTCGCCGTCTCCCCGGACGCCCGCGGCCGAGGCGTCGGCCAGGCTCTGGTCGAAGCCGCCTGCAACGCCGCCCGCGAGGCGGGCGCCCGGCGCATGACGCTCCGTGTGCTCGCGCACAACGCCCCGGCCCGGCGGCTGTACGGCCGCTGTGGCTTCCAGGTCGACGGCGTCTCGCCGGAGGAGTTCTGGATCAACGGCGCTTATGTCGACGACGTCTGGATGAGCCGCCGCCTGGTTGGCTGACGTCAACCACCAGGGGCGCGAGGAACTGCGCGAGTGCGGAGGGCATCGGCTCGCGGCCTCCCGCTTCGCGCGGTTCCCCGCGCCCCTGGCTTCTGCCTCATACAGCCCGGCCGTATCTCTCCCAGAGCTTCGGGTAGTGCTCGGCCATCACCGCCGGGTCGTCGAAGTCGATCGGGTCGCCCTCGGGAGCGGCCGGCTGGCGGACGTCCAGCTCGGGCAGGGGCAGGCCGGTCAGCTGTTCGTGGGCTTCGTCCGCCGCGTAGCCGAGATCCTCAGCCTCGCCGTCCTCCTCCTCGTCGAAGTCGGAGAGCAGGTCGGCCAGGTCGTCGGGGTGGTGCAGGCCGCCCTCGAAGACCTCGCGGCCCTGGCCGATCAGCCAGCAGCGGAAGAAGTCGAAGGTGTCCTCCGAGGCGCCGTCGAGGAGCAGATGGGCCGCGCCCCACAGCTCCGTGCGGTAGGCACGCTGGAAGCGGGCCTCGAAGAGCCGGGCGAAGTCGATCACGTCGTCCGGCGTCAGTTGCGTCAGCCGCTCCACCAAGGCGTCGGCCTGCTCGTCCGGGTCGCCGTCCGCCGCCGCCCGGCTGTCGTCGATGAGCTGCCAGAAGTCCGTCTCGTACATCACCGCTCCAGCATCGCCGTTCCCCACCCCGAACGCATGTGTTGACGCCTCCATTGGCGCTGCCGCGTCCTCCTGATGGACTGTTGACCCTCGACCAGGTCGAGGCCACAGAGTCGGGGGCGTGGAGAGCGGGATGCGCAGTATCGGGGAGATGGCCAGGGCCAGCGGGCTCAGCGTGAGCGCGCTGCGGTTCTACGACGGGGCCGGGGTCTTCGGGCCCGCCCGGGTGGACGACCGCACGGGGTACCGCTGGTACGCCGAGGAGCAGCTGCCGGCCGCCCGGCTGATCGCCCGGCTTCGCCGGGTGGGGCTGCCGCTGGCGGAGATCGCCGTGGTGCTCACCGCTCCGCCGCCGCAGGCCCACCGGGTGCTGGACACCCACCTGCGGCGGCTGGAGGACGGCCTCGCCGACGCCCGCGCCGAGCTCTCCACGGTCCGTACGCTGATCGACCACTGGGAGAACCCGATGCGCCCGACCCGACTGACCGTCCCCGCCACCGAGCTGGCCGCCGCCCTGGACTCCGTCCGCTTCGCCGCCGCCGCCACCGAGGAGCTGGCGGGCGTCCTGCTCGAGACCGAGGGCGAGGTGCTCCGGCTGGTCGCCTCCGACCGCCACCGGATGGCGCTCTCGCAGGCCCCGGTCTCCGCACAGGACGGCCCCGCCGTCCGGGTGCTGGCCCCGCTCGCCTTCATGGACGCGCTGCGGCCGCTGCTCACCGCCGGCACGGTCGAGCTGGAGCTCGACGGGCAGCTGCTCACCGCCACCGTCGGCCGCAGCCAGATCGGCGGCGAGCGGATCGACTTCGACTTCCCCGACTACCGCTCGATCCTGCGCCTGCAGCCGCAGCACAGCGTCAGCCTGGCCGCCGGCACCCTGCGGGAGGCCCTGCGGACGGGCGCCAGCCACTCCGGGACGCGGGCCACGGACGGGGTGGCGTACGAGGTCTCGGTGCTCAGTCTGGACGGGGCCGGCGGGCTCACCGTCGTCGAGAACGGGGCGCCGGACGGCACCCTGCGGGTCGGCGTGAACCGCGAGTTCCTGATCGAGGCCGCCGAGGCCGGCCCCGACGCCCAGCTGGTGCTCGAACTCGGCGGCCCGATCACCCCGTTGGCGATCCGCTTCCCCTCCCGCCCCGACACCTGGTCGGCTTTGATGCCGGTCGCGCTCACGTCCTAGCCGACAACGCCGAAGCCCCCGCCTGGTCTCGCGACCGGGCGGGGGCTCCGTGCTACCTGTCAGCCTCAGAGGCCGAGGTCACCCTCGAAGGCGCCCTCTTCGAGGCGGGCCTTGATGGTGCCCAGGAAGCGGGCGGCGTCGGCGCCGTCCACAATCCGGTGGTCGTACGACAGGGCGAGGTAGACCATGTCGCGGATGGCGATGGTCTGGCCAAGCTCCGGCGTGGTGACCACGACGGGGCGCTTGACGGTCGCGCCGATGCCGAGGATCGCCGACTGCGGCATGTTGATGATCGGCGTGTCGAAGAGCGCGCCGCGCGAGCCGGTGTTGGTGATGGTGAAGGTGCCACCACCCAGCTCGTCCGGCTTGACCTTGCTGTCGCGGGTGCGGGCGGCGAGGTCGGCGGTCTTCTTGGCGATGCCCGCGATGTTGAGGTCACCCGCGTCGTGGATGACCGGCACCATCAGGCCACGCTCGGTGTCCACCGCGATGCCCACGTGCTCGGCGTCGAAGTAGGTGATGGTGTCGTCCTCGTTGAGGCGCGAGTTGACGACCGCGTGCACCTTGAGGGCCTCGGTCGCGGCCTTGACGAAGAACGGCATCGGCGAGAGCTTGACGCCCTCGCGGGCGAGGAAGCCGGCCTTGGCCTTCTCGCGCAGGCGCATCACGTTGGTGACGTCCACCTCGACGACGGTGGTCAGCTGGGCCGAGGTCTGGATCGACTTCAGCATGTTGTCCGCGATGACCTTGCGCATGCGGGTCAGCTTGACCGTCTGGCCACGCAGCTGCGACGGGGCGGCGGCGGGGGCCGCGGCCTTCGGGGCAGCGGCGGCGGCCGGAGCGGCGGCCACGGCCTTGGCGGCCTCGGCAGCCGCGAGCACGTCCTGCTTGCGGATGCGGCCGCCGACACCGGTGCCGGTGACGGCGGAGAGCGCCACACCCTGCTCGGCCGCGAGCTTGCGGACCAGCGGGGTGACGTACGCGTCGGAGGCGTCACCGGCGGCAGCCGGGGCAGCGACCGGGGCGGCAATCGGAGCCGGCGCGGCAATCGGAGCCGGAGCGGCGACCGGGGCGGCCACGGGGGCCGGCGCGGCGACCGGAGCCGGAGCGGCCGGAGCCTCGACCACCGGCGCGGGCGCCGGGGCGGCGACCGGGGCCGGGGCGGCCGGAGCGGCAGCCGGGGCAGCGGCACCGGCGGCGCCGATCAGCGCGAGCTGGGCGCCGACCTCGGCGGTCTCGTCCTCGCCGACCAGGATCTTCACCAGGACACCGGCGACCGGCGACGGAATCTCGGTGTCGACCTTGTCCGTGGAGACCTCGAGCAGCGGCTCGTCGACCTCGACGGTGTCACCCTCGGCCTTGAGCCAGCGGGTGATGGTGCCCTCGGCGACGCTCTCGCCCAGCGCGGGCAGCACGACCGGGGTGGCGTCCGCGGCGGAAGCGGCGGGAGCGGCCGGAACAGCGGCAGCCGGGGCGGCCGGAGCAGCGGGCGCGGCCGGGGCGGCGGGCGCCTCGGCCACGGGGGCCGGAGCGGCCGGGGCCTCGACGGCGGCCGGAGCGGCGGCGGCGACCGGAGCACCGGAGCCGTCGTCGATGATGGCCAGCTCGGCGCCGACCTCGACCGTCTCGTCCTCGCCGACCTTGATCGCGGCCAGGATGCCGGAGACCGGCGCCGGAATCTCGGTGTCGACCTTGTCGGTCGAGACCTCGAGCAGCGGCTCGTCGGCCTCGACGCGCTCGCCCTCGGCCTTGAGCCAACGGGTGACCGTGCCCTCGGAAACGCTCTCGCCCAGTGCGGGCAGTGTTACTGAGACCGCCATGGTTTCAGCGACTCCTATCAAGTCTCTCGTTCAGGAATGGAAAGGGTGTGGGGCGCGATCAGTCGTGCGCGTGCAGCGGCTTGCCGGCCAGCGCCAGGTGCGCCTCGCCCAGGGCCTCGGACTGCGAGGGGTGGGCGTGGATGAGCTGCGCGACCTCGGCGGGCAGCGCCTCCCAGTTGTAGATGAGCTGGGCTTCGCCGACCTGCTCGCCCATGCGCGCGCCGACCATGTGGACGCCGACCACGGCGCCGTCCTTGACCTGGACGAGCTTGATCTCGCCGGCGGTCTTGAGGATCTTGCTCTTGCCGTTGCCCGCGAGGTTGTACTTGAGGGTGACGACCTTGTCCTTGCCGTACAGCTCGACGGCCTTGGCCTCGGTGATGCCGACGGAGGCGACCTCGGGGTTGCAGTAGGTCACGCGCGGGACGCCGTCGTAGTCGATCGGCACGGCCTTGAGGCCCGCGATGCGCTCGGCGACCAGGATGCCCTCGGCGAAGCCGACGTGGGCCAGCTGCAGGGTCGGGACGAGGTCACCGACGGCCGAGATGGTGGGCACGTTGGTGCGCATGTACTCGTCGACGAGGACGTAGCCGCGGTCCATCGCGACACCGTTCTCCTCGTAGCCCAGGCCGGCCGAGACCGGGCCGCGGCCGATGGCGACGAGCAGCAGGTCGGCGTCGATCTGCTTGCCGTTCTCGGTGGAGACGCGGACACCGTCGGCGGTGTACTCGACGCCGGAGAAGCGGGCCTTGAGCTCGAACTTGATGCCGCGCTTGCGGAAGGCGCGCTCCAGCAGCTTGGAGGAGTTCTCGTCCTCCAGCGGGGCCAGGTGCGGCAGGGCCTCGACGATGGTGACGTCCACGCCGAAGGACTTCCAGACCGAGGCGAACTCGACGCCGATCACGCCGCCGCCGAGGATGACGGCGGACTTCGGGATGCGGTCGAGCTTGAGGGCGTGGTCCGAGGAGATCACGCGGTCACCGTCGATGGTCAGACCCGGCAGCGACTTCGGCACGGAGCCGGTGGCGAGGACGATGTGGCGGCCCTCGATGCGCTGGCCGTTCACGTCCACCGAGGTCTGCGAGGAGAGCTTGCCCTCGCCCTGGATGTAGTGGACCTTGCGGGAGGCCACCAGGCCCTGGAGGCCCTTGTACAGGCCCGAGATGACGTCGTCCTTGTACTTGTGGACGCCGTTGATGTCGATGCCCTGGAAGGTCGCGAGGACACCGAACTCCGAGGCCTCACGGGTCTCGTCGGCGATCTCGGCCGCGTGCAGCAGAGCCTTGGTGGGGATGCAGCCACGGTGGAGGCAGGTACCGCCCAGCTCGCCCTTCTCGATCAGGGCGACGCTCAGACCCAGCTGAGCGGCGCGGAGCGCCGCGGCGTAACCGCCGCTTCCGCCTCCGAGAATGACTACGTCGAAAACGGTGCTGGCGTCGTTCGCCACGTCACGTCCTCCATGCAAATGAGGTGCGGATCGCCGGGCCGGTCGCGGTCCGGTCGGTGCGGGGTGCCTTGTAAGGCGCCCAGTCATGCCGGAAATACATCTTCGCACTTGTTCACGGCGGCTGATGTCCGGGTCCACCCCCCGGGGGTGCCCAAGGGGTGGGACAGGGGGCCGTTCGGCCTGCGCGTCAGGGTATCGCCGCAGGTCACAGCCGTACAGCCCGGGCCTTCGCGGCGGCGGGCGGGCGGCTGGTCCCGGCCGAGTTCCACCGTACGGAACAAAGTTTCGCCCGGGGCGAACAGGGCGGCTGCGCAAGGCCGGTCAGATTACCGATTGGTAACTTCGTCCGGGGATGCCGGAAGGCCCGGTGCTGCGGTGCGCACCGGGCCTTCCGTGACGTACTGCCGCGCGGTCAGGCGCCCGCGGCGGTGTCCTCCGCGAAGCGGACCAGGGTGCGGATCGCGGAGCCGGTGCCGCCCTTGGGGGTGTAGCCGTAGGCCGCGCCCTCGTGGAAGGCCGGGCCGGCGATGTCGAGGTGCGCCCAGTCGGTGCCCTCGGCGACGAACTCCTGCAGGAAGACGCCGGCCACCAGGCCGCCGCCCATCCGCTCGCCCATGTTGGCCATGTCGGCGATGCTCGACTCGGTCAGGCCCTTGCGCATGTCGGCCGGGAGCGGCATCGGCCAGGAGGCCTCGCCGACCGCCTCGGCGGTGCCGTGCAGGCGGGTGCGCAGCTCGTCGTTGTTGGCCATCACACCGAAGGTGCGGTTGCCCAGCGCGAAGACCATGGCACCGGTCAGGGTGGCGACGTCGATGATGACGTCCGGGTTCTCCTCGCCGGCCCGCACGATCGCGTCGGCCAGCACCAGGCGGCCCTCGGCGTCGGTGTTGAGGCACTCGACGGTCTTGCCGCCGTACATCTTCAGCACGTCACCCGGGCGGGTGGCGCTGCCCGAGGGCATGTTCTCCGCGAGGGCGAGCCAGGTGGTGATGTTGACCTGCAGGCCCAGGCGCTTGGCGGCCACGACGGTGGCGAACACGGCGGCGGCGCCGGACATGTCGCACTTCATGGTCTCGTTGTGGCCGGCCGGCTTCAGCGAGATGCCGCCCGAGTCGTAGGTGATGCCCTTGCCGACCAGCGCGATGGTCTGCTTGGCCTTCGGGTGGGTGTAGGCCACCTTCACCAGGCGGGGCGGGTTCTCCGAGCCGTTGCCGACGCCCAGGATGCCGCCGAAGCCGCCCTTGGTGAGCGCCTTCTCGTCCCAGACCTCGACCTTGAAGCCGTGCTCCTTGCCCGCGGCCTGCGCGATGGCGGCGAAGGCCTTCGGGTTCAGGTCGTTCGGGGCGGCGTTGATCAGGTCGCGGGCGCGGTTGATCTCCTCGCCCAGCGCGGTGGCGCGCTCGGCGGCCGCCTTGGCCTCCTTGCTGCCCTTGCGGTCCGTCAGCAGCACCAGGTCGCCGACCGGGCCCTTGCCGGCGTCGCCCTTGTACGCGGTGTACTCGTAGGCACCGAGCAGCGCGCCGAGCGCGACGGCCTCGAACTCTTCGGCCGAGGCGGCCGGCAGGAGCAGCGAGGCCTTCTTGGCACCGGAGAGCGCGCGGGCGGCGACACCGGCGGCGCGACGCAGCGACTCGGCCGGGTAGCCCTCCTCGGCGGCCTCGCCCAGGCCGACCGCCAGCACCAGGCCGGCCTTCAGACCGGCGGCGGCGGGCAGCTTGACGGCCTCGCCCTCGGCGCCGGAGGCACCCAGGGTGGTGAGGAGCTCGGCGAGCTTGCCCTCGAACGCCTCGGCCACGGCCTCGGCGCCCTTGGCCAGCACCAGGCCCTTGGGGCCCTTGGCGGTGCCGATCACCAGCGCGTCCACCCGCTGCGCGGCAGCGGCGGAGGTGCTCACAGACAGTACAGTCACGTCAATGCGTCCTGTTCTTTTCGCGGTCCACGCCCGGCGGCGGGCGCAGGGCTACGAGATGCTCCCCGCATGGTAGTCCGCATGTTGGGATGATGCCGACGCCAAGCGGTCACCGGCTTCTGGTCACTTCAGGCAACGGTACGGGCGGTGAACGGACACGGATCGCTGACGCCGCGTCAATTCGTCAGATGATGAAGCTAACCGCTGATCGACAGGCTGACCAGAGTGGCGGTGGCGGCGGTTTCCGCCATGGCGCCGAGCACGTCACCCGTGATGCCATCGAGACGTCGGACGCAGCGGCGCAGCAGCAGCCAGGCCGCGCCCACCCCGACGGCCAGGGCGAGCGGCCGGTGCCAGCCGCCGGGCCCGAACCCGACCGCGAGGGCCGACAGGGCGGTGACCGTCAGTGCGCCACCGGCCGGTACGGTGCCCGCGACCATCGCGCCCAGGCCGCCCGGCCGGGCGGCCGGCACCGAGCGCAGGCAGCCCCAGGCCAGCGCGCAGCGGGCGGCCAGCGCCGCGGTGAGTACGGCGAGCGCCCCCCGGGCGGGGGAGTGGGCGAACTGCGCGGCCAGTGCGGCCACCTGGGCCAGCAGGGCGAGCACCAGGGTGAGCACGCCGAACGGGCCGATGTCCGACTGCTTCATGATCCGCAGCGCGTCCTCGGCCGGCTTGCCGCTGCCGAGTCCGTCCGCGACGTCGGCCAGGCCGTCCAGGTGCAGTCCGCGGGTCAGCGCGGCGAGCACGGCCACCGAGGCGGTGCCCGCGAGCAGGCTGTTGCCGCGCCAGGCCACCAGCGCCCCGGCCCCGGCGGCGAGCGCGCCGAGCACCAGCGCGACCAGCGGAGCGGCGAGCATCGCCCGCCCCGCCGTCTCCCGGTCCCAGCGGTCGACCCGCACCCGTAGCACCGAGAGCGTGCCGAAGGAGAAGCGCAGTCCGTCCAGCACGGGGCTCAGACCCGGCCGAGCAGCTCCGCGGCGGTCGGCAGGCGCGGCGGCTCCTTCGGAGCGCGGGCCACCTTGGTCACGGTGAAGGTTTCGGAGGGCTCGGCCAGCGTGTCCGAGGCGGCCTGCAGCAGCGGGAGGGTGAGCAGCGCGCCCACGCCCTCGCCCATCGCGACCCCGAGGCTCTGCAGCGGGGTGAGGGTCAGGCGGTCGAAGGCCTTGGCCTGGGCGGGCTCGCCGGAGATCTGCCCGGCACGCCACCACTCGGGTGCCCGGAAGGCCACCCGCTGGGCGACCAGGGCGCAGGCGGCCGACACCACGCCGTCCAGCACCACCGGCAGCTTGCGCGCGGCGGCCTGCAGCAGGAAGCCGGTGATCGCGGCGAAGTCCGCGCCGCCGACGGCGCCGAGCAGCGCGATCTGGTCACCGAGCACCGGGCGGGCCCGGCGCAGCGCGTCGCGGACGGTGGAGCACTTGACCATCCAGGTGTGGTCGTCGATGCCCGAGCCGCGCCCGGTGACGGCCGCGGCGTCGGTGCCGCAGAGCGCGCCGATCAGTACGGCGGCGGGGGTGGTCGAGCCGACCCCGAGGTCGCCGAGCACCACCAGGTCCGTCCCGGCGTCGGCCTCCTCGTCGGCCACGGCCATCCCGGCCCGGAAGGCGCGCACGGCCTCCTCGGGGGTGAGCGCGTCCTCGACGTCGATCCGGCCGGAGCCCCGGCGGACCCGGAAGCGGGTCACCTCGGCGGGGAACTCGCTCTCGGGGGCGTCCACCGCGAGGTCCACCACGCGCACCTCGGCGCCGTAGCGGTTGGCCAGCACGGCGACCGGCGCGGTGCCCTCGAGCACCGCGTGCACCCGCTCGGCGGTCCGCCCGGGCTCGCTCGCGCGGGACAGGCCGAGCGAGGCGACGCCGTGGTCGCCCGCGAAGAGCACCACCTTGGCGGCACCCAGCGGCCGCACCGGAGCCGCTCCCTGCACGGAGGCGAGCCAGGCGCCCAGCTCCTCCAGCTGCCCGAGGCCGCCGCGCGGCTTGTCCAGCTGCTGCCAGCGCTCCTCGGCGGCCCGGCGCGCGCTCTCGTCAGGGCGCTCGACGAGGGAGGAGAAGGTATCGAGATCCACGGTGGTGTCCATCGCTCGGAAGGCTACACGCCAAGAGGTTTGACGGTCAGCACCTGCCCGGCCACCACGAGCAGCACCCGCTCCGAGGCCTCGGCCACGTCCATGTTGAGCCGGCCGAGGGTGTCGCGGAAGCGCCGCCCGGCCGCCGTGGCCGGGACGACGCCCATGCCGACTTCGTTGGAGACGGCGATCACCTGGCGCCGCGTCAGGCGCCAGGCCTCGGCCAGCGCGCGGCAGCGGGCGAGCACGGCCTCCTCGGCGCCGCCGTGCCAGCCGTCCTGGGCCCAGGCGCCGCACTCGTCCATCACCGCGGTGAGCCACAGCGCCAGACAGTCGATCAGCACCGGGGCCGGGTCGGCGCCGTCGGCGAGCACCGCCTCCAGGTCGCAGGTCTCGGCCGTCCGCCAGCTCGCCGGGCGGCGGCGTCGGTGCAGGTCCACGCGGTGCGCCCAGTCCTGGTCGCCGTCCCGGGTGCCGCTGGTGGCCACGTACAGGACGTCTTCGTGGGCGGCCAGCAGCTGCTCGGCCCGGGTGGACTTGCCGGACCGGGCGCCGCCGAGGATCAGAGTGCGCATGGGGCACATCCTGCCTGACGGCGCATGGGGCCCGGGCGGGTGGGCAGGCTACTGTTCGCACCACCAGCGGCACGAGCGGGAGGAGCACGGCATGGCGTGGACGTGGCGGTACGAGAAGGCGGACGGCACCGTGACCGGTCAGTCCGAGGAGCACCAGAACCAGGGTGACGCCGAGTCCTGGATCGGCGAGGAGTGGCGCGGCCTCCTGGACAGCGGCATCGACAAGGCCGTCCTCCTGGAGGACGACAGTGTCATCTACTCGATGAGCCTGCACGAGGGCTGACGAGCCCCGGAGCGGTGGCCGCTACTTCTCGCCCACGACGTGCAGCAGGGCGGCCACCCGCCGGTACGGGTCCTCCCGGCCGGCCCGCTCCTCGGCGTCGATCAGCTGGGCGAGCTGCCGGCCGTCCACCGGGGCGTCGGCGTCGGGGGTGGTGTCGGTGAAGACCCGGACCCCGTACCAGTGCCGCATCGGCACCGAGACCTCCCGCATCGTCTCGGCCAGGTCGAGCAGCCGGTCGGCGCGGGCGGGCAGGCCGAGCCCGTTGGTGTAGCGCGGGGAGTCGAAGGCGGCCAGTGCCGAGCGCCAGTCGCCGGTCAGCCCGGCCCGCATGGCGAGCGCGTCGGCGTTGCGCACCAGGAGCGAGAGCAGTCCGCCGGGGGCCAGCATCCGGGCCAGCGAGGCCAGCATCGGGTCGGGGTCGGACAGGTACATCAGCACGCCGTGGCAGAGCACCAGGTCGAAGCTGCGCGGGCCGAACCAGCGGCCGCAGCTGTGCCCGTCCCCGCTGAGCAGCCGGACCCGCTCGCGGACCTCCACCGGCTCGGCCGCCAGCGCGGCCTGGGCGGCGCCGAGGGTCACCGAGTCCGGGTCGAGGCCGGTCACCAGGTGGCCGGCGCGGGCCAGCCGCAGCGCCTGGGTGCCCTGGCCGCAGCCGACGTCGAGCACCCGCAGCCCGGTCCGGGTGCCGATCCGCTCGGCGAGCTGCCGGGCGACCAGCTCCTGGCGCACCAGGTTCCGCAGCCCGCCCTGCCGGTCCAGCCACGCCCCGGCCGGCTGGGCCGGGAAGGCCGGCAGCCGGTCGTGCGCGCCGGCCGGCTGACCGGGCAGCCCGTACGGCTCGATCCCCTGGGCCCAGCCCGTCGCGGACGGCACGGCCCAGGACGAGTACGGAGGCACCGGGGGGTAGGGCGGTACGGGCTCGGTGGTCAGGGCCGCTCGCCCCGCTTGACCTGCGGCTTGGGCAGCCGCAGTCGGCGCATCTGCAGGGTGCGCATCAGCGCGTACGGGACGGCGCCGCGGGTGTGCTGGCCGGGGAAGCGGTTGGCCAGCGAGCGGCGCAGGCCGAGGCCCAGGCGGAAGAAGTCCGCGACCACCAGGACGAAGAAGACCATGAAGAGCAGCGTGGAGAGCAGCTGCAGCGACTGCACCCTGGTCACGCTGAGGATCAGTACGAGCACGGCGTAGGGCAGGAAGAACTCGGCCAGCGACCAGCGCGAGTCGATGTAGTCACGCGCGAACTTGCGGACCGGGCCCTTGTCACGGGCCGGCAGGTGGCGCTCGTCGCCCTCGATCAGGCCGACGCGCTGCTTCTCGCGCTCGGCCCGCATGCGCTCCCGCGCCTGCTTGGCGGCCTCCTTGCGGTCCTTGGGCACCGTCACCCGGCTGCGGCGGTTGGCCTCGGCCTCGCTGCGCTTGGGCGTCGGGCGGCCCTTGCGGGCCTGCGGGTCGCGGGGCAGGGTCTTCTCGTCCTGCTCGGCCAGCGCGGTGGCGGAGGAGGAGGCATCATCTGAGCGGCGTCGGAACACACCCCCAGCGTACGTGGTGGTTCGTGCGATGTTCCCGTGCCGTCGGACCCGAACCGGTATCGATCGCATCCGGGGAGCCCCGGCGCGTCCCCTACGGGTCGCCCTTCTTCCGGTGGATCATGGGGCGGAGTCTCCTCCACCCCAGGGACGATGCCACCGGGCCCGAGGTTGTAGCACTCTTGTTGCAGGCAGGTGCACTGCGGCGAGCCACTCGCTGCACATACACTGCACCCTGTCAGCTACGAGACGACCGCAGGCCCGAGAAGGGGGCACCCGAGGCCCATGAGCGACGGAATCATGAAGCGTATGGGGCTGATCTTCCGCTCCAAGGCGAACAAGGCCCTGGACCGGGCGGAGGACCCGCGCGAGACGCTCGACTACTCGTACCAGAAGCAGCTGGAGCTGCTGCAGAAGGTGCGCCGGGGTGTCGCCGACGTGGCCACCTCCCGCAAGCGGTTGGAGCTCCAGCTGACGCAGCTGCAGCAGCAGTCGGCGAAGTACGAGGAGCAGGGCCGCAAGGCGCTCTCGCTCGGCCGCGAGGACCTGGCCCGCGAGGCGCTCACGCGCAAGGCCAACATGCAGTCCCAGATCACCGACCTGGAGACGCAGTACCAGCAGCTGCAGGCCGAGGAGGAGAAGCTCACGCTCGCCTCCCAGCGCCTGCAGGCCAAGGTGGACGCCTTCCGCACCAAGAAGGAGACCATCAAGGCCACCTACACCGCCGCCCAGGCGCAGACCCGGATCGCGGAGTCCTTCTCCGGCATCTCGGAGGAGATGGGCGACGTCGGCCTGGCCATCCAGCGGGCCGAGGACAAGACGGCCCAGATGCAGGCCCGGGCCGGCGCGATCGACGAGCTCCTCGCCTCCGGCGCGCTCGACGACAACAGCGGCCTCGGCCGCAAGGACGACATCGAGGCCGAGCTGGAGCGGGTGGCCGGCGGGTCCGACGTCGAGCTGGAGCTGGCCCGGATGAAGGCCGAGCTCACCGGAGGCAGCCCGGCCGCCGCCCCGCAGGCGATCGAGCAGGGCAAGCCCGAGGGCAACAAGATCAACTACAACAAGTAGCCATCGCTCGCGCTAGGTTGGGAGAAACACCGGCATGATCATGCGGGTCATGGGTGAGGGGCAGTTCCAGGTCGGCGACGACCACCTGAACCGGCTCAACCAGCTCGACGACGAGCTGCTCACCGCACTGGAGTCGGGGGACGAGGAGCAGTTCCGGGTCGCGCTCGGCAAGCTGCTGGACGCCGTGCGCGAGCACGGCACCCCGCTGCCGGACGACTCCCTGGAGCCGTCCGACCTGATCCTCCCCGACGCTGATGCGACGATCGAGCAGGTCAAGGCGATGCTGCTGTCCGAGGGCGAGGGAATCATCCCCGGCTTCGCGGAGTAGTCCTACGCACGACAAGAAGGGCGGGCACCTTTCCGGGTGCCCGCCCTTCTGTGTGCCCGGGGCTACGGCAGGGCCAGCATCCGGTCCAGCGCGGCCTTGGCGTACTTCTCGGTCTCCGGGTCGACGGTGATCACGTTCGGCACCCGGCCCTCGACCAGCGACTCCAGCGCCCAGACCAGGTGCGGCAGGTCGATCCGGTTCATGGTCGAGCAGAAGCAGACGGCCCGGTCGAGGAAGACGATCTCCTTGTCCGGGTGCGCCTTGGCCAGGCGGCGGACCAGGTTCAGCTCGGTGCCGATGGCCCACTTGGAGCCCGGCTCGGCCGCGTCCAGCGCCTTGATGATGTACTCGGTCGAGCCCACCATGTCGGCGGCCGAGACGACCTCGTGCTTGCACTCCGGGTGCACGAGGACGGTCACGCCCGGGATCCGCTCGCGGACGTCGTTCACCGAGTCCAGCGAGAAGCGGCCGTGCACCGAGCAGTGCCCGCGCCACAGGATCATCTTGGCGTTCCGCAGCTCCTCGACGGTCAGACCGCCGTTCGGCTTGTGCGGGTTGTAGAGCACGCAGTCGTCCAGCGAGAAGCCCATGTCGCGGACGGCCGTGTTGCGGCCCAGGTGCTGGTCCGGCAGGAAGAGCACCTTCTGTCCCTGCTCGAACGCCCACTCCAGGGCGCGCTGCGCGTTGGAGGAGGTGCAGATGGTGCCGCCGTGCTTGCCGGTGAAGGCCTTGATGTCGGCCGAGGAGTTCATGTACGAGACCGGCACGGTCACGTCGGCGATGCCGGCATCGCGAAGGACGTCCCAGCACTCGGCGACCTGCTCGGCGGTGGCCATGTCGGCCATCGAGCAGCCGGCCGCGAGGTCCGGCAGGATCACCTGCTGGGCGCTGCCGGTGAGGATGTCGGCCGACTCGGCCATGAAGTGCACGCCGCAGAAGACGATGTACTCGGCCTCCGGGCGGGCGGCGGCGTCACGGGCCAGCTTGAACGAGTCGCCGGTCACGTCGGCGAACTCGATGACCTCGTCACGCTGGTAGTGGTGGCCCAGGATGAAGACCCGGTCGCCCAGCTTCTCCTTCGCCGCGCGGGCCCGGGCCACCAGGTCCGGGTCGGAGGCGGCGGGCAGGTCGCCGGGGCACTCCACGCCGCGCTCGCTGTTCGGGTCCGATTCGCGGCCGAGCAGCAGCAGTGCGAGCGGGGTCGGGGTGGGGTCGACACCGTAGGTCTCGATGGTGGTGGTCACGGGCGGGTGCCCTCTCCTGTGCGGCCGAACAGTCAGCCCTTTTCGTCTATCTGACGCTATCTATCATAACCCGTTAGCGTCACTCTGACGATGGACAGATTGTCGATGTGACGAAAACGGCGACCCCCTTAACGGAGTCCTCCGGGGTGCGCCGACGTGCGGTTACGGGTGGCCTTGAGGCATGAAGGCAATCGCGATCAGGCGGTACGGCGGCCCCGAGGTCGTCGAGTACACCGAACTCCCCGACCCCAAGGTCGGCCCCGACTCCGTACTGGTCCGGGTCAAGGCCGCCGGGGTCAACCCCGTCGACTGGAAGATCCGGGAGGGGTACCTGGACGGCATGATCGACGCCCACTTCCCGCTGGTCATGGGCTGGGACCTGGCCGGAGTGGTGCAGGCCGTCGGCGGGGGAGTCACCGAGTATGCGGTCGGTGACGAAGTGATCGGCTACGTCCGCAAGGACTGCGTCGAGCACGGCACCTACGCCGAGCTGGTGGCCGCGCCCGTCCGCACCCTGGCCCGCAAGCCCGCCGCCCTCGACTGGGCCGCCGCCGGCGGGCTGCCGCTGGCCGGGCTCACCGCCTACCAGGGCCTGGTCAAGGCGCTGCGGCTCGCGGCGGGGGAGACGGTGCTGATCCACGCGGCGGCGGGCGGGGTCGGCTCGCTGGCCGTGCAGATCGGCGTCTCGCTCGGGGCCCGGGTGATCGGCACCGCGAGCGAGCGCAACCACGACTGGCTGCGCGGGCTCGGTGCCGAGCCGGTCGCCCACGGCGAGGGGCTGGCCGAGCGGGTCCGGGAGCTCGCCCCCGACGGCGTGGACGCCGCGCTCGACCTGGTCGGCGGCGGGATGGCCGCGCTCTCGGCCGAACTGGTCCGGGACCGGACCCGGATCGCCTCCGTCGCCGACTACGGTGTGGTCGCGCTCGGCGGGCACTACGTCTGGGTCCGCCCCGACGCCGCCGACCTGACGGCGCTGGCCGACCTCGCCGACGCGGGGAAGCTCTCCGTGCCGGTCGCCTCCACCTTCCCGCTCGCGCAGGCGGCCAGTGCCCAGGCGCTGAACGCCGAGGGGAGAACCCGGGGAAAGATCGTCCTCCTGGTGGACTGACCCGGATTAACCGCGAGAATGGGGGCGGCGGGACGTTTCTGCGGTCCCGCTGCCCTGCTAGAACCAGCACTCCGTGGAGCCCCGCACCGATGAGCACGAGCAGACCGCCCGAATTGGGCGGGGCCACCCTGGACGAGACCGACCGGCTCCTGCTCACCCACCTGGCCCGGGACGGCCGGGCCTCCTACGCCGAGATCGGCCTGCTCGCCAACCTCTCCGCGACGGCCGTCCGGCGGCGGATCGACCGGCTGCGGGCCCGCGGCGTGGTCCGGGGGTTCACCGTCGTACTCGACCCCGCGCTGCTCGGCTGGCAGACCGAGGCCTTCGTCGAGGTCTACTGCCGCGAACGCACCGCTCCCGAAGAGATTCTGGCCAGCCTGCGGCAGTTCCCCGAAGTCGTCGCCGCCTGGACCGTCACCGGTGACCCCGACGCACTCGTCCACCTCCGCGCGGCCGACACCCGGCACCTGGAGGCCGTGATCGAACGCATCCGCCGCGAGCCGGGCGTCCAGCGCAGCCGCAGCTCGGTCGTGCTGTCCCAGCTGATCGGCTGAGAGTCAGTTGCAACACCCAGGGGCGCGGGGAACTGCGCGAGGGCGGAAGGTGACGGACCTGCACTCTTCCGCTTGGCGCAGTTCCCCGCGCCCCTGATGGTGCAACTGCAGGAAAGCTGCGTCAGCAGGCCCGAACACGCCGGAAAGCTGCGGGGGCGGCCGGGTTCCGACGCGCGGGGGGTGGGCCCGGCTGCCTACGCTGATCTTGTCCCCCTGACCCCCACGGCGAGAGGCACCACCGTGTCCGCAGCACCCCACCGCATGCACCAGCCCGACAGCGAGCTGGTCGACCTGGTTTTCGGCTACATGCGCGAGCGGCTGCAGTACGATCCCGTGCCGCTCGACCACCCCGGTGACGGCGAACACCTGCGGGCCCACCTGGCCGGCCTGCTCAACGAGCACGGCAACGCCCCCGCCGACGTGCTGAAGCTGTACGACCACGAGCTCTCCCGGGCCGTGATCTCCGCCGACAGCCCGCGGTACCTCTCCTTCATCCCCTGCGCCCCCACCAAGGCCGCGCTGCTCTTCGACATGGTGGTCAGCTGCGCCTCCCTGCAGGGCATCTCCTGGCTGGAGGCCGCCGGCGCCATCGCCGCCGAGAACCAGGTGCTGCGCCTGATAGCGGACCGGGCCGGCCTGCCCGAGAGCGCGGGCGGCACCTTCGTCTCCGGCGGCTCCGCGGGCAACCTCTCGGCGCTCGTCGTCGCCCGCGACACCGCCCGCCGCAAGCTGAACGTCGGGCCGGAGGCCCGGCTGCGGGTCGCCGTCGCGGACCAGGTGCACTCCTCGGTCAAGAACACCTTCAACATCATCGGCGTCGAGGCCTTCCCCGTCCGGACCGTGGACCGCCGCTTCACCGGCGAGGCCCTGCGCGCCGCCCTGGCCGCCGACCCCAACCCCGAGACGGTCATCGCCGTCGTCGGCACGGCCGGCACCACCAACGAGGGCATCGTCGACGACCTGCAGGGCCTCTCCGAGGTCACCCGCGAGCGCGGCCTGTGGTTCCACGTGGACGGCGCGTACGGCGGCGCCGGCCTCTTCGCCCCCTCGGTGCGGGCCCGCTACAACGGCATCGAGCACGCCGACTCCTTCGTGGTCGACCCGCACAAGTGGCTGTTCGCGCCGTTCGACTGCGCCGCGCTGATCTACCGCAACCCGCAGCTGGCCCGCGCCGTGCACACCCAGGACGCCTCCTACCTGGACGTGCTGCACACCGAGGGCGACGAGTGGAACCCCACCGACTACGCCTACCACCTGACCCGCCGGGCCCGCGGCCTGCCGCTCTGGTTCTCGCTCGCCGTGCACGGCACCCAGGCCTACACCGACGCGATCGAGGCCGGCCTCGAGCTGGCCCAGGACACCGCCCAGGTGATCCGCGACACCGAGCACCTCGAGTTGCTGCACGACCCGCAGCTCTCCGCCGTCTGCTTCCGCCGCACCGGCTGGACCAACGCCGACTACTACCGCTGGTCGCAGCAGCTGCTGGCCGACCAGATCGGCTTCGTCACCCCGACCGGCTGGGACGGCGAGACGGTCGCCCGCTTCGCCTTCCTGCACCCGGGCACCACCATGGAGATGGTCGAGGAGATCCTCGCCACCATGGCGTGAGCATCAGACGAACGCACTGCTCGGCACGTACGGCGCCGGGGGCTTCATGCCCCGGACGGCCAGGTAGCCGGTGGTGGTGAGGGTGAGGCCCAGTTCGAGGCCCACGTCGACGGCCCACTCCTGGTCGGCGGTGAGGAACTCGAGCTGGGCCTCGGTGCCGTCCGGCACCCGGGCCAGCGCCTCGCGCAGCAGCCGGGCGGCGATCCGCTTGGAGGTGGCCGCGAGCAGCCGGATCACCCCGCCGTCCCGGTAGCAGTAGCCGCTGCCCGCGAGGGTGTCGGCGACCAGCAGCTCCTCGAAGTGGGCCCGCATGAAGGTGTGGTCCGGCCCGTGCGCGGCGCCCCGGATCCGGCGGTCCACCGAGTCGAGCAGGTGGACGTGGGCCGGGCCGCCCGGGTGCACCGGGATGTCGCCCGGGTCGAGCAGCCGGGAGCGGTCGACATGGCCGGCCAGCTTCATGGCCGGGTGCAGGGTGAAGCCGGCCTGCCGGTAGCGCCGGGCGGCGGCCGGGGAGGCCGAGGCGCAGAGCATGCCGCGCAGGCAGCCGCGCCCGTGCCCGGCCGCCCGCTCGAGCAGCAGCCGGCCGACCCCTTCACCCTGGGCCTCGGGCACCACGGCGAAGAGCGAGAGCATCCACACCCCCTCCCGCTTCAGCGAGAGTGCGATGCCCACCGGCTCGCCGTCCTGCTCGGCGATCCAGCAACCGCCCGGGTCGGTGGTGGCCAGGTGCCTGGTGCGGGCCAGCCGCATCACCGAGCCGCGCGGGTCGTACCCGGCGGGCGGCGGGCCGTGCAGCGCGCTGAAGGCCCGGCGGGTGACGGTCTGTACGGCCTCGGCGTCGGCCGAGCTGTCCCGGAGTTGGCGAATGAGCACGTCGCCATCCTGGCCCCGGTCGTCGGGGAATGGGATCCATTTACCAGGATCGGACGGTGCCCGGTCCTTCGCGGGTGTGCGAGCATGGACCGTGGAGTGGGCTTGGCACAGCGGGCCCCAGAGCAGAATCACCAGGACGGCAGGCCCGGGAATGGAATCCGGGTGGCCACTGGTTGGCACTGGCGGCAGAACGCCGTCGAAGACCGGGAGTAAGCAGATGACCGTCCAGGACGACAAGACCACCGTCGAGAGTGGTCTGCTCCTTACCGATGCCGCCGCGGCCAAGGTGAAGGGCCTGCTGGAGCAGGAAGGCCGCGACGACCTCGCGCTGCGCGTCGCCGTCCAGCCGGGTGGCTGCTCGGGCCTGCGCTACCAGCTGTTCTTCGACGAGCGCTCGCTCGACGGCGACGTGGTGAAGGACTTCAACGGTGTGAAGGTCGTCACCGACCGGATGAGCGCCCCGTACCTGGGCGGCGCCACGGTCGACTTCGTCGACACCATCGAGAAGCAGGGCTTCACGATCGACAACCCGAACGCGACCGGCTCCTGCGCCTGCGGCGACAGCTTCAGCTAGTCGTGCTCGACGCAGGGCCCCGGCGATCGGATCGCCGGGGCCCTGCGTCATGTCCGGGGCCCGGCTACTGCGGACCGCCGGCCGGGCCGGCGTCCAGGGTGAGCGTCTCGCCGGTCGCCTGGTCGACCACGGCCCGGCCCTGCAGCGGGTGGCTCAGCTGAGCGGCGACGTTGTTCTTCTTCACCAGGTGCGAGCAGACCTTGCCGGGGGCGGCCGGCTTGGTGACCACGACCCGGACGAGCACCTTGCCCTGCTGGGACTCGTCCGCCTTGAGCCCGTACTCCTCGCAGGTGCCGCCGTAGAAGTAGACCGTGAGCATGTCGCCCATGGACTGGTAGCCCAGCGCGGGCAGCTTGACCGGCGCGGGCTCGCCGCTGGCGATGCCCGGGTTGGAGGGCAGGGTCGGGCTGACGGTCGCCCCGGTGCTGCCGCCCGTCGTGCTCGGGGTGGTCGGGGTGCTCGCCGGGGGAGCCGAGGCGGAGGCGGCCGAGGACGTGCTCGCCGAAGCGGGCGGCGTGGTCAGCGAGGCGCTCGCGCCGGTGGACCCGCCCTTCGGGCCGCAGGCGGCCAGGGCTCCTACGAGCAGCAGCCCGGCCAGGGCGGCCGCCCGCCGCCTGCGGAGGCCGGGGGCCACTGCGGTGTTCTCGTCCATCTCTGCTTCCTCCCGAGGGTCAGGACGCCGCCGCGTGAGCGGCACTGCGCGGGTTTGACGTGCCCCGGGAGAAATCGGTTCCACCTTGGCGCCGGCCCGGTCAGCCGCCGTACTCCGTCATCCCCGCCACCAGGCGCTGCGCCCGGGCCGGCACCGAGACCCCGACGGGGGCGGCCACCGCCGCCTGCGGACGCGGGGAGGGGGAGGGCCAGAACCGGCCCATCCGACGGGAGGTGCTCACCAGCGCCGCCAGACTGTCCGGATCGTCACCCGTTCGAGGAGCGCTGCCCGATCGAGAGGTGACGGCAAAGGGACGGCGGCCGGGCTGCGTGGCAGGGTCACTGGGAAACATCGGGGAAGGCTCCGATTCAAGCGACGGCGAGGGGCTGGGCTTCCGGCCCTCTCCCTGCCGACCCTAGGTCCGCCGTACGGGCCCTGCCAGAGCTACTCCGGGGTAGCCACTCGTAGGGGTGGAAGAGGCACCGGGTGCCCCCTGAGGTGACACTCGCTAGGGCCAGGCGGCCCGGGCCTAGTACCGTGTGGGGGTTCCGTCCACCGCTCCCGGCCCAGGGCCACCTAGGAGACCTCCGTGCGCATCGCCGTCGCCGGCTCGATCGCAACCGACCACCTGATGACCTTCCCCGGGCGCTTCGCCGACCAGCTGGTCGCCGAGCAGCTCCACACGGTCTCGCTCTCGTTCCTGGTCGACACCCTCGACATCCGCCGCGGTGGGGTCGCCCCCAACATCGCCTTCGGCATGGGTGTGCTGGGCCTGCGCCCGATCCTGGTCGGCGCGGCCGGTGCGGACTTCGAGGAGTACCGCTCCTGGCTGAGCCGCAACAACGTGGACACCGACTCGGTGCACATCTCCGAGACGCGGCACACCGCCCGCTTCATGTGCACCACGGACGAGGACCACAACCAGATCGCGTCCTTCTACACCGGCGCGATGGCCGAGGCCCGCAACATCGAGCTCAAGCCGATCGCGGACCGCGTGGGCGGGCTCGACCTGGTCCTGATCGGTGCCGACGACCCGGCGGCCATGGTCCGCCACACCCAGGAGTGCCGCACCCGGGGCTACGCCTTCGCGGCGGACCCCTCGCAGCAGCTGGCCCGCCTCGAGGGCGAGGACATCCGCGAGATCGTGGACGGCGCCGCGTACCTGTTCACCAACGAGTACGAGGCCGCGCTGATCGAGACCAAGACCGGCTGGTCGGGCGAGGAGATCCTCGACCGCGTCGGCACCCGCATCACCACCCTCGGCCCCAAGGGCGTCCGCATCCAGCGCAAGGGCGAGCCCGACATCACCGTCGGCTGCCCGGCCGAGGAGCGCAAGGCCGACCCGACCGGCGTGGGCGACGGCTTCCGCGCCGGTTTCCTCGCGGGCCTCTCCTGGAGTCTCGACCTGGAGCGCTCGGCGCAGCTGGGCTGCATGCTCGCGACCCTGGTCATCGAGACCGTCGGCACCCAGGAGTACGAGCTCCGCAAGTCGACGTTCCTGGACCGCTTCACGGCCGCCTACGGCCAGGCCGCCGCCGACGAGGTGGCTCAGAAGCTCGGCAAGTAGTCGCACTGTCCAGGGGCGCGGGGAACGGCGCGACCAGCCATGCGCCCAGGTGCACGGTTGCGCGCGCAGTTCCCCGTGCCCCTGTTGCGGTTCACGTGGTGCGCTTGATCAGGTACGCAGTACCGTCCGCCCCCAGATACTCCTGCCCCCGCATCCCGCACCAGGCCGGAATGTCGTGCCGCGCCGCCGGGTCGTCCGCCAGGACGGTGATCGTCCCGCCTACGGAGACGTCCGCCAGGTGCTTGGCCAGTTCGATCACCGGGAGCGGGCAGAGCTTGCCCAGGGCGTCGATCACCAGCGAGTCCCCGCTGGGGGTGGGCGGCGCCAGGTCGAGGCCGAGCGGGGCGCGGATCTCGGCGACCAGGCCGGGGAGCACGTCCAGGAAGCGGTCGACCTCGGCCTCGGCCACCCCCAGCGGGAGCGAGACCCGGACGTTGCCCTCGGTCAGTACGCCCATCGCGGCCAGCACGTGGCTCGGCGTCAGGGTGCTCGAGGTGCAGGAGGAGCCGGAGGAGACCGCGAAGCCGGACCGGTCCAGGGCGGTGAGCAGGACTTCGCCGTCCACGTAGAGGCAGGAGAAGGTCACCAGGTGGGGCAGGCGCCGCACCGGATCCCCGACCACCTCGACCTCGGGTACGAGCTGCGGCACCCGGGTGCGGATCCGCTCGACCAGCCCGTGCAGCCGCCCCGCCTCGGCGGCCGCCTCCGCGCGGACGGCCCGCAGCGAGGCCGCCGCCGCGACGATCGCGGGGACGTTGACGAAGCCCGGCACCCGCCCGTTCTCCCGCTCGTCGGCCGGCAGCGGCGAGGCGTACCTGACCCCCTTGCGGACGGCGAGCACGCCGACCCCGGCCGGGCCGCCCCACTTGTGGGCACTGGCGGCCAGCAGGGACCAGCCGGGCGGCACCGGCAGCCGGCCGGCGCTCTGCGCGGCGTCGACCAGCAGCGGGACGCCCGACTCCCGGAGCAGCTCGGCCACCTCGGCCACCGGCTGGAGGGTGCCCACTTCGTGATTGGCCGTCTGGAGCACGGCGAGCGCCGTGTCAGGCCGTGGTTCGTATCCGTCCGGTGAGACCCGGCCGTGCCGGTCGACCGGGACGACGCCCACCGAGCCGCCGTTCGCCTCGTGGAGTTCGGCGGTGTGCAGCACGCTGGAGTGCTCGACGGCCGAGTGCAGCAGGTGGGCGCCGCGGCGGCGGTGGCCCTTGAGGGCGCCCAGCATGCCGAGTTGGACGGCCTGGGTGCCGCTCGCGGTGAAGGTGATCTCGTCGGCCCGGGCGCCGAGCACCTCGGCGACCGTCTCGCGGGCCGCGTCGAGCAGCATCCGGGCCTGCCGCCCCGACCGGTAGAGCCGGGCCGGGTCGGCCCAGCCCTCGTCCAGGGCGGCGAGCAGCGCCTGCCGGGCCACCGGGTGGAGCGGGGCGGTCGATGCCACGTCGAAATAAGACACCCGGACACCGTATCGCCGCTCACAGCTCGTCAGACGATCACCCCGTTTGTCCGGTTCGTGCGCCTCCGACGGTGCGTCACCCGTGTGTCGCAATGTCGTCCCCCGATCGGGTGTGCGAGGCTCGGAAGTCTGCGGTGACCTGCGATTCCGTACCTGCCGGGGCTGATCGGGTAGCCGGGCGGCGCGTTACCGGGACCTGCCCGTCAGGAGCGCATAAGCCTGGAGTAGGGTTTGGCCCGCATAAGCATTCAAACCGTGCCCGTGGGCGGGTCGTCGGGGGAGGCGCACAGCGTCCCCGGATACAGAGACGACGCGATCGCGGGCGAGACTTCGGGAAGGCGCTAAGTGAGTCCCAACGGCTCCGACCGCTCGCCGCGGCGCACGATGCGGCGGAAGCTGCCTCAGGCGCTGGCACTGGGCCTCGTCATCGCGACCGCTACCGGCTGCTCGGCCAACGACCTCCCCAGGCTTGGCCTCCCGAGCCCGGTCACCAAGGATGGGCCCCTGGTCCTCCACATGTGGCAGGGCTCCTGGATCGCGGCACTGGTGATCGGTGCGTTGATGTGGGGTCTGATCATCTGGAGCGTGATCTTCCACCGGCGCAAGCGGACCGGTGTCGAGCTCCCCCCGCAGACCCGGTACAACGTGCCCCTTGAGGCCCTGTACACCGCGGTCCCCATCGTCATCGTCTCGGTGCTGTTCTACTTCGTCGCCCGCGACGAGTCGCGCCTGACCCACGTGTCGGACAAGCCGCAGCACTACGTCAACGTGGTGGGCTTCCAGTGGAGCTGGGCGTTCAACTACGAGAACACCGAGACCCCGAACGAGGCGAACACCGACGCCGCGTACGAGGTGGGTACCCCGGCGGAGCCGCCGACGCTGTACCTGCCGATCAACGAGACGGTGCAGTTCCGCCTCACCTCGCGGGACGTCATCCACGACTTCTGGCCCGTCAACTTCATGATGAAGATGGACGTCTCCCCGGGCCTGGTCAACAAGTTCGAGGTCACGCCGACCGCCCTCGGTACCTACCGCGGGAAGTGTGCCGAGCTCTGTGGCGTGGACCACTCCCGGATGCTGTTCAACGTCAAGGTCGTGACCCACGACGAGTACGAGCAGCACCTCAAGGAGCTGCGGGCCAAGGGCCAGGCAGGCGCTGTGCCTTCGGGCATCACGTCCATGGGAAGTGAAGAGAAGTGACTATCCTCAACGAGCCCGCCGCCGCCGGCGGGGCATCCGGGGCCTCGGTCACCGCAGGCGGGGCCGCGCGCACCCGCAAGCCCGGTTCGACCATCATCAAGTGGCTGACGACCACCGACCACAAGACGATCGGCACGATGTACCTCGGTACCTCGTTCGCCTTCTTCCTGATCGGTGGCATCCTGGCGCTCGTCATGCGCGCCGAGCTCGCCCGTCCGGGGACGCAGATCCTCTCGAACGAGCAGTTCAACCAGGCGTTCACCATGCACGGCACGATCATGCTGCTGATGTTCGCCACCCCGCTCTTCGCGGGCTTCGCGAACTGGATCATGCCCCTCCAGATCGGCGCCCCCGACGTCGCCTTCCCGCGACTGAACATGTTCGCCTACTGGCTCTACCTGTTCGGCTCGACCATCGCTGTCGGTGGGTTCCTCACCCCGCAGGGTGCGGCCGACTTCGGCTGGTTCGCCTACTCCCCGCTGTCGGACGCCGTCCGCTCGCCGGGTGTCGGCGCCGACATGTGGATCATGGGTCTGGCCTTCTCCGGCTTCGGCACGATCCTCGGTGCGGTCAACTTCATCACCACCATCATCTGCATGCGCGCGCCCGGCATGACGATGTTCCGGATGTCGATCTTCGTCTGGAACGTCCTGCTCACCGCCGTGCTCGTCCTGCTGGCCTTCCCGGTCCTGGCCGCCGCGCTCTTCGCGCTGGAGGCGGACCGTAAATTCGGAGCACACGTCTTCGACCCGGCCAACGGCGGAGTGATGCTCTGGCAGCACCTCTTCTGGTTCTTCGGCCACCCCGAGGTGTACATCATCGCGCTGCCGTTCTTCGGCATCGTGTCGGAGATCATCCCGGTCTTCAGCCGCAAGCCGATGTTCGGCTACTCCGGCCTCATCGCGGCCACCATCGCGATCGCCGGTCTGTCCGTGACGGTGTGGGCCCACCACATGTACGTCACCGGCCAGGTGCTGCTGCCGTTCTTCTCCTTCATGACCTTCCTGATCGCCGTCCCGACCGGTGTGAAGTTCTTCAACTGGGTCGGCACGATGTGGAAGGGCTCGCTGTCCTTCGAGACCCCGATGCTCTGGACGGTCGGCTTCCTGGTGACCTTCCTCTTCGGTGGTCTGACCGGTGTGCTGCTCGCCTCGCCGCCGATCGACTTCCACGTCTCGGACTCGTACTTCGTCGTGGCGCACTTCCACTACGTGGTCTTCGGCACCGTCGTCTTCGCGATGTTCGCCGGCTTCCACTTCTGGTGGCCGAAGATGACGGGGAAGATGCTCGACGAGCGTCTTGGCAAGATCACCTTCTGGACGCTGTTCATCGGCTTCCACACCACCTTCCTGGTGCAGCACTGGCTCGGCGCGGAGGGCATGCCCCGCCGCTACGCCGACTACCTGGCCTCGGACGGTTTCACCACGCTGAACACCATCTCGACCATCGGTTCGTTCCTGCTCGGCCTGTCGATCCTGCCGTTCCTCTACAACGTCTGGAAGACCGCCAAGTACGGCGAGCAGGTCGAGGTCGACGACCCGTGGGGCTACGGCCGCTCGCTCGAGTGGGCGACCTCCTGCCCGCCGCCGCGGCACAACTTCACCACCCTGCCCCGGATCCGTTCGGAATCCCCGGCGTTCGACCTGCACCACCCCGACATCGCGGCGCTGGACTACCTGGAGCACCACGGTGAGCTGCCCTCGCACTTCGCCGGTGTGACCCCCGCGTCCTACGACGCGCCGAAGGCCAAGAAGAAGGAAGGCAACGCCTGATGAAGGAACAGGGCAAGATCTTCATCGGCTTCGCGGTCTTCATCCTGGCGATGGCGATCACGTACGGCATCTGGACCACGCACAGCGAGCACGGCACGGAGGCCGCCGGTACCACCGCGCTCTTCCTGGCCTTCGGTCTGTGCGCGTTCATCGGCTACTACCTCGCCTTCACCGCCCGCCGGGTGGACAGCGGCGCGGGTGACAACCCCGAGGCCGAGGTCGCGGACGACGCGGGCGAGGTCGGCTTCTTCGCCCCGCACAGCTGGCAGCCGCTCTCGCTGGGCATCGGTGGCGCGCTGGCCTTCCTGGGCGTCATCTTCGGCTGGTGGCTGCTGTACTGGTCGATCCCGATCATCCTGATCGGCCTCTACGGCTGGGTCTTCGAGTTCTACCGGGGCGAGGACCAGAACCAGTAAGGTTCCCCTCCCTCCAGGCCGACGGGCCGGGCACCCCTCCGGGGGAGCCCGGCCCGTTCGGCGTTCTCCGGCCCGGTCACTCGTTCGGTGCTGTCGGGGTGCCGCGTGTCGCGGCGGGTTCCTACGATCGAGCAGATCATCGGACCTTCTGGAGGCGGCGATGAGCGGCACGCGGAGTCTTGTCCGGCGGACGGCGGTGGTGGCGGCCCTGACTGTGCTGGGGCCGGTGGCGGGCTGTTCGTCACAGAGCGAGGGGTCGGGCACGGCGCAGGCGGCCGTGCAGACGGTCGACGCGGGCCCCCTGGTGCAGCTGCCCGGCGGCACGGCGGTGGACCCATCCCAGCCACTCACGGTGACCGCGGAGAACGGCAGCCGCCTCACCGACGTCACCGTCACCGGCGCGGACGGCCGGGTGGTGACCGGTGAGCTGGCGGCCGATCAGCACAGCTGGCACTCGACCGGGCGCCTGCACGCCGGCACCACGTACACCGTCCGGGTGGCGGCCGACAACGGCCACGGCGGCCGGGGCGAGGCCTCCGGCGGCTTCAGCACCACCAGCCCGGCCGACCAGGTCACCGCCGCGCTGGGCCCGGACTCCTCCGGCACCGGCGTCTACGGCGTGGGCCAGCCGCTCACCGTGAAGCTCTCCGAGAAGGTGGAGGAGCCCGCCGCCCGGGCGGAGGTCGAGCGCAGCCTCAAGGTGGTCTCCCAGCCCGCCGTGACCGGTGCCTGGTACTGGGTGGACAGCACCGAACTGCACTTCCGCCCGCAGGAGTACTGGCCGGCCGGGGCGACGGTGAAGCTGAGCTACGACCGGCCCGGGGCGCTGATCTCCGCCGGGCGGTACGTGGGGGAGCCGGTCAGCCGCTCGTTCCGGATCGGGGACCGGGTGGAGGCCCTGGTGGACGCGGGCGCCCACGAGCTGACGTACCGCCGCAACGGGCAGGTGGTCGCGACCTTCCCGGTGACCACCGGCAAGCCCGGTTTCTCGACCCGGAACGGGATCAAGGTGGTGCTCGGGCAGGAGTCCGTGGTCCGGATGAACGGCGAGACGATCGGGATCGAGAAGGGCAGCACCGAGGCGTACGACCTGGAGGTGCACTGGGCCACCCGGGTGACCTGGAGCGGCGAGTACGTGCACGCGGCGCCGTGGTCGGTGGGCTCCCAGGGTGTGGAGAACGTCAGCCACGGCTGCACGGGGATGAGCACCGACAACGCCAAGTGGTTCTTCGACCAGACCCGGATCGGTGACATCGTCCAGGTGGTCAACAGCCTCGGCGCCCAGATGGAGCCCTTCGGCAACGGCTTCGGCGACTGGAACGTGGACTGGCCCACCTGGCTGAAGCACAGCGCCCTGGGCCAGCCCGTCTCCACCGCCGGCCCGGCCGAGGCCGGGGCGGCGGACGGGGGCGCGCTGCCGCAGATCTAGCTCAGCGTGGTTCCGGGACCATGGGCAGCGGGCCGGCGCTGAGACTCATATGTGCCTTCGGCCGTACCGCCGTCCCGGGTACGGGGCGCAAGCGCCAGCGGGCGGCGATGGCGGCCAGGGCGAGGGTCGCCTCCGTCATGCCGAAGACGTCGCCGATGCACTTGCGGCTGCCCCCGCCGAACGGGAGGTAGGCACCGCGCGCCACGTCCTTGGACCGCTCGGGGCGCCACCGGTCGGGGGTGAAGGACTCCGGCTCGGGGAACAGCTCGGCGTTGCGGTGCAGGACGTAGGGGCTGATCAGGATGTCCGACTTGGGTGGCAGCTGGCGTCCGGCGAGTTCGGTGGTCTCGGTCGTGGTCCGGGTGTAGAGCCAGGCGGGCGGGTACAGCCGCAGGGCCTCGGTGAAGACCATCCGGGTGTAGTCCAGTTGTGCCACGTCGGCATAACGGGGCGGACGCTGCCCGAGCACCTGGTCGACCTCCGCGTGCAGACGTGCCTCGGCCTCCGGGTTCTCGCCGAGCAGGTGCAGGGCCCAGGTCAGGGCGCTCGCGGTGGTCTCGATCCCGGCGAGCAGCAGGGTCATGACCTGGTCGTGGATCTCCTGGTCGGTCAGGTGGCCGCCGGTCTCGGTGTCCTGGGCGGTGAGCAGGGCGGACAGCAGATCACCGCGGTCACCCGCGATCCGCCGCCGGTCGTCGACGATCCGGTCGATGAGCCGGTGGAGCCTGGTGAGCGCCTGCTCGAAGTCGCGGTTGGCCGCGGTCGGGAGCTTGGCGAGCAGCCCGGTGGGGTCGATCGCCCTCCGGTAGGCGCCCTGCACGACGAGGGGCAGGCAGTGCTGGATCTCGGCGACGGCCTCGGGGGCGACCTCGGTGGAGAACAGCGCACGGGCCGTCACCCGGGTGGTCAGGGCCTGCATCGCGTTGCTGACGTCGACGGGCCGCCCCGACTCCCACGTACGGGACTGCGCCTCGCACTCCTCGCTCATCACCTCGGCGTAGCCGGCGATCCGGGTGGGGTGGAAGGCCGGCTGCACCAGTCGCCGCTGGCGGCGGTGGTCCGCCCAGTCGGAGGTGATCAGTCCGTTC
Source organism: Kitasatospora sp. NPDC002227 (assembly GCF_040296285.1). Lineage (NCBI taxonomy): Bacteria > Bacillati > Actinomycetota > Actinomycetes > Kitasatosporales > Streptomycetaceae > Kitasatospora > Kitasatospora sp. NPDC002227. Next base: position 134,943 of record NZ_JBEOWY010000015.1, read on the forward strand.
CCCAGGATCGGCCGGGCCTTCTCCTTCACGGGGCCTCCCGTGTCGAACACGCGCGCGTTCACCAGGACCTGCTGGATCAGGTCCGGGTGGCAGGGGAGGTACGCGCGGCCCGGCCCCAGCCGCAGCTCGACCAAGTCCCCGTGGGCCGGCAGGGAGGCGAGGAACTCGAGGGGCCGGCGGCCCATGAGCAGGGCATGACCGATCAAGGGGAGACCGCCCGGGGCCGTACTCACCCGCCATGCCCGTGCGGCGCCGTGCTGAGTGCCTGTCATTCGCTGCTGTCTCTCCTTCGCGGCTCGCACACCATGGGGAGCGGGCCGGATTCCAGGGTTGCCTTCGGCTGCGGACGCAGTACCGCTCCGGGGACGGGGCGAAGACGCCACCGGCCGGCGATCGTGGCGACGATGAGGGCGGTCTCGGTGAGGGCCAGCACATCACCGATGCACTTGTGACTGCCCGCGCCGAAGGGGATCAGCGCCCCACGCGGTACGTCCTTGGCGCGCTCGGGGAGCCAGCGATCGGGGTCGAGCCGTTCGGGGTCGGGGAACAGGTCGGGGTTGTGGTGCAGGGCCTGGGCGCTGTACATGATCATCGTGCCGGCCGGGACGGTCCGGCCGCCGAGTTCGGTCTCGACCGCCGCGACCCGCATCGACAGCCAGGACGGCGGATACAGGCGCAGTGCCTCGGTGATGACGTTCCGGGTGTACCGCAGCTGCGGCAGGTCCTCGAAGCCGGGCGGACGCCCGCCGAGGACTTCGTCGATCTCGGCGTGCACCCGCTCCTCGACCGCGGGGTGGGTGCCCAGGAGGTGGAAGACGAAGGCAAGGGTGGAGGCCGTGGTCTCGCTGCCGGCCACCAGGAAGGTCACGACCTGGTCGAGAATCTCGCGGTCGTCCAGCCGCTCGCCGGTGTCCGGGTGCTCGACCCGGAGCAGGGTGGACAGCAGGTCGCCGTGGTCGGTGTCCTGACGCCGGCGGTCGCTGATCATCTCTTCGACGATCTGCCGCAGCCGGGAGTTGGCCCGGTCGTAGCGCCGGTTGCCGGGGGTGGGGAGCTTCTCCATGATGCCGAGCGGCGCGACGGTGCGTTTGTAGATGCCCTGCGAGACGATGCGCAGGCACTGCCGCGCCTCGTCGGTCGTCCGCTCGTCGACACCCGTGGAGAACAGCGTCCTCGCGGCGACCCGCATGAGGAGAGCGTGCATGGTGTCGCTGACGTCCAGGGCCTGGCCCGCCTGCCAGGAGCCGATCGCGGCACGGGTGTCGTCCGCGACGGCGGCGGTGTAGGCGGCGATCCGGTCGGAGCTGAACGCGGGCTGGATCATCCGCCGTTGGTGCCGGTGCTCCTCGCCGGTGGAGACCGAGAGGCTGTTCCCGAGCAGCTGCCTGGCCTTGTCGAAGACACCGCCCTTGTCGAAGACCCGCGGGTTCAGCAGGACGTGCCGGACCAGGTCGGGGTGGCAGGCCAGGTACGCGCGGCTGGGGCCCAACCGGAGTTCGACCAGATCACCGTGGGCCGGCAGGGAGGCCAGGAAGTCGAGCGGGCGGCGCCAGAGGGCGAGTGCGTGCCCGAGCAGCGGCACGGCTCCGGGGGCTGCCCCGGTCGACCAGGAGCGGGCCGGGTCTTCGCGAGTCTTCAGCGGGGTCACCATGCGTTCCCTCGCCTCCTTCACCGGATCCGCGAGTTGACGTCGTTCACGGCCGCCTTGTACCGCTTGTTGCTCGTGGTCCAGATGAAGTTCCCGTAGACCAGGTCCAGCAGGATGTGCTGGGTCACCTCGTCGAAGGCCGTTATGCACTGGATGTCTTCGACCAGGTCGTCCAGCCGCTGCTGGAAGAAAGCCTGGAATTCCGCCTCGTTCGAAACGTCGCAGAGGCGGAAGCAGTTGGTGATCTGGCCCAGCGAGACCTCGCGGTCGTAGGAGTAGAAGTCGTTGACGATCGCCAGCCCGCGCGTGGTCATCCGGGCGGCCAGGCCGGTCTTCGCGTGTTCGGTGAACTCCGCGTTCCGGTAGATGGGGTAGGACATCTTCATCCAGAAATCCACGCCGACATCTGTGACGCGGAACCGGAAGTACTGCTCCGGCGAGGTCGTGCAGAGCGCTGCCTTGATGGAGGAATTACGGAACATGTGGTCACTGGTGACGAAGGCCCGGGCACCCTCGTAGGCGAACCACGCGTCCTCCTCGCTGTAGTACTTGTCGCAGATCTTGCGCAGCTCGGGCAGGAAGACGTCGAAGTCGTGCAGGGCGGGATCCATGTCGTCCCACACAAAGGTCACGCAGTTGAGAATGCAGACGGCCTTGAACGCTTCCATGTCGCGCACGTGGCGAGCGCTCTGGGCCCAGCGGACGACGTCCATGTACGAGATCCAGCGCTCGTCGGACACGGACTTCCCCAGCGGCGCCACCGCGGTGTTGCACGCGTCGATGACTTCCCTGAGCTCGGCATCCGTCATCGGGCACATGGTCGGCGCGTACCCGATGTGCTGCGTGAACGCCTCGCCGAAGCGGCGGGTGCAGGTCTCCCAGTGCCGCCGCATGCCTTGGTCCGCGGCCGCCGTGGGCATGGAGATGTCAATGGTCATGAAGTCCTCGCGGTGGCCATGCGGGCGATCTGCGTCAGTGTGGCGATCGCGTCCGCGGTGAAGGGGGCGCCCTCGAGAGCCTGCAGCGCCTGCCGGTGGCGATCGTCGATCATCTGCTCGACGGTCTCGCGGGCGGCGGAGGCCTCGAACATCGCCCGGATGTCGGCGGCCCCGGTCTCGTCCAGGAGCGGGTTCCCGATCAGACTGCGCAGCCGGGCGGCCTGGGCGCTGTCGGAAGCACGCAGGGCGAGGGTGGTGAGGGTGGTGTTCTTTCCCGCTCGCAGATCGTCCAGGCGTGACTTGCCGGTCGCCTGCGGATCTCCGTAGACGCCGAGCAGGTCGTCGCGGAGCTGGAAGGCCTCGCCGAGCGGGATGGCGTACTCCGTGAAGGCCGCGATGGCCTCGGGGGAGGCACCCGCGATGGCGGCGCCGAGCTGGAGGGGGCGCTCGATGGTGTACTTGGCGGTCTTGTACCGGTTGACCGTCAGGGTGGACTCGACGTCGTCGGTCAGGTCGCCGGTGGCCAGCAGGTCGAGGTACTGGCCGAGCATCACCTCGGTGCGCATCTCGGTGATCAGCGGCAGGACGGCCCTGAGCTGCGTCGGGGCCAAGCCGGCCGTGTGGAGGAGTTCGTCCGACCAGACGAAGGCGAGGTCGCCGAGCAGCACCGCGGCACTGGCGCCGAACCGCTCCGTCTGGTCCGGCCGGCGGCCGGCGGCGTGATCCGATGCCAAGGCGCGATGGATGGTCGGGCGGCCGCGGCGGGTGTCGCTGTCGTCCATGACGTCGTCATGAATGAGGGCGAAGGCGTGGAACATCTCCAGGCACGCGGCCACTCGGAACGCCGGCTCGGGATTCCCCATGCCGCCGACCGCCTGCCACCCGGTAATGCACAGCAGCGGACGGATCCGCTTTCCCTTCGACAGGAAATCGCGGAGCAGGCCTGACAGATATCCGAGTTCGGGCCGGTTCGCGTGACGGACCTTGGCGGTCAGAAAGTCGTCGAGGACGGTCTCCACCGAAAGGCGGACGGTGCTCGCCCCCAGTGGATCGTCGATCAGTGTCGATATGCTCATGGAAGTGGCTTCGTCTCCTCAGGAATCAATTCATCTGAGCAGTCGTCATCCGCCAGCCTGGGCCGGACATATGAGAATGCGGGCCCGTTCTCCATGGCCTTTCCTTGTCGGGCCCCCTCTCCGACGAGATCACTCTATACGCACTATCGACTTATTCGGAAGTTTGTTCCAGACGAACTATTGCCTCGACTTTGGCACATCAGGACTGGTAGGCCACGCCGAGCGCGCCGTCCACGGCCGCCAGCGCGTCGTCCCGGGAGATGCCGAGGGAGCGGGCCCGCGCGGCGTACTCGGCCGCCGCGGCCGCGGCCAGGCGGTGGGCGGTGTCGCCGGTGGCGGCGATCAGGGTGCCGCGCCGGCCGTGGGTCTCCACCACGCCGTCGGACTCGAGTTCGCGGTAGGCGCGGGCGACGGTGTTGGCGGCCAGTCCGAGCTCCTCGGCCAGGGCCCGGACGGTGGGCAGCTTGAGGCCGGTGGGCAGGGTGCCGTTGCGGGCCTGGGCGGCGATCTGGGAGCGGACCTGCTCGTACGGGGGAGTGGCGGAGGTGTGGTCGATGCTCAGCTGCACGGGGGGCTCCTGACGATGGGTACGGCCGAGGCCCCCTCTCCCCGGAAGGGGAGAGGGGGCCTCAGGTGGCGGATCAGACCGAGGTGATCAGGAGATCAGTGGTGGCCGTGGCCACTGGTGATCTCGTGGTGCTCCTCGGCGGTGGGCTTGGCGATCTGACCCTGGTCGCCGAAGTAGCCCTTGGAGAGCTTGGCGCGGAGCTTGGTGCCCCGGCCGAGCTTGCGCTTGACGCCGTTCTCGTCCACCTCGGCGGGGAGCTCCAGCGGCTGCTGCTGCTCGTGCGCGGTGAGCTTGAACAGCTTGTCCTGCGGCAGCTGCGCGTGGACCTCGATGAACTCACCGTGCGGCAGGCGCTTGATGACGCCGGTCTCGCGACCGTGCAGCACCTTCTCCTTGTCACGGCGCTGCAGGCCGAGGCACCAGCGCTTGACGATGAAGAAGACCACGACCGGCATCAGGAAGAAGGACACCCGGACGAAGTACGTGATGTCGTTGATCGAGAGGTGCAGGTGCGTCGCGATCAGGTCGTTGCCACCGCCGATGAGCAGCACGATGTACTCGCTGATCCAGGCCGCGCCGACGGCGGTGCGGACGGGAGCGTTGCGCGGGCGGTCCAGGATGTGGCGCTCGCGCTTGTCGCCGGTGATCCACGCCTCGATGAAGGGGTAGAAGGCGATCGAGAAGAGCACCGCGGGGAAGAGCATCAGCGGGATGAACACACCCAGGTTGAGGGTGTGGCCCCAGATCGGGATCTCCCAGCCCGGCATGGCGCGGATGAGACCCTCGGGCATACCCATGTACCAGTCCGGCTGGGCGTCGGTGGACACCTGGTCGGGGCGGTACGGGCCGTACGCCCAGATCGGGTTGACGGTGGCGATGGCGGAGACGGCCGCGATGATGCCGAACACCAAGAAGAAGAAGCCACCGGCCTTGGCCATGTAGACCGGCATGAGCGGCATGCCCACGACGTTCTCTTCGGTCTTGCCGGCACCCGCGAACTGGGTGTGCTTGTGGTAGAAGACCAGGATCAGGTGGGCCACCAGCAGGCCCAGCATGATGCCCGGGATCAGCAGCACGTGCACGGTGAACAGGCGCGGCACGATGTCGGTGCCGGGGAACTCGCCACCGTAGATGAACATCTGCAGGTAGGAGCCGACCAGCGGCATCGCCAGGACGGCACCCTCCATGAAGCGGATACCGGTACCGGAGAGCAGGTCGTCCGGGAGCGAGTAGCCCATGAAGCCGTCGAACATGCCGAGGAACAGCAGCAGGAAGCCGAAGACCCAGTTGATCTCACGGGGCTTGCGGAACGCGCCGGTGAAGAACACGCGCATCATGTGCACGAGCATCGCGGCGACGAACACGATCGCGGCCCAGTGGTGGATCTGACGGATCAGAAGGCCACCGCGGATCTCGAAGCTGATGTTCATGGTCGAGGCGTAGGCCTCGGACATCTTGATGCCGTTCAGCGGGGCGTAGCTGCCGTGGTAGACAACCTCGCCCATGCTGGGCTTGAAGAAGAGCGTCAGGTAGACGCCCGTCAGGATGATGATGATGAAGGTGTAGAGGCAGATCTCACCGAGCATGAAGGACCAGTGGTCCGGGAAGATCTTGCGCAGGTTGGCCTTGGCGAGGGAGTAGATCCCCAGCCGGCCGTCCAGGTAGTCCGCAGCCGCCTCGGCCTTGTTGGCCGGCTTGGCGCGGGTGCTACCCGGCTTGGTGGCGCCAGTGGTGGCGCTGCTCGCGGAACTCATGCGGAGCGCTCCCAGAAGCTCGGGCCGACGGGCTTGGCGAAGTCGCCGGTGGCGACCAGGAAGCCCTTCTCGTCAGTGGTGATCTTGAGCTGCGGCAGCGGGTGACCGGCCGGGCCGAAGATCACGCGGGCGCCGTCCGCCAGGTCGAAGGTCGACTGGTGGCACGGGCACAGCGCGTGGTGGGTCTGCTGCTCGTACAGCGAGATCGGGCAGCCGACGTGGGTGCAGATCTTCGAGTAGGCGAGGATGCCCTCGAAGCCCAGCTCGCGCGAGTCCTTGTCCTTGATGTCCTCCGGAGCGATCCGGACCAGCATCAGGGCGTCCTTGGCGATCTTCTGCTGGAACTCCTCGTCGGCCTCGGTCAGGCCCTCGGGCTTGGCGAAGGTCAGCGAGCCGATCTGGATGTCCTCGGCCTTCATCGGCTCATCGGTGTTCATGTTGATGAGCTGGATCGGCTTGGACTCGGTCGCCTCGAGCCACCCGGTGTGCTGGAGCTTCTTCTCCGGCAGCGGGCCCAGGTCGCGCAGCAGCACCACACCGGAGAGCGGCACCAGGGCCATCGAACCGATGAGGGTGTTGCGGATCATCTTGCGGCGGCCGAAGCCGGACTCGGCGGCACCGGTCTTGAACTGCTCGATGACGTCCGCACGGACCTCGTCGTCGGCCTCGATCGGGTGCCGCTCGGCGGGGAGCTCGTGGTCGGACATCAGGGTGCGGGCCCAGTGGACCGCGCCCGCGCCGATGCAGAACAGCGCCACGCCCAGGGTCAGGCCCAGCGCGAAGTTCAGCGCGCTGATGTGACCGATCGGGAAGACGTAGATGATCTTGTCGATCGGGAAGATCACGTAGGACGCGATGAACCCGACGGTCGCGAGCATCGACACGACGAACATGAGCGAGACCTGGCGCTCGGCGCGCTTGGCGGCCCGCTCGTCGATGTCGGTGCGGCGCGGCTCGTGGGCCGGCAGTCCGGGGTCGGCGAACGGGTCGTCGTGGTGCTCGACCTCGGCGCCGTGAGAGGCGCCGTGCGCCTGCGGCAGCTTGTCTTCAGACATCTCGTGGCTCATGACTTCTTGGCCTTGGTGGTGTGGGCGGCGACCCAGATCGCGATCGCGATGAGAGCGCCGAGACCGAAGATCCAACCGAACAGGCCCTCGGTCACCGGACCGAGGCTGCCCAGGGTGAGACCACCGGGGTTCGGCTCCTCGTTGGTGGTGTGGCGGACGAAGGCCACGATCTGACGCTTCTGCTCCTCGGGCATGGTGCTGTCCGGGAAGGAGGGCATGTTCTGCGGGCCGGTCTGCATGGCCTCGTAGATGTGCTTGGCGTCGACACCCTCGAGGGACGGGGCGTACTTGCCCTGCGTCAGGGCGCCACCCGCGCCGGCGAAGTTGTGGCACTGCGCGCAGTTGGTGCGGAACAGCTCGCCACCCTTCGACACGTCGTTCGGGTTGGTCGAGGTGTACTGGTCCTTGGTCGGAGCGACCGGGCCGGGGCCGAGGGAGGCCACGAAGGCGGCCAGCTGGTCGATCTGGGTCTGGCTGTAGATGACCTTCTTGCGCGGGACCTGAGCACCCGGCTGCTGGGCCGGCATACGGCCGGTGCCGACCTGGAAGTCGACCGCGGCGGAGCCGACGCCGACCAGGCTCGGACCGTCGGAGCTGCCCTGGCCGTTCAGGCCGTGGCAGGAGGAGCAGCCCACGGCGAAGAGCTTCTTGCCCTCATCGATCGCGAGCGACTGCGCGGAGGCGTCGGCCTGCGCCCGCTGGGCGGGCGCGAACGCGGCGTACACTCCCCCGACGGCCGCCAGGGCGAGAAATAGAACGACCAGCGCCGCCAATGGGTGGCGCCGTCGTGCGGAGAGCTTTTTCACGGAATAACCCCGGTGTCAGGATCTGGTCGGCTGGTGGGTGCGCCCGGGCGCCGGGGTGTCCACCCGGCTGGGAGTGCGCGCGGTCGGTCGGGTCGTGTCTGCGGTCCGGCCGTGAGCCAGCGACCTGATCAGCTGGTTACTTGATCAGGTAGATGGTCGCGAACAGACCGATCCACACGACGTCGACGAAGTGCCAGTAGTACGACACCACGATCGCGGCGGTGGCCTGCTCGTGAGTGAAGCGCTTGGCCGCGTACGTCCGTCCGAGGACCAGCAGGAACGCGATCAGACCACCCGTCACGTGCATGCCGTGGAAGCCGGTGGTCAGGTAGAAGACCGTCCCGTACGGGTCGGAGGACAGCGAGAGGCCGTCCTTCTTGACCAGCTCGGTGTACTCGAAGATCTGACCGCCGATGAAGATCGCGCCCATCACGAACGTGATGGCGAACCACGAGCGGAGCTTCTTCACGTCACCGCGCTCGGCGGCGAAGACGCCGAGCTGGCAGGTGAGCGAGGAGAGCACCAGGATCGTGGTGTTCACCGAGGAGAAGGGGACGTTGAGGGCGTGCGCCTTCTCGGTCCAGAACTCTGCGCCCTTGACCGAGCGGAGCGTGAAGTACATCGCGAAGAGGGCCGCGAAGAACATCAGCTCCGAGCTCAGCCAGACGATGGTTCCGACGCTGACGAGGTTCGGCCTGTTGACCGCTCCGTGCGCGTGTCCGGTTTCTGTTGCTGTTGCTGTCGCCACGACGGACATTATGTCGGTCCCTTATTCCGTCTTCACGCCGGGGGGTGTACCTCGGAGTGTCCGGTGCGTGCGGTATGCCCAGATGGCGGCCGACGGGGTGTCCGGAGCGGGCCCGAGCTGGGCGGTGTCCGATTTCTGACGGTTCTTCGAGGGGCCTCCGGACGGCCTCCTGGCGGGCCGCTCACCCGTGTGCCCCGCGTGTCCGGGGCCGGGCGGGAGCCGGGGTGGGCTAGCAGATGAGCCGTACGGGTGGTGTAAGTGCCTCGGGGTGACGGGCTGTCCTCCGGGTGGGTGACGGCTCCCGCGCGGCGGCTTGAGGGAGATCGCGTCAAGGGGTCACCGGGAGGCCCCCCGGGGGGTAGCATCCGGAGGAGAACGTGGCCCCGGTCACACTCCGGGGTCGGCCAGACCGCGCACACATGTACGTCGTATAAGAGGACGACCTTCCCGGGGAGCAGGGCCCATGGCGCACACCACCGACGAGACGCTCACTGTGCTTGTCTACAGCGACGACCGCAACACCCGGGAGCAGGTGTCGCTCGCGCTCGGCCGCCGTCCGGCCGCCGACCTGCCCGAGCTGGTCTACCAGGAGTGCGCGACCCTGCCCGCCGTGATGAAGGCGCTGGAGAAGGGCGGCATCGACCTCTGCCTGCTCGACGGTGAGGCGACCCCGGCGGGCGGCCTCGGTGTGGCCCGCCAGGTGAAGGACGAGATCTACGGCTGTCCGCCGGTGCTGGTGCTGATCGGCCGGCCGCAGGACTCCTGGCTCGCCGCCTGGAGCCGGGCCGACGCCGCCGTCGCCCACCCGATCGACCCGGTCGCCCTGGCGGACACCGCCGCCACCCTGCTCCGGGCCCGGCTGACGGGCCGCACCCCGGCCGCGCACTGAACCACCCGGGTCCACGACCGCCCGCGCACTGACTGTCTCAGCAGGAGAGAAGGGTGCCGGACATCCCGGCGACCGAAGGCCCCTGCTCGCTAGGCTGGCTCCATCCCTTGTTCGGTGAAGCGATGAGAGCTGGAGTCAGCCATGGTGAACGTGCACCCTGCGAACGGCGGTAGCGACCCCGCGCAGGTGGTCCGCACCTGGCCGGACCTCCTGACCGCGCTGCTCGCCGGCGGTGACCTGAGCCGGGTGGACACCGCCTGGGCGATGGACCGGATCATGCGGGGCGAGGCCAGCCCGGTGCAGGTGGCCGGGTTCATGATCGCACTGCGGGCCAAGGGCGAGACGGTCGAGGAGGTCTCCGGCCTCGCCGAGTCGATGTACGCCCACGCCGAGCCGCTGCACATCCCCGGCCCGGCGGTGGACATCGTCGGTACCGGTGGCGACCGCGCCAAGACCGTCAACATCTCCACCATGTCCGCCGTGGTGGCCGCCGCGGCCGGCGCCAAGGTGGTCAAGCACGGCAACCGGGCCGCCTCCTCCGCGAGCGGCTCCACCGATGTGCTCGAGAAGCTCGGCATCAGCCCGGAGATCAGCACCCGCCGGGTCGCGGAGATCGCCGAGGAGGTCGGCATCACCTTCTGCGCCGCCGCCAAGTTCCACCCCTCGATGCGGCACGCCGCCCCCGCCCGGCGCGACCTCGGCGTGCCGACCGCCTTCAACATCCTCGGCCCGCTCACCAACCCGGCCCACGTCACCGCGCACGCCGTCGGCTGCTTCGACACCCGGCTGGCCGGCCTGATCGCCGGCGTCTTCGCCGAGCGGGGTGATTCCGCACTGGTGTTCCGGGGTGACGACGGGCTCGACGAGCTGACGACCTGTACGACCTCGCAGGTCTGGGTGGTGCGCGAGGGCGGCGTCACCGGGACCGCCTTCGACCCGCGCGAGGTCGGCATCGAGCTGGTCGAGATCTCCGCCCTGCGCGGGGCCGACCCGGAGTACAACGCGAACGTCGCCCGCCGGGTCTTCGCCGGGGAGCGCGGCGCCGTCCGGGACGCCGTCCTGCTCAACACCGCGGCCGGGCTGGCGGCGCTCGACCTGACGGATGCTCCGCTGACCGAGCAGCTGGCCGCCGGGATGGCCCGGGCGGCGGAGGCGATCGACTCCGGCGCCGCCGAGGCCACGCTCAAGGCGTGGGCACAGGCCAGCGCCCGCTAGGGATGTCGGGCCCGCGGGGTGTCTCGGCAAGTGGACACCCCGCGTGGCTTGCTTGACGGTGATCCGTACGCCTGCCTACAGTTCACGCCAGGTCATGAGTGACAGCGCAAAGCCCCAGCTTGCTGTCCGGCAACCCTCCGTCCGTGGCGGGGTGCCCTGGGTGAGGACCGGGCTCCGCGGCGATCCGCCCGTGGGGCAAGCGCGGACGCCTGGTCGTACTCGACACTCCCGGGGGTCCTCCATCCCTTGAGGAGTGTTGTCCCATGTCCGTCTCCGTCGACATCTGCGCCCCGCTCGCCGTCCTCGGCTCCGACGTCCAGGTGCCGCTGGTCTCCGGCGAGAAGGTCGCCTACGCCGCGCTCGACTACGCCGCCAGCTCGCCCGCCCTGCAGCGGGTCTGGGACGACGTCGCCGCCTACGCCCCGTACTACGGCAGCGTGCACCGCGGGGCCGGCTACCTCTCGCAGCTGTCCACCGACCTGTTCGAGCAGAGCCGCCGCACCGTCGAGGAGTTCCTCGATCTGCGCGAGGGCGACCAGGTCGTCTTCACCCGGGCCACCACCGACTCGCTCAACCTGCTGGCGGGCGCCGTCCCGGCCGGGACCAGGGTGTTCGCCTTCGAGACCGAGCACCACGCCTCGCTGCTGCCCTGGCGCCGCGAGGGACTGACCGTCAGCTACCTGCGCGCCCCGCGCTCGCACGACGAAGCCGTGCTGCGCCTCGAGGAGGCGCTGGCCGGGGCCGGGCAGGGCCCGAAGCTGCTGTGCGTGACCGGGGCCTCGAACGTGACCGGCGAGCTGTGGCCGGTCGCCGAGCTGACGGCGGTGGCGCACCGGTACGGCGCGCGGGTGGTGCTCGACGCGGCGCAGCTGGCGCCGCACCACCGGCTCTCGGTGCGGGAGCTGGGCGTGGACTGGGTCGCCTTCTCCGGCCACAAGCTGTACGCGCCGTTCGGCGCCGGGGTGCTGGCGGGGCGTTCGGACTGGCTGGACGCGGCGGAGCCGTACCTGGCGGGCGGGGGCGCCTCGCGGACGGTGGCCCGGGAGGCGGACGGCTCGGTCGCGGTGGAGTGGCAGCTCGGGCCGGCCCGGCACGAAGCGGGGTCGCCGAACGTGATCGGCGCCTACGCGGTGGCCTCGGCCTGCCGGGCGCTCACGGAGGCGGGGTTCGAGGCGCTCGAGGCGAGGGAGCAGCAGCTGATCTCGCTGGTGCGGGAGGGGCTCGCTTCGATCCCCGAGGTGAAGGTGCTGAGCCTGTTCGGGGCGGATGCCGAGCGGGTGGGGGTGCTGTCGTTCGTGGTGGAGGGGTGGAACAGCTCGCACTTCTCGGCGGCACTGTCGGCCGAGTACGGGATCGGGGTGCGGGACGGGCTGTTCTGCGCGCATCCGCTGGTGCGGACGCTGCTGGGCGGGGAGGAGGCGGCGCCGTCCGAGTGCGGCGCTCCTGAGGCGTCGCTGCCGGGGGAGCGGAGCCTGAACGCGATCCGGGTCAGCTTCGGGGCGGGGACTCCGGTGGAGCATGTGGAGCGGTTCGTGGCTGCGGTGCGGGAGCTGGTCGCCGACGGGGCGAAGTGGACGTACCGGAACGAAGGCGGCCGCTGCGTGGCCGATACCCGCCGCTGACCACCGGTTGCACCACCCAGGGGCGCGAGGAACTGCGCGACCGGCCATGTACGGCCTGCGGCCTACCGCTTCGCGCAGGTCCCCGCGCCCCTGGGGGTGTGACCTACTCGTCGTCCAGGCCCAGGGCGAAGGCCGCTTCCAGGTCGTGCTTGGAGTAGGTGCGGAAGGCGATCTGGGTCTCGGTGTGTTCGACGCCGGGGACCTTGTTGAGGCGGCCGGGGATCACGGTGGCGAGGTCGTCGTGGTCGCGGACGCGGACCATGGCGACCAGGTCGTAGCCGCCGGTGACGGAGTAGACCTCGCTGACGCCTTCGATGGCGGCGATCGCCTCGGCGATCTCGGGGATGCGGTCGACACTGGTCCTGATCAGAACGATCGCGGTGATCACGAGGCTTCTCCTTGCCATGGGGGACGCGGCCAGCGTATCCGGCGGGCGGGGGCGGGCCGGACGGCCAGGTACCCGGTGGCGAAACCGATCACGTGGACCAGGTACGCCACTCCGGGCCCGCCGGACCGGACCGACCACCACTGGAGCACGAACCAGAGGCCGAGCACCAGCCAGGCGGGCAGCCGGAGCGGGAGGAAGAGGAGCGCCGGCACCAGCGCGGTGACCCGGGCCCGGGGGTACAGGCGGAGGTAGCCGCCGAGGACGCCGGCGATCGCGCCGGAGGCGCCGACCACCGCGCGCAGGCCGTCGGGGCGGCCGGTCTCGGCGAGGGCGTAGCCGTAGGCGGCGAGGTAGCCGACGGTGAGGTAGAGGAGGAGGAAGCGCAGGCGGCCGAGCCGCTCCTCCAGGCCGGGGCCGAAGACGAAGAGGAAGAGCACGTTGCCCAGCAGGTGCAGCCAGCCCGCGTGCACGAAGAGGGAGCTGAGCACCGAGAGGACGGGGAGCTTGCCGGGGGTGGGGGCCAGGGCGCAGTCGGGGGTGGCCTTGGGGAGGGCGGCGAGCTGTTCGGCGTCGAGCGGGCGCCCGCTGGTCAGTTCGGCCGGGACGGCGCCCCAGCGCTGCTCGTACCGCTGCTCGGCGCAGGCCCGGGCCGGGCCGGTGCCGTACGCCGGGTTGAAGCCGGAGCTCGGGCTCACCAGCACGGTGAGCAGGCAGAGGGCGATCAGGGCCAGGGTGGCCACCGGGGCCCGGCCGCCCGGGCCGGCGCCGCGCACACCGAGCCGGTCGAGGAGGGAGACGGCCATGCCAGCGAGCATTCCTCCCGAAGGCCCGGGCTAGACCGCTTGTCCCGCGAGTGGGTCAACGGCTCGAGGTCTCAGGGCCTGGACCGGTGACCGGGCGCTCACGGGCAGGCAATAGGCTTGGGCCGTTCCGAGACGGCTGTACAGCGCCGTACATAGCTGTCGGGCCACCAGAGATGAGGACTCCAACGATGACCATCGCCGCCCCCACCGCTGAGACCCGCTGGCGCTGCACGCTGTGCGGCAACCTGACCCGCTTCGACGTGACCAGGTCTTCGAGGGTGATCGAGTTCCTGCACTTCGACCTGGCCGGTGAGGCCAAGGTCGAGGAGACCGAGGTGCTGACCGAGACGCTGGAGTCGGTGCGCTGCCGCTGGTGCAACGCCGTCGACCAGGTCGAGCTGGTGGCCCGGCCGGGGGCCGAGGAGCCGGCGGCCGGCGAGGCCGAGTAGCAGGATCGGTCCTCCCGCCGGATCCGGCGGGAGTGTGGCGTGGTCCCGGGTGGGGCACGGTACCCGGGACAATTGCAGAGAGCGGTGGGTTCAAGGGCAGCGGCAATCGGCCGTGGGGACCTCGCACCGCAGGATCGGAGCCGAGGACGTGGTGGACGCAGCGAGGGGGCCGGCCGAGCCGCAGGGGCAGCCGCCCGCTGAGGCCGAGGCCGCCGCGGCCCTGCCCGCGGCCGCCGAGCCCGGCGAGGGTGCGGGGCCCGGCGAGGGCAGGCTGGCCGAGAAGCTGGACCGACCGCTGCCCGAGGGCGTGCGCCGCCGCGTGGTGGGCATTGCCGCCGACGCGCTCGGCGGCCTGCCCGCGGCCGACCTGCCCGCGTCCTTGCGTCAGTACGCCAAGTTCACCCCCGCCCGCCGGGCGAAGTACGCCGCCCCGGCGCTGGCCGCCGCGCTGGAGGCCGAGCCGGCCTTCCGGGTGCGGATAGCGGACCGGCTGCGGCTGGGGCAGCCCGATCTGGTCAAGGCCCTGGAGGCCGGCAGCGTGCCCGGCGCGGCCGACCCGATGGACGTGGCGGCCGCCGCCTACCTGCTGCGCCCGGCCGGGTGGAGCCGGCTGGTGGCCGAGGCCGGCGAGGAGGCCGAGCGGGCCGGGGCCGAGGGGATGGCCGCCGAGGCCGCCCGCTTGGTGGAGAAGCTGCAGGCCGAGCTGGCCGAGCTGCGGACCCAGGCCCGGGCCGACCTGGACCGGCAGCGGGCCGAGGGCGAGAGCGTGCGCAAGGAGGCGGACTCGCTGCGCAAGAAGGTCCGCAGCCTGGAGAGCGACACCCGGCGGGCCCAGGCGGAGACCCGGCGGCTGCAGTCGGAGCTGGACGCGGCCAAGGCGCTGACCTCGGCCGAGCGCAGCGCCGCCGAGAGCGAGGCCCGGCGGCTGCGGCACCGGGTGGTGGAGCTGGAGACCCTCCTGGAGGCGGGCCGCCGCACCGCCCGGGAGGGGCGCTCGGTGGAGGACATGCGGCTGCGGCTGCTGCTCGACACCGTGCTGCACGCCGCCCAGGGCCTGCAGCGGGAGCTGGCCCTGCCGGTGGCCCAGCTGCACCCGGCGGACCTGGTCGAGGCCGTGGTGCCCGGCTCGGCCTCGCCGCACGACGTGGCCCGGCGGGCGCTGGCCGAGGACGACCCGGCGCTGCTCGACCAGCTGCTGGCGATCCCTCAGGTGCACCTGGTGGTGGACGGCTACAACGTCACCAAGACGGGGTACCCGGCGCTGCCGCTGGAGCAGCAGCGGATCCGGCTGCTCGGCGGTCTGGCCATGCTGGCCCAGCGCACCCAGGCGGAGGTCACCTGTGTGTTCGACGGCCAGGACCTGGACGTGCCGGTGATCATGGCGCCGCCGCGCGGGGTCCGGGTCCGGTTCAGCCGGACCGGGGAGACGGCGGACGAGCTGATCCGGCGTCTGGTCCGGGCCGAGCCGCAGGGGCGGCCGGTGGTGGTGGTCTCCACCGACCGCGAGGTGGCGGACGGGGTCCGCAAGGCCGGGGCGCGGCCGGTGAACTCGATCCTGCTGCTCAACCGGCTGGCGCGGAGCTGAACGGCGGCCCGTCGCTTGTGGCGGGCTTGTGTCGGCGGCGTGAATCCGCTCCGGGTACGGAAGTTCGTGGGGGTCGGAGAGTGGCGCAGCCGCTCCAAACTCACTAGGGTCTGGCGTCAAACCTATTTTCCGGACTATCGCCTGATCGGGTGAGTCCAGCAGGAAGAAGGAGCAACACCCTTGGCCTCCCACCGCCGCCCCAAGCAGCCGAGCCGCGCACGGGTCACCGTGCTGACGGCTGCCGCAGCGACCGCGGTCGCCCTGTCCGCGCAGGTGAGTGCCCACGCTGCGCCCGGCCGTCCGTCCGTGGACGAGGTCAAGGCCCAGGTCGACAAGCTGAACGAGGACCAGGAGAAGGCCTCCGAGGCCTACAACGGTGCCAACGAGCGGGCCAACCAGCTGCGTACCCAGGCCTCCCAGCTGCAGGACCAGGTGGCCCGCGGCCAGGAGCAGATGCAGGTGCTGGCCACCGGTCTCGCGGCCGTCGCGGGTGAGCAGTACCGCAACGGCGGCATCGACTCCTCGGTCGCCCTGATGCTCTCCTCCAACCCGCAGGGCTACCTGGAGCAGGCCTCCAGCGCCGCCGAGGTCACCGCGACCCAGGCGCAGACGCTCAAGTCCCTCAAGGACGAGCAGCGCCGCCTGGACCAGCAGAAGCAGGAAGCCGCGGAGGTGCTCGCCGAGCTCGACCGCAGCACCAAGGTCCTCAACGACGCCAAGGCCGAGGTCCAGCAGAAGCTGCAGGAGTCCAAGCGCCTGCTCAGCCAGCTGAGCGCCGCCGACCGGGCCGCCGTGATGGGCGACCGCGCCTCCCGCAGCGACAACCGCGCCATGCTAGCCAACCTGCCGCCGGCCAGCGGTTACGCCGCCACCGCGGTGGCCGCCGCCGAGAGCAAGCTCGGCCACGACTACGTCTGGGGTGCCGAGGGCGCGAACGTCTTCGACTGCTCGGGCCTGATGGAGTGGGCCTACGCGCAGGCCGGTGTGTCGATCCCGCGCACCTCGCAGGAGCAGGCCACCGTCGGCACCCGGGTGCCCTCGATCGCCGACGCCCAGCCGGGCGACCTGCTCATCTTCTTCAACGACCGGCACCACGTCGGGATGTACATCGGCGGCGGCAAGTTCATCCACGCGCCGAAGACCGGCGACGTCGTCAAGATCGCGGACGTCAGCGTCATGTCGATCAACACCATCCGCCGCGTCTGACCCTTCGACACGCCGAGGCCCACCGAGACACTCCTGTGATCCAGGACACCTCCGGTGGGCCTTTTCGTCACCCGTAGTTGAGGAATTGTCAGCCGCGCGTACCTTCGTTGTCACGCTCGGTCGCATTCACAAGCGAACTTGGCGCAGATTCAGACTTTTTTCCGACAAGGATTTGAACCGATCACGGTTGGGTTACTAGGTTGGTCCCCCGAACCACCGCACGGTCGTTCACCCAACCCGGGTGACGGCGGTGGAACCGCCGAGTCTGAGAAGCAGCGGGGCGGGCCGAGAGTTGGCCCTCCTGAGTGAGAGCCCTCGCGGGGGCGCTGTCGATCGGAGCCGGGGAACCACGTTCCTCGGGGTGAATCGGCGCCAGGTCGGGCGGCCGTCGTGAGACGGTGGGCCGGTGAGGCGTCGTAGGGCATCTCTTCCAGCCCGAACCCGTCAGCTCACCCGGTAGGCGGCGTAGGAAGAAGGAGCCCGCCTTCGTGGCGTCCCATCGTCGTCCCAAGCCCGCCAGCCGGACTCGCATCACCCTGATGACCGCCGCCGCCGCCACCGCGGTCGCGTTCTCCTCCCAGGCCGGCGCGCACGCCGACCCGGCGCCGACCAAGGACGAGGTCAAGGCCCAGGTCGACCAGCTCAACCAGCAGGCCGAGCTCGCCACCGAGAAGTTCAACGCGGCGACCGAGAAGGAGCAGAACCTGCAGAAGCAGGTCGGCGCCCTCCAGGACCAGGTGGCCCGTCAGCAGGCGCAGGTGAGCACCATCCAGCAGAGCCTGGGTGAGATAGCCGCCGAGCAGTACCGCAACGGCGGGATCTCGCCCACCGTGCAGCTGATGCTCTCCAGCTCCCCCGACTCCTTCCTGACCCAGGCCGGCGCGATCAACCAGATCGGCGCCTCCCAGGCGGACGCGCTCAAGACCCTCAAGGACGAGCAGCGCACCCTGGACGGCCAGAAGGCCGAGGCGCAGGCCAAGCTCGCCGAGCTGGACGCGACCACCAAGAGCCTCAAGGCCGACAAGGAGGACGTCCAGGCCAAGCTGGCCAAGGCCACGGCGCTGCTCGACTCGCTGACCCAGCAGGAGCGGGACGCGCTGGCCGCCGCCGAGGCCAAGGCCGCGGCCGACGCCAAGGCCGCCGTGCAGGGCGACCGCGCCTCGCGCAGCTCCTCCCGTACGACCCTCAACCCCGGTGCGCCGGCCAGCGGCTACGCCGCCGCCGCCATCGCCGCCGCCGAGAGCAAGCTGGGCGTCGCCTACGTCTACGGTGCCGCCGGCCCCGACAACTTCGACTGCTCCGGCCTGATGCAGTGGTCCTACGCCCAGGCCGGCGTCTCGCTGCCGCGCACCTCCCAGGAGCAGGAGAACGCCGGCACCAACGTCGGTCGCGACATCGCCAACGCCCAGCCGGGTGACCTGATCATCTACGAGGGTGGCGGTCACGTCGGGATGTACATCGGCAACGGCCAGATGATCCACGCTCCGCACACCGGTTCGGTGGTCCGCTACGAGTCGGCCACCGCGATGTCGATCGTGGCGATCGTGCGCGTCTGACGCTCCGCCGGTTTTCCCGCAGGCCCGGTGCCCCCGAGGGGGTGCCGGGCCTGCGGCGTTCCCCGGCAGTGGATCTGATGTCCGATTAGTGGGCGAATATTCGAGTTCGGGGAGGTTTGGACTAGATCGCCAGTACTCGCTATGTTCTGCCGCATGTCGATGCCTCGCCGTTCCCCCCTGCCGGGTGTGCACAGGATCGCCCGGGCGCTGGCCATCACGGCGGCCGCCACCGGGGTGCTGGCCGCCGCCGTCGGCACCGCCGAGGCCGCCCCCGCCGAGCCGCCCAGCCGCAAGGACGTCAAGGCGCAGGTGGACCAGCTCTACGACGAGGCCGAGAAGGCCTCGGAGCGGTTCAACGCCGCCGAGGAGACCCAGAAGCGCCTGCAGGCCGAGAGCGGCCGGCTGCTCGACGAGGTCGCCGCCGGGCAGGACGGGCTGAACCGGCTGCGCGGCGAGCTGGGGGCGGTGGCCGCCGCCGAGTACCGTGCGGGCGGGATGGACCCGACGGTGCAGCTGATGCTCAGCTCCGACCCGGCCGGCTACCTCAGCCGGGCCCGCAGCCTGGACCAGGCCGCCGCCCGGCAGGCCGAGACCCTGCACGAGCTGGTCGACCGTCAGCGCCGCCTCGACCAGCGCCGGGCCGAGGCCCAGGCCAAGCTCGGCGAGCTGGACCAGGTGCGGCGCTCGCTGACCGAGAGCAAGCGGGAGGTCCAGCAGCGGCTCGCCACGGCCCAGCACCTGCTGGACAGCCTGGGCGCCGCCGAGCGGGCCCGGCTCGCCGCGCAGGACGCCGAGGAGGCCGAGAGCCGCGCCACCCGGGGCACCGACCGGCTCGACCTCGGCAACCAGCCGGCCTCCTCCGAGCGGGCCGCCGCCGCGCTGGCCGCCGCCATCGCCAAGATCGGCTCCCCGTACGTCTACGGATCGACCGGCCCCCGTACCTTCGACTGCTCCGGTCTGATGTACTGGAGCTGGCGGCAGGCCGGAGTCTCGCTGCCGCGCACTTCGCAGGAGCAGGCCCACGCGGGCCAGCGGATCAGCCTCGCCGAGGCCCGACCGGGAGACCTGGTGATCTTCTACAAGGACGCCCACCACGTCGGCATGTACGCCGGCGGCGGTGTCGTGGTGCACGCGCCCTACCCGGGGGCCAAGGTGCGCTACGAGAGCGTCAGCGCGATGCCGGTGAGCGGGGTGGTGCGGGTCTGACCGGTGCAGGGGAGCAGCCCGTGCTGTCCCGGCGCGGAGCCCTGCTCCTCGCGGCCGGGAGCTTCGCGCTGCTCTCCCCGCCGGTCCGGCGCCCGCCCAAGGCGGCCCCGGCCGTCCCACCCCCGGTGCGGCCCCAGCTGGAGGCGCTGCTCACGGCCCGGTCCGCCGCACTGCTGCGCCGGGACGGGGCGGCGCTGACCGCGCTCGCCGCGCCGGAGGCGGTGCCGGGCGAGCTCACCCTGCTGGCCCGGCTGGCGGAGCTGCCGCTGGCCGGGCTGGGCTACCGGCTGACCGGGGTCGGCGAGCCGACGGTGGGCGGCGGCGAGAGCGGCGCGGCCGTCGAGCGGGTGAGCGCCACGGCCGAGCTCGGCTACCGGGTGGACGGGGTGGACGCGCACCCGGCCCTGCTGGGGCGGCGGGTGGAGTTCGTCCGCAGTGGCGGGCGGTGGCTGCTGGCCTCCGACGAGCCCGCCGGGGCGGTGGCGCTGTGGGACTTGGGCGCCGTACGGGTGGTGCGCGGGGCCCGCAGCACCGTGCTCGGGCTCGGCGAGCCGGGGGAGCTGGCGAAGACGGCGGCGCTGGCCGATCACGCGGTGCCGGCCGTCAGCGAGGTGTGGGGGAGCGGCTGGGCCGGGCGGCTGCTGCTCGAGATACCGGCCAGCGAGGAGCAGTTCGCCCAGCTGCTCGGGGTCAAAGCGGCGGACTACCAGGGCATAGCCGCCGTCACCACCGCCGCGACCGGCCCTGACGGGCAGTCCGCCGCCGACCGCGTGGTGCTCAACCCCGAGGCGTACGCCGAGCTCACCGACCTCGGCCGGCGGGTCGTCACCACCCACGAGGCCACCCATGTGGCCACCCGGGCCGACACCAGGGCCTGGACCCCGCTCTGGCTCTCGGAGGGCGTCGCCGACTACACCGGCTACCGGTCGACCGGCCGCACGCCCCGGCAGATCGCCCCCGAACTCGCCAAGGACGTCCAGGCCGGGCGGCTGCCCGCCGCGCTGCCGCTCGACAGCGACTTCACCGCCGGGGCGGTGGGCATAGCGCAGGCCTACGAACTGGGCTGGTCCGCCTGCCGGCTGATCGCCGAGCGCTACGGGGAGCCCCGGCTGACCGCGTTCTACCGCGCCGCCGGGGCGGCCGGGCCGACCGCGAGCCGGGACCAGTGGCTGGACGGGCTGCTGCGGGCCCAGCTGGGGGTGGGGCTCGATGCCTTCGTGAAGGAGTGGGTGGCGGAGCTGAAGCGGCTGTTCGGCGGCTGAACAGGGCGCTACTTGATGCCGTCGAGCAGGTGCTGCTCGTAGGTGATGCCGGGCCGGATGGTGTAGGCCGGGGCCGCCGGGAGGGCGGGCAGGACGACGGTGCGCGGCGCCTCGGGGGCCCGGGTGGAGCGCCAGAGGCGGCGGCAGGAGAGCAGGGTCGCGGCCAGCAGCAGGAGGTTGCGGACGGTCAGCACGGCGACCCCGAGCGGCTGGCTCGCGTGCACCTGGCCGAACAGCACCGGGAACTCCAGGGTGGTGACCAGGGTCGTCACCAGGATGATCACCGCGACGGGCTTCTGGCTGGTGCCGCGCACCGTGAGGCAGACCGCCGCGACGCCGACCAGCCAGACCAGGTACTGCGGACTGATCACCCGGCTGGTCACGGTGAAGACCAGCAGCGCGGCCAGCGCGGCGTCGTACGGGGTCGAGGGCTGCCAGCGCTTGGCCCGCAGCCGCCACACCAGCAGCCAGCCGAAGCCGAGCGCGGTGCCCGCCACCGCGGCCTTGGAGAGCACCGGCACCCAGGGCCCGAGCATCTCGAGCGAGCCGTAGTTCATCGAGACCTGCCCGCGCCAGCCGCCCGCGAGCCGGGCGAAGTGCAGCGGCAGGGCCGCCAGCGACTCCACCTCGATGCCCCGGTCACGCTGGAACTTCAGGAACTCGAAGGCGCCGTTCATGCCCGCCGCGAGCAGGAAGCCCACCGCGCTCAGGGTGGCCAGCGCGGCCGTCCAGGAGCGGCGGGTGCGGCGGCCCTTCGGGGTGCCCGCCAGGGCCAGCACCGGCCAGACCTTCACCAGGGCGCCGAAGCCCAGCAGCGCCCCGCCGAGCGCGGGCCGCCGCAGCACCGACAGCAGCCCGGCCACCGTGATCGCGGTGACGATCAGGTCGTACCGGCAGTAGACCGTCGGCCCGAGCAGCGGCACCCCCGCGACCCAGACCCAGGCCCCGGAGAAGCTGCGGCCGCGCTTGGCGCCCGCCCGCATCAGCAGGCCCATGGCGAGGGCGTCGACCACGCCGCAGATCACGTAGAAGGAGACCAGGTACGACCAGGGCAGCAGCCCCGGCAGCAGGATCACCAGCGCGGCACCGGGCGGGTACTGCCAGGTCACGTCGTCCAGCGGGAAGGTGCCGGTCTGCAGCACCTCGTACCAGCCGTGGTAGATCACCGAGACGTCGGCCGTCACATCGGCCCCGGAGATCCGGATCACGCCCATGACCATCAGCAGGATCAGCGCCCGGGTGACCACCCAGCCGGCGCCCAGCGCCCAGAGCGCGCCACCGGCGGGGGAGGGAGCGGGGGACAGCGCGGTGCTGCCGCTGCCGGTAGGACCGGCGTGGACCAACGCCACCCTCTGCTCCCTCGTTCGTCTCGGACACCGCGCGGCCTGACGGCGCTCCCGGCGAACGGCGGTGTTGACCTATGGTACGGATCAGCGCCGGGTACACCGAGCACCCCCCTACCGAGCGAGCCGTCAGCCATGCACAAGACCCTGATCGTCACGAACGACTTCCCGCCCCGGCCGGGCGGGATCCAGGCGTTCGTCCACAACATGGCCGTCCGTCAGCCGGCGGGCAGTGTGGTCGTGTACGCCTCGACCTGGCGGGACGGCAGCGAGGTCGCCCGGTTCGACGCCGAGCAGCCGTTCCCGGTGATCCGGGACCGGACGAAGATGATGGTGCCGACGCCGCGGGTGACGCGGCGGGCCGCGGAGATCCTCAAGGCGGAGAGTTGCGACTCGGTCTGGTTCGGGGCGGCCGCGCCGCTCGGGCTGATGGCGCCGACGCTGCGCCGGGCCGGGGCCGGCCGGCTGCTCGGGATGACGCACGGGCACGAGGCCGCCTGGGCGCAGCTGCCCGGCTCGCGGCAGCTGCTGCGGCGGATCGGCGCCGGGACGGACGTCCTCACCTACCTCGGGGAGTACACCCGCTCGCGGATCGCGGCGGCGGTGGGGCCGGAGGCCGCGCGGCGGATGGTGCAGCTCCCGCCGGGGGTGGACGAGCAGACCTTCCGGCCGGACTCGGGCGGTGACGCGGTGCGGGCGCGGCTGGGGCTGGCGGACCGGCCGGTGGTGGTCTGCGTCTCGCGGCTGGTGCCGCGCAAGGGGCAGGACACGCTGATCGAGGCGATGCCGCAGATCCTGCGGGAGGTGCCGGACGCGGTGCTGCTGATCGTCGGCGGCGGGCCGTACCGGGGCGAGCTGGAGAAGCTGGCGGCGGCGCGGGGGGTCGCGGCCTCGGTCCGGTTCACCGGGGCGGTGCCGTGGGAGGAGCTGCCGGCGCACTACGGGGCGGGCGACGTCTTCGCGATGCCGTGCCGCACCCGGCGGGGCGGGCTGGACGTGGAGGGTCTCGGGATCGTCTACCTGGAGGCCTCGGCGACCGGGCTGCCGGTGGTGGCGGGGGACTCCGGCGGGGCTCCGGACGCCGTCCTCGAGGGCGAGACGGGGTACGTGGTGCCGGGAGGCAGTGCGGCGGCCGCGGCGGAGCGGATCGTGCGGCTGCTGCTCGATCCGCAGCTGCGGGCCCGGATGGGGGAGGCCGGACGGCGCTGGGTGGAGCGGGACTGGCGCTGGGACCTGCTCGCCGGGAGGCTCACCTCGCTGCTCGCCGGGTGAGTCGCACTCTCCAGGGGCGCGGGGAACGGCGCGAGGTCGGAAGAGGCCGACCGTTCGGCTGACGCCGAGAGCCGGTTGCAACACCTAGGGGCACGGGGAACTGCGCGAAGTCGGAAGGCGACAGGCCGTCATCTTCCGCACTCGCGCAGTTCCCCGCGCCCTTAGGTAGTGCACCTACTTCTGGTAGAGAGCCTCCACGTCGGCCGCGAAGTCCTTGAGGACGACGTTGCGCTTGAGCTTGAGCGACGGGGTGATGTGGCCGCTGGCCTCGGAGAGGACGGCGTCGAGGATGCGGAACTTCTTGACGGCCTCGGCGTGGGAGACGGCGGCGTTGCCGTCGTCGACCGCGGACTGGATGGCGGCCAGCAGGTCGGGGTCGGTGGAGAGCTCGGCGACGGTGGCGGTGACCGGCTTGTTGTTGAGCTCCTTCCACTTGGGGAAGAACTCCTCGTCGACGGTGACCAGGCAGGCGATGAAGGGCTTGCGGTCGCCGACCACCATGACCTCGCCGACCAGGGGGTGGGCGCGGATGCGGTCCTCGATCACGGCGGGGGCGACGTTCTTGCCGCCGGCCGTGACGATGATCTCCTTCTTGCGGCCGGTGATCACCAGGTAGCCCTCGTCGTCCAGGGTGCCCAGGTCGCCGGTGGCGAACCAGCCGTCGTGCAGGGCGTCCGCGGTGGCGGTCGGGTTGTTCCAGTAGCCGGTGAAGACCTGCGGGCCCTTCAGGAGGACTTCGCCGTCCTCGGCGATCCGGATGGCGGAGCCGGGCAGCGGCTGGCCGACGGTGCCGATCTTGGGCTTGTCGTGCGGGTTGAAGGCGGTGGCGGCACAGGTCTCGGTCAGGCCGTAGCCCTCCAGGACGGTGAAGCCGATGCCCCGGTAGAAGTGGCCGAGGCGCTCGCCGAGCGGCGCGCCGCCGGAGATCGCGTGGGTGGCCCGGCCGCCCAGGGCCGCGCGGAGCTTGCTGTAGACCAGCTTGTCGAAGACCAGGTGCTTGAGCTTGAGGCCCAGCGGGGCGCCGCCGTTGTCCAGCGCGCGGCTGTAGGCGATGGCGGTCTCGGCGGCCTTGTCGAAGATCTTGCCCTTGCCGTCGGCCTGGGCCTTGGCCCGCGCGGAGTTGTAGACCTTCTCGAAGACCCGGGGGACGCCCAGGATCAGGGTGGGCCGGAAGGCGGCCAGCTCGGCGGTGACGTCCTTGATGTCGGAGACGTGGCCCAGCTTGATCGGGGCGATCGCGGCGGCGATCTCGGCGATCCGGCCGAGCACGTGCGCCAGCGGCAGGAAGAGCAGCACCGAGCTCTCGCCGGTGACGAAGAGCGGCTGCAGGCGGGCCGTCACGTTGCCCAGCTCGGCCAGGAAGTTGCCGTGCGTCAGCTGGCAGCCCTTGGGGCGGCCGGTGGTGCCGGAGGTGTAGACGATGGTGGCGAGGGAGTCCTCGGTCGCGGTGCCCCGGCGCTCGTGGACCGTCTCCTCGGCCACCTTCTCACCGGCGGCGGCCAGCGCGGCCAGCGCGCCGCGCTCGATCTGCCAGGTGTGGGCGAGCTCCGGCAGGTCCGGGCGGACCTGCTCGACCACGGCGGCGTGCGAGTCGGTCTCGGTGATCACGGCGACGGCGCCGGAGTCCCCGAGGATCCACTGCACCTGCTCGGCGGAGGAGGTCTCGTACACCGGCACGGTGATCGCGCCCGCGCTCCAGATCGCGAAGTCGAGCAGCGTCCACTCGTAGCGGGTGCGCGACATCACACCGACCCGGTCGCCCGGGGCGATGCCGGCGGCGATCAGGCCCTTGGCGGCGCTGTGCACCTCGGCGAGGAACTGGGCAGCAGTCAGGTCCGTCCAGCCGTTGGCCGTCTTCCGGCTGAGCACGGCGACGCCCGGGTGACGCTCCGCGTTCTGGTGGACGAGGTCGGAGAGGTTACCGCCGCTCGGTACCTGGTAGCGGGCCGGAAGGCTGAAGTCGAGCAAGACTGCTCCTCGTCTGCGACGCTGCGGGACGGCAGGACGTTACTGCCCGGTAAACGGAATGGCCAGGGGAGCCCGGTGCGGTGTTCGAAGAGTCACATCGCAGGTCGGAGCCACTGCGGCCCTCCTCAGCACCTTATGCCAGCGCATTTGTGACTCGTCGGTAGCGCGCTCGGGGTCGGCGCCCCACGGGGCAACCGGCGCCGTCCGGCGCGATAACCTGCCCTGGGCGCACATCTGAAGAGACGCGGAGGGCCGTTCCATGGCGGAGCACACCAGGTCGAGCATCACCATCGCCGCGACCCCGGCCGAGGTCATGGCCGTGATCGCCGACTTCGAGGCCTACCCCGAGTGGACGGGTGAGGTGAAGGAGATCGAGGTGCTGGAGACGGCGGAGAACGGCCGGGCCGCCGAGGTGCGCCTGCTGCTCGATGCCGGCGCCATCCGCGACGACCACACGCTGGCCTACACCTGGGACGGCGACCGCGAGGTCAGCTGGACCCTGGTGAAGAGCCAGATGCTCCGCTCGCTGGACGGCTCGTACGCGCTGGCGCCGATCGCCGGCGGCACCGAGGTCACCTACCAGCTGGCCGTGGACGTGAAGATCCCGATGCTCGGGATGATCAAGCGCAAGGCCGAGAAGGTCATCATCGACCGTGCCCTGGCCGGCCTGAAGAAGCGCGTCGAAGGCTAGGGCCTCTCTTCCGGATCACGCCGGGCGGTCGCCGCCGGGGCACGCGCCCTCCTTGCCCGGCATCGGGCAGGGGGGCCCTTCGACGGCTTCTCGTCGGTCGCCGATGCTCCGTATGGACTCTCCCCCAGCCTTCGGCCGGGAGGTGCCCCCTTCTCGGCGCCGCCCGCGCGTCACCGGGCGACGCCCGCCCCGCGGCGCCAGCCGCTGATGTCACAGCCGACGTGATCCGAAAGAGAGGCCCTGGTGGCTCAGCGCACGATCCTGGTCAGCGGCCCTGGGTCCGCCCTGGTCGCCGCCGCGACCGCGTTGCACGCCGCGCGGCGGCGGTACCGGACGCTGCTGCTGGCCGCGGACGATCCGCACCGGCGGGTGGACGCGCTGCTCGACACCCGGCTCGAGGCGGAGCCGCAGGCCGTCGACGGGCTGCTGAGTGTGGCCCGGCTGGACGAGCAGGCCGCCTTCCGGGGTGCGCTGGACGAGCTCGCGCCCCGGCTGAGGCCCGCGCTCGACCTGCTCGGGGCGGCGCCGCTGGACGCTGAGGAGCTCACCCCGCTGCCCGGCACCCGGCAGCTCGCGCTGCTGCGCGCGCTGCGCTCCGCCGAGGCGGAGGTGCTGGTGGTCGCGGCCCCCGCCCCCGCCGAGCTGCTGGCCGCCCTCGCCCTCCCGGAGCAGCTCGACCGCTACCTGGACCGCCTGGTGCCCGAGCAGCGGCAGGCCGCCCGCGCGCTGCGCCCGCTGCTGGCCGCCGTGGCCGGGGTGCCGATGCCCGCCGAGTGGCTGTTCGAGGCCCGTGGCTGGGCGGCGAAGGCGCTGGCCGAGGCCCGGGCCGTGATCGAGGCGCCCGGCACCTCGGTACGGCTCACGGTGGACGCCGACTCCGTGGCGCCCGAGGAGCTGCGCCGGATCCGGGCCGGCCTCGCCCTGCACGGGCACCGGCTGGACGCCGTGGTGGCGCACCGCGCCCTGCCGGTGGCCGCCGCCGCCTCGCCCGACCCCTGGCTGGCCGGGGAGGCCGCCCGGCAGCGGGCCCGGCTCGCCACGCTGGCTGAGGAGCTGGGTGTGCCGCTGCTCGTCTCGCGCCGCCCCGAGGGCACCCTGGAGACGGTCTCCGAGCAGCTCTACGGCGAGGGCCCCGGCCCGGCCGTGCCGGCCGCCGCCGACTGGCCGGTGGAGGACCGCCGGGCGGAGGAGGGGCTGCTGGTCTGGCGGATCCCGCTGCCCGGCGCCGACCGGGCCGACCTGGAGCTGGTCCGCCGGGGTGACGAGCTGGTGCTCGGCCTGGGCGCGTACCGGCGGATCCTGCCGCTGCCCTCGGCGCTGCGGCGCTGCACGGTCAGCGGCGCGGGCCTCGCCGACGGGGTGCTCACCCTGCGCTTCGCGCCGGACCCCGCGCTCTGGCCCCGCTGAGCCTGTCGGAGCCTGCTGAAGCCCTGTCGAAGCTTGTCGAACGAGGAGAGAACGATGGCCGACGATCGCGGCGAGCTTGCGGAGGAGGTCCGCCGGTTCGTGCTGGCGGTGGGGGAGAAGGCGCAGCAGGCCGGCCAGCGCTTCCGTGAGCAGAACCCCGAGGTGTACGGCCACCTGGCGGCCGCGGGCGGTGAGCTGCTCGCCGCGTACCGGGCCGCCGTCGCCGGTCACGAGCGGCGCTGGGCCGCGCCCGGGAGCGCCGAGGGCGAGCGCATCGACCTTGACGAACCGTCGGACAAGTAGTTAAGCCGGATTCCGCTTCTGGTAGTGGTCTGGTCCTTTGGCGTCACGTAGCGCGCCCGAACGTACGACACTTGAAGCCGAAATCCATCAGAGTGGCCCAATTGTTTTCGAATCCTGTAGGCGGGAGTGTGTACGGGAGGTGTCTTCAGCGGGTACCGTTCCGCTCAGCGGAGACGAGTGAATAGCTGAGGGACACATGGCTCTGACCATCGGCGTCGATGTCGGCGGGACGAAGATCGCGGCCGGCGTGGTCGACGAGAACGGCGAGATCCTGGCGCGGACCCGGGTACCCACCCCGGCCGACCCCCAGTGGGCGGTCGATGCCATCGCGCAGGCCGTCCGCGAGCTCCGCGAGCAGTACCCCGCGGTGGCGGCCGTCGGCGTCGGAGCCCCCGGCTTCGTGGACTCCAGCCGCTCCACCGTGATCTTCGCGCCGAACATCGCCTGGGAGGCCGAGCCGCTCAAGCAGCGGATCGAGGAGCTGACCGGCCTCGACACGGTGGTCGAGAACGACGCCAACTGCGCGGCCTGGGCCGAGTTCCGCTTCGGGGCGGCCGCCGACCACACCGACATGGTGCTCATCACGGTCGGCACCGGTATCGGCGGCGGGATCGTGCTCGACGGGCGCCTGCACCGCGGCCGCTTCGGCGTGGCCGGCGAGATCGGGCACCTCAACATGGTGCCGGACGGCCTCCTCTGCGGCTGCGGCGGCAAGGGCTGCTGGGAGCAGTACGGCTCCGGGCGGGCGCTGCGGCGGTACGGCCGGGAGAAGGCCGCGGCCGACCCGATCGCGGGCAAGCGGATGCTGGAGCTCAACGACGGGGTCGCCGAGACCATCCGCGGCATCCACATCACCGAGGCGGCCCAGGACGGGGATCCGCTGGCACTCGAGTGCTACGCCGAGCTGGCCGACTGGCTGGGGCGCGGCATGGCGGACCTCGCGGCGCTGTTCGACCCGGGCGTCTTCGTCCTCGGCGGCGGGGTCTCCGACTCCGGGCGGCTGCTGCTCGACCCGGTCGCGGCGGCCTTCGGGACGTACCTGACGGGCGGCGTGCACCGGCCCCGGGCGGAGGTCGTGCTGGCCTCGATGGGCTCGGCGGCGGGGATCGTCGGCGCGGCGGATCTGGCCCGTTACTAGGGCAAGCTGCACTATCCGGGGGCGCGAGGAACCGCGCGAGCGCGGAAGGCGCAGACCTGTCGTCTTCCGCGCTGCCTGGACACCCAGGACAGCGACGAGATCGTGGCCATCGTCAAGGCGATCGCCCCGGGCTTCGCCG
>NZ_JBEOWY010000016.1:0-159898 GCF_040296285.1 Kitasatospora sp. NPDC002227
ACGCCCGGTTACATTCCGAACCCGGAAGCTAAGCCTCACAGCGCCGATGGTACTGCAGGGGGGACCCTGTGGGAGAGTAGGACGCCGCCGAACAAATATTCCAAAATACCCCCCTCCCACTTCGGGAGGGGGGTATTTTGCGTTAACCTCTGCCAATGCAGAACCTGACGCTCACCTGGCAGTCATCCGGTGGTATCGCCGTGGCTGCCTTCGGGGCGGCCTACGCGGCTCGACGCGTCCGCCACCGCTACGCGAGGCCGGCGGCCGCGGTGCTCCGGGAGGCGGGCATCCTGCTCGTGCTGTTCACACTGTGGCAGCTGGTCGGGCACCTGTCGGTGATGAGTACCGACCATGCGCTGGACCGGGCGGACTGGATCCACCGGACGGAGCTGAAGCTCGGGTTCCCGGACGAGGCGGCCTGGCAGCGGGCGGTGGAGCCGCACCGCTGGGTGGTGACGGCGAGCAACTACTTCTACGCGACCATGCACTTCGGGGTGATGCTCGCGCTGCTGGCCTGGGTGTTCGCCCGACGCCGGGCGAGTTACCGGTGGCTGCGGAACTCCGTGGTGCTGACTACGGCGGCCTGTCTGACCGTGCAGTTCGTGCCGGTGGCGCCGCCCCGGATGCTGCCGGGGAACGGGTTCGTTGACTTGGCGGCCGAGTACGGGCAGTCGGTGTACGGGGGCGCGGTGGCCGGGGTGGTGCCGGACCAGCTGTCGGCGATGCCCTCGGTGCACGTGGCGTGGGCCGTGATCGTCGCGGTGGCCGTGGTGCGGATCGCGGTGACGCCCTGGCGGTGGCTGGTGGTGCTGCATCCGCTGGCGACCGTCTTCGTCGTCGTGGTGACGGCGAACCACTTCTGGGCGGACGGTCTGGTGGCCGTGGCTCTCCTGCTGGTCGTCTACCTGGTGCAGCACGCGTGCAGCGGCTGGCGCCGGGAGGAGACGGAGGCGGGGGCCGTGGCGGACGAGCGGGAGCGGACCCCGGTGGGCGGCTAGGACGCCGAACGGGCCGGGCCTCGTCGCTCGAGGTCCGGCCCGTTCAGCGGGTGCCGGTGACGGAAGGCTCGGTCACACGGCAGGGTCGGTCACTTCGCGGGCAGCAGTCCGCGCCGCCAGCTGCTGCCGGTCAGGGCGGAGGCCGCCCAGTACCAGGCGCAGAGGCCGGAGACCGCGGCGACCCAGGAGGCCACCTTGCCCAGGCCGCCGTTGCCGGCCAGGGTGGCGATCGCGTTGAGCAGCAGGGCGAGCGTCAGCAGCCCGTAGACGAGCCGGCTGAGGAGCCCGGAGTTCCAGCTGGCGAGCGCCAGGGTGAGAGCGAGCAGGGCCCAGAGGAGCAGGAAGAGTCCTGCGGCGTTCTTGCTGCTGCTGCCGGCCGCGGACCAGACTGCCCAGAAGGCGCCGAGACTGGTGAAAGCGGTGCCGGTGAAGCCCTCGCCGCCGCGCAGTTGCCAGAGGCCGGCGATGAAGAGGGTGAGCCCGCCGAGCAGGTGGGCGAGGGAGGCGGCGTCCTTGACTCCGGCGCCGGACAGCAGGCCGGTGCCGAGGAGACCGTAGGCGAGGAGGGTGAGGCCGAGAGCGAGGTAACCGAGGTTACCGGCGTCGGCGGAGCGGGCGTTCTGCGCCCCGGCAGCGTCGTTGCTCACCGGAGGGCTCCTTTCACTCCGTGCGCCGTCATGGCGCGTTGTACTGCGGGGTTGTGTGGGGGAGTGCGTTGCCGAGCCGGGTGCGCGGAGCCATGGCGGTGCCACGGGCGCGGTGGCTGCGGTTGAGTGAAGAACCGGCAGGAGTACGCCGGTCGGTGCCCCTCCCGGGGGAATCCCCGGTGAAAGCGGTGTACCCGCCTCCGCGCGCTTGTACCCTTGTGAATCGCACAATTTGTCCAGCCGTCAGCTGTGGAGCGGCGCCGCTGGACAGTGCGGAGCGGGCGGTCAGCGGGTGCGCTGGGTCGGCACCCGCAGGGTCAGGATGGCCATGTCGTCCGACGGAGGTTCGGGGGCGAATCGCTCGACGGCTCGCTGGACCCGGGTGGCCACCGCACCGGCGGTCAGCCCGGTGCAGCCGGTGAGGACTTGGGCCAGTCCGTCGTCGCCGAGCATCCGCAGGCCCTCCCGGCGTTCGGTCACGCCGTCGGTGACGCAGAGCAGTACCTCGCCCGGGAGCAGCACCAACTGTTCGGCCGTCAGCTCCAGTTCGTCCATCACTCCGAGCAGCGGCTGCGGTGAGGCGGCCTGGTCGACCTGGCCGTCGGTGCGCAGGCGCAGCGGGAGGGGGTGTCCGGCGCAGACCAGGGAGAGGGCGGTGCTGCCGTCCTCCTGGGGCGTCAACTCGCCGTAGAGCAGGGTGAGGAAGCGGCTGCGGGGGCCTTCGTCGAGGATGGCGGCGTTGAGCCGGGTGAGCACCTGGGGTGCGTCGAGCCCTTCGCGGGCCAGCAGGCGCAGCGAGTTGCGGGCCAGGCCGGTGACGGAGGCGGCTTCGGGGCCGGTGCCGCAGACGTCGCCGATGGCGAAACCGTAGGTGCCTTCGCGGATCGGGAAGATGTCGTAGAAGTCGCCGCCGACTTCGTTGCCCTCGCCGGCCGCCTGGTAGAAGACCTCGACCTCGACGCCGGGGATCTTGGGGAGCTCCGGTGGCAGCAGGGCGCGCTGGAAGGCCTGGCTGGTGGCGGTGCGCTCGCTGTAGAGGCGGGCGTTGTCCAGGGCGAGGGCGGCGCGGCGGGAGAGGTCCTCGGCGAGTTCGAGGATCTCCTGGCGCAGCCGCTGGCCGGTGCCGACGCCGAGGACGAGCAGGCCGATGACGCGGTTGCGGGCGGCGAGCGGGAGCACGACCGTCTCGCCGAGCAGCCCGGCGAGTTCGGGGCTGTCGGCCTGGCCGGAGGCGCGGGCGGTGTCGGCGGGGGCGGTCCAGAAGTTGGCGCCGGCGGCGCGGTCGGTGTCGGGGGCCGGGGTCTTGTCGAGCAGGGCGCGCAGCGGGTCGATCCGGTCCTCGTCCTCGTGGAGGACGAAGGCGAGGTCGGCGGCGGCGCCCTGGTCGCCGGTGGTGTAGACGGCGCACCAGGAGGAGAGGGTGGGCACGGCCATCTGGGCCATCAGGGCCAGGGTCTGCTCGTGCTCGAGGGTGCCGGCCAGCAGGTCGGAGGCCTCGACCAGGAAGGAG
This sequence comes from Kitasatospora sp. NPDC002227, assembly GCF_040296285.1. NCBI lineage: Bacteria > Bacillati > Actinomycetota > Actinomycetes > Kitasatosporales > Streptomycetaceae > Kitasatospora > Kitasatospora sp. NPDC002227. Next base: position 3,156 of record NZ_JBEOWY010000016.1, read on the forward strand.
AGCGAGCCGCGGCGCAGCCGTTCGAGTTCGGCGAGGCGGGCGCTCTCGAGGGCGAGGGCGATCCGGTCGGCGGCGAACTGAAGGCGCAGGGCGTCCTCGTTGTCGAAGCGGCCGGGGGCTGAGGCGGCGACGCCGAGCGAGCCGGTGAGGCGGCCCTCGACCTTGAGCGGGACGGTGATGAGCGAGCGCAGGCCGCTGCCGATGAGCAGGGGCGCTGCGGTGGGGCGCACCGAGAGGTCCTCGTGCACGGCGGGCATCCGGGCGGAGTCGAAGCGTCCGGCGCCGGACTCGACCGGGATGGGGGCGAGCCGGCGGCCGGCGCTGGGCAGGCCGGTGGCGGCGCGGACCTCGAACTCGGTGTCGTCCTCGCTGGTGAGCATGAGGTAGGCGGCGTCGGCGTCGAGCAGGTCGCGGGCGCGCTCGACGATGCCCTGGAGGAGTTCGCCGAGGTCGTCGGGGATCGCGGGGCCGACCAGCAGGTCGAGCGGTTCGACGGCGGCGGGCTTGTCGAGGGCGGTGCCGGGGGAGCGCAGCAGGCCCTGGTCGGCCTCGCGGACCAGCAGGCAGACGGTGGACGGGGTGCCGTGGGTGTCGCGGACGCGGACCTGCAGGCCGTAGACGTCCAGGTGGCGGCCGTCGGCGCGGCGGACGGCGAAGGTGCCCTCCCAGCGGGCCAGGCGCAGGGTGTCGGCGAGGCTGGGGCCGCCGGCCGGCCAGTCGGTGAGTTCGGCCCAGGGGCGGCCGAGCACCTGCTCGGCGGGGTGCTGGAAGAGCGCCTGGGCGTCGGCGTTCCAGCTCTGTACCAGCCCGCTCTCGGTGAGTTGGACCACACCGACCCGTACGGGGCTCTCGGCGTCGGGGAGTTCGCCGCCGGGCAGGCTGGGCAGGGCGTACCGGGTGCCGGGCTGCTGGGCGGGCAGCGGGAGGCGGAACCAGACGGTCTTGCGGCCGGCGGAGTACTCGACGCCCCAGGTGGAGGAGAGGGCGGCGCACATCAGCAGGCCGCGGCCGCCTTCGCCGTCGGGGTCGGCGTAGCGGTCGGAGCTGGTGGGCACGTGGGCGAAGGAGGGCAGGCCGCGCTCGGGGTGGCGGTCGGTGACGCCGATCCGCAGGCTCTCCGGCTCGCGTTCGCAGCTGACTTCGGCAGCGGTGCCGGCGTGCACGACGGCGTTGGTGACCAGTTCGCTGACCAGCACGACGGCGTCGTCGACGACCTCGGGCAGGCCCCAGCCGAGCAGGGTGTCGCGGACGAACCCGCGCGCGGCGGCGGCCGACCGGCCGACCGGTTCGAAGGTGGCGGCTGCGCGCGCGGTGACCACGTGCCCACGTCTCCCATCAGTCGGTCGGTGCTGTCGGAACATTGGAGTTGCCCCAGTGGTGCCCCGGGGCAACGGTGCGTCGTCGGACCTGCTGGCGGAAGCTCTCGGGCAGATCCTGGGCCCGTGCGGCGTTCCACCCTACTTTCCGGTTGGTACCCCGTGGGGCCAGGGCGCCGAAACAGGCACCAGAGGGTGATTCTGGCCACGAGTTTGCCCCGTGCGGCGTTCCACCCTGTGCAAGCGGACGGACACGCGGCGCGAAGGCTGCCAGACTGGGGGGTCCGCCGCACCCGGCGTACGGCGTACGGTCGGTACAACACCGGAGCGGTGCGCACTAGTCACGATGTGGGAGGGCCCCGTTGAGTTCGGCCACCAAGGACGTACCCGGTACGACTCCGGCGCCCGTACGCGGCGCCCGGGGGGCGGCTGCCCCCCGGGGCGGTGCCGGGCGGCGCCCGAACCACAACCGTGGCGCCGAGCCGGCCGATCTGCGCAAGCTGCTCGCGGCGCTGACCGCGATGCGGGACGGCAACTTCCGCCGCCGGCTCACCGTGCCGGGGGACGGCCCGCTGGCCGAGATCGCGGCGGTCTTCAACGAGGTGGCCGAGCGCAACCAGCACCTGACGGGTGAACTCGCCCGGGTGCGCCGGGCGGTGGGCCGCGAGGGGCGGCTCTCGGAGCGGCTGGAGAGCGGGGTCGGCGAGGGCGCCTGGATGGCGGCCGTCGACAACTGCAACGCGCTGATCGACGACCTGGCCCGGCCGATGGCCGAGGTCGGCCGGGTGCTGAGCTCGATCGCCGAGGGTGACCTGGACCAGCGGATGGAGCTGCGCTCGATCCACACCAGCGGGGCCAGCCACCCACTGCGCGGCGAGTTCCTGAAGGTCGGCCGTACCGTCAACGGGCTGGTGGACCAGCTGTCGGAGTTCACCGACGAGGTGACCAGGGTCGCCATCGAGGTGGGTACCGAGGGCAAGCTCGGTGGCCAGGCCCGGGTGCGCGGGGCGACGGGCAGCTGGAAGGAGCTCGCCGACTCGGTCAACACCATGGCCGGGCGGCTGACCGCCCAGGTGCGCAACATCGCCGAGGTGACCACCGCGGTGGCCAAGGGCGACCTGTCGCACAAGGTCACGGTGGACGTCGCGGGCGAGATGCTGGAGCTGAAGAACACCGTCAACACGATGGTGGACCAGCTCAACGGCTTCGCCGCGCAGGTGACCAGGGTGGCCCGTGACGTGGGCACCGAGGGCCGCCTGGGCGGCCAGGCGTTGGTGCCGGGCGTGGCCGGGGTGTGGCGTGACCTCACCGACTCGGTGAACTTCATGGCCAACAACCTGACCGCCCAGGTGCGGAACATCGCCCAGGTGACCACGGCGGTGGCCAAGGGCGACCTGTCGCAGAAGATCGAGGTCGACGCCCGGGGCGAGATCCTGGAGCTGAAGAACACCGTCAACACGATGGTCGACCAGCTGGGGGCCTTCGCCGACCAGGTGACGCGGGTGGCCCGCGCGGTCGGTACCGAGGGTATCCTGGGCGGCCAGGCGCAGGTGCCGGGCGTGGCCGGGGTGTGGAAGGACCTCACCGAGAACGTCAACTCGATGGCGAACAACCTGACCAGTCAGGTCCGCAACATCGCCCAGGTGACCACGGCGGTGGCCAAGGGCGACCTGTCGCAGAAGATCCAGGTCGACGCCCAGGGCGAGATCCTGGAGCTGAAGAACACCATCAACACCATGGTCGACCAGCTCGGGGCCTTCGCCGACGAAGTCACCCGGGTCGCCCGGGACGTGGGTACGGAGGGCATCCTCGGCGGCCAGGCGAGCGTGCCCGGCGTGGCCGGGATCTGGAAGGACCTGACCAACAGCGTCAACCTGATGGCCAACAACCTGACCAGCCAGGTGCGCAACATCGCCGAGGTGACCACCGCGGTGGCCCGCGGCGACGTCTCCAAGAAGATCACCGTCGACGCTCGCGGCGAGATCCGCGAGCTGGTGATGACCGTCAACACGATGGTCGACCAGCTCTCCGCGTTCGCGGATGAGGTGACCCGGGTCGCCCGCGAGGTGGGCACCGAGGGCAACCTCGGCGGTCAGGCCCGGGTGAGCGGGGTCTCCGGCATCTGGCGGGACCTGACCGACAACGTGAACTTCATGGCGTCCAACCTGACCAGCCAGGTGCGCAACATCGCCGAGGTCGCCACCGCGGTGGCCCGCGGTGACCTCTCCAAGAAGATCACCATCGAGGCCCAGGGCGAGGTCGCCGCGCTCGCCGGCACCCTCAACACGATGGTCGACCAGCTCTCCGCCTTCGCCGTCGAGGTGACCCGGGTCGCCCGCGAGGTGGGCACCGACGGCACGCTGGGCGGTCAGGCCGGGGTGCCGGGTGTGGCCGGGATCTGGAAGGACCTGACCGACAACGTCAACCTGATGGCCAACAACCTGACGGGCCAGGTCCGCAACATCGCCCTGGTGATCACCGCGGTGGCCCGCGGCGACCTCTCGCAGAAGATCGACGTGGACGCGCGCGGCGAGATCCTGCAGCTCAAGACCAGCATCAACACCATGGTCGACCAGCTCGGCGCCTTCGCCGTCGAGGTGACCCGGGTCGCCCGCGAGGTCGGCACCGACGGCACCCTGGGCGGCCAGGCCCGGGTGCCCGGGGTGGACGGCACCTGGCAGGACCTCACCGAGTCGGTGAACGAGCTGGCCAACAACCTGACCCGGCAGGTGCGCGCGATCGCCCAGGTCGCCGCCGCCGTGACCAGGGGAGACCTGAGTCTGCGCATCGACGTCGACGCCTCGGGCGAGATCGACGAGCTCAAGGACAACATCAACCAGATGGTGGCCAACCTCCGGGAGACCACCCGCACCAACATGGAGCAGGACTGGCTGAAGTCCAACCTGGCCCGGATCTCCGGTCTGCTCCAGGGCCGTCGTGACCTGGAGGCCGTCGCCTCGCTGATCATGACCGAGCTGACCCCGGTGGTCTCCGCCCAGCACGGCGCCTTCTTCCTGGCCCAGCCGGCCGGGCGGAGCGCGGAGCCGGTCACCGAGGATGACGACGAGAACGACACCGTGCTGCGCCTGATCGGCTCCTACGGCTACCAGCGCCGCACCATGCCGACCACCTTCCGCCCCGGCGAGGGCCTGGTCGGCCAGGCGGCGGTGGAGAAGCGCCCGATCATCCTGCGGGAGACCCCGCCCGGGTACCTCAAGATCGCCTCCGGCCTCGGCGAGGCCGCGCCCGCGCACGTGGTGGTGCTGCCGGTGCTGTTCGAGGGCCGGCTGCTCGGCGTGATCGAGCTGGCCACCTTCAGCTCCTTCACCACCGTCGCGCTGGACTTCCTCAACCAGATCGCGGACCTGATCGGCGTGACCGTCAACACCATCAGCGTCAACACCAAGACCGAGGGCCTGCTGCTGGAGTCCCAGCGGCTGACCGCCGAGCTCTCGATGCGCTCGGCCGAGCTGGAGGCCCGGCAGGAGGAGCTGGAGCGCACCAACGAGGAGCTGCAGGAGAAGGCCGAGCAGCTGGCCCAGCAGAACCGTGACATCGAGATCAAGAACAGCGAGATCGAGGAGGCCCGGCAGATCCTGGAGGAGCGCGCCGAGCAGCTCGCCCTCGCCTCGCGCTACAAGAGCGAGTTCCTCGCCAACATGTCGCACGAGCTGCGCACCCCGCTCAACTCGCTGCTGATCCTGGCCAAGCTGCTCTCCGACAACAACGAGGCCAACCTCTCGCCCAAGCAGGTCGAGTTCGCCGAGACGATCCACGGCGCGGGCTCCGACCTGCTCCAGCTGATCAACGACATCCTCGACCTCTCCAAGGTCGAGGCGGGCAAGATGGACGTCCGCCCGGCCAAGATCGCGCTGGTCCAGCTGGTCGACTACGTGGAGGCCGCCTTCCGGCCGCTCACCGCCGACAAGAACCTCGACTTCGCCGTGGTGGTCTCGCCCGAGCTGCCCGTCACCCTGCACACCGACGAGCAGCGGCTCCAGCAGGTGCTGCGCAACCTGCTCTCCAACGCGGTGAAGTTCACCGACTCCGGCGCCGTCGAGCTGCGCATCCGCCCGGCGAACGGCGGGGTGCCGCAGCACGTCCGCGAGCAGATGCTGGAGAGCCGCTCGATCGCCGACCCGGACGAGCCGCTGATCGCCTTCTCGGTCTCCGACACCGGCATCGGCATCCCGGACAACAAGCTGCGGGAGATCTTCGAGGCGTTCAAGCAGGCGGACGGCGGCATCAGCCGCAAGTACGCCGGCACGGGCCTCGGGCTGTCGATCAGCCGGGAGATCGCCCGCCTGCTCGGCGGCGAGATCCACGCCGAGAGCGAGCTCGGCCGGGGCTCGACCTTCACCCTCTACCTGCCGCTGCGCAGCGAGGCGCCGGACGTGGTGCAGCTGGAGCGCCCGGCCGGGCCGGCGGTACGGGCCGTGGTCGCCGTGACCCCGCTGGGCACCCCCGTACCGATCGGGGAGAACCCGGCCGAGCACTGGGCCCAGGAGGTCCGCGAGCTGGCCCAGGAGCGCCGCCGGGGCGCCGCCGAGCGCTGGCGCGCGGAGGAGGAGAACCGCGAGGTGCCGGCCGCCCGGCACACCTCCGAGACGGCGGCCCCGCACCAGACGAACGGTCAGGGCCGGTTCAGCGGTGAGCAGGTGCTGATCGTCGACGACGACGTCCGGAACGTCTTCGCGCTCACCAGCGTGCTCGAGCAGCACGGCCTGACGGTGCTGTACGCGGAGAACGGGCGTGAGGGCATCGAGGTGCTCGAGCAGCACGAGGACGTGGCCCTGGTGCTGATGGACATCATGATGCCGGAGATGGACGGCTACGCCACGACCGAGGCGATCCGGCGGATGCCGCAGTTCTCCGGGCTGCCGATCATCGCGCTGACCGCGAAGGCGATGAAGGGCGACAAGGAGAAGAGCCTGGCCGCCGGGGCGAGCGACCACGTCACCAAGCCGGTGGAGACCGACCACCTGCTGGCGGTGATGCGGCACTGGCTGCCGGTGAAGTGACGGCTGTGGGTGGTGTGACATCCGGCGGCCGAGTGACGCTTGGTCAGTGGGGAGCGCTCGGTTGTGCGCGCGCTTTCCCGCGCCCCCCGTCGTCACCTGGTCCTGGTAAGGTCACCCAATGTCGCAGGCTGTGAACAGTCGGTTACCTGGCGTCCGGGTTCCCGTATCGCGACACGGCGGGGGAGGGGGTGCGGCTAGCATGACCGGGGCAGTGATGGGTGGTGCGCGAGTGCCGTCCCTCGGAAGACAACCGGCAGGAGGGCGGGTCGTGGTGCAGAAGGCGAAGATCCTCCTGGTGGACGACCGCCCGGAGAACCTGCTGGCGCTGGAGGCGATCCTCTCGGCGCTGGACCAGACGCTGGTACGGGCCGCCTCCGGTGAGGAGGCGCTCAAGGCGCTGCTCACCGACGACTTCGCGGTGATCCTGCTCGACGTCCAGATGCCCGGCATGGACGGGTTCGAGACCGCCTCGCACATCAAGCGTCGCGAGCGCACCCGGGACATCCCGATCATCTTCCTGACGGCGATCAACCACGGGCCGCACCACACCTTCCGCGGGTACGCGGCGGGTGCGGTCGACTACATCTCCAAGCCGTTCGACCCGTGGGTGCTGCGCGCCAAGGTCTCGGTCTTCGTCGACCTGTACGTGAAGAACTGCCAGCTGAAGGAGCAGGCGGCCCTGCTGCGGCTCCAGCTGGAGGCGGGCGAGCAGCTCGGTGGCGGCCTCCTCGGCGAACTCTCGGCCCGGCTGGCCTCGGTCGAGGAACAGGCGGAGGCCCTCGCCAAGCAGCTCGACGACACCCCGGACGCCGCCCTGGCCGCCACGGTGGCCCACCTGGAGCGCCGCCTGACGGCCTTGCGGCAGGCTTTGGAAGCCCTGAAACCGTAAGTTGCACTGTCCAGGGGCGCGGGGAACTGCGCGGGTACGGAAGATGACGGCCTGTCGCCTCCCGCAGTGCGCAGTTCCTCGCGCCCCTGGACAGTGCAACTGGATCTCTGCGAAACCTGGCAGGTCGCCTCTCCCGACCTCGCGCAGTTCCCCGCGCCCCTGGGCGTTGCATCTGGATGCCGCGGGTAGGCTGCTGACTCATGGCCACACGTTCGCCCGGAAGCGCCGCTCGTAACCCGAAGCCCGGGCCGGCCAAGAAGGCCCCCGCCGCCAAGAAGGCAGCCCCGCCTGCGAAGAAGGCGGCGCCTGCCAAGCGGGCTCCGGCGAAGAAGGCGGCGGCCCGGCCGCCCGCCGCTCCGCCGCCGCCGGCTTCCCGGCCGATACTCTTCCGCGCCGTCCGGGCCGTGTGGCTCGGCCTCGCGCACAGTGTGGGGGCGATGTTCCGGGGCTTCGGCGACGGCGCGCGGAACCTGCATCCGGACCACCGCAAGGACGGCGTCGCGCTGCTGCTGCTGGCGCTCGGGCTGGTGACGGCGGCCGGGACGTGGTTCAGCCCGCAGGGGTGGCTGGGCGAGGCGGCGACCAACGTGGTGTCCGGGCTGTTCGGGCGGCTCGACGTGCTGGTGCCGTTCCTGCTGGTGGGGGTGGCCGTCCGGCTGATGCGCCACCCCGAGCTGCCGGAGGCCAACGGCCGGATCGCGGTGGGGCTGAGCGCCCTGGTGCTCGGCGTGCTCGGCCTGGTGCACATCGGGTGCGGCGCGCCCGTGATGGGCAGCGGCGCCACCCGGATAAGGGCGGCCGGCGGCATCCTCGGCTGGGCCGCCTCCACCCCGATGATGGCTGCCGCCGGCCCGCCGCTGGCGGTGCCGCTGCTCCTGCTGCTCACCTTCTTCGGCCTGCTGGTGGTCACCGCCACGCCGGTCAACCGCATCCCCGAGCGCCTGCGCCACCTCGGCGAGCGACTGGGCGTCGTCGAGCCCGGCTACGTCGAGCCGGAGTACGCCGAGGAGCGCGAGTACTCCACCGCGCCGCCGGAGGACGCCGACCCGTCGGCCCTGCCGCACACCGTCGAGGGCGACCCCGAGGACGAGGTGGCCGCCCGGCGCCGGCGCCGCCGCAAGAAGCAGGACGACCCGCAGGAGCTGCCCGCCGCAGCCGTGGACATGTTCAAGAAGTCCGACGACCCGTTCCAGACCAGGGACATCGCGGCCGGGGTCGCCGCCGACCTGGACGGCGCGCTGCTCTACGGGGTGCCCGCCTCCCCGGCGGTGGCGAGCATGATGCACCAGGTGCAGGACTTCACGGCCGCCCCGGAGGAGCCCGCCGTGCCGGGCGCCCGCAGCGGTGGTGCGCCGGAGCACACCCCCGCCCCGCCACGGATGGAGCAGCTGCAGCTCTCCGAGGGCATCACCTACGCGCTGCCCTCGCTGGACCTGCTGGAGCGCGGCGGCCCGGGCAAGACCAGGAGCGCGGCCAACGACGAGGTGGTGGCGCAGCTCAGCGGCGTCTTCGCGGAGTTCAAGGTGGACGCGCGGGTCACCGGCTTCACCCGGGGTCCGACGGTCACCCGGTACGAGGTCGAGCTCGGGCCCGCGGTCAAGGTCGAGCGGATCACCGCGCTGGCCAAGAACATCGCGTACGCGGTGGCCAGCCCGGACGTGCGGATCATCAGCCCGATCCCGGGCAAGTCCGCCGTCGGCGTGGAGATCCCCAACGCGGACCGCGAGATGGTCAACCTCGGCGACCTGCTGCGCTCGCGCACGGCCGCCGAGGACTCGCACCCGATGGTCGTCGGCATGGGCAAGGACGTCGAGGGCCACACCGTGATGGCCAATCTCGCCAAGATGCCGCACATCCTGGTCGCCGGTGCGACCGGCGCGGGCAAGTCCTCCTGCATCAACTGCCTGATCACCTCGGTGCTGGCCCGGGCCACCCCGGACGAGGTGCGGATGGTGCTGGTCGACCCCAAGCGGGTCGAGCTCACCGCGTACGAGGGCATCCCGCACCTGATCACGCCGATCATCACCAACCCGAAGAAGGCCGCCGAGGCGCTGCAGTGGGTGGTCCGCGAGATGGACCTGCGCTACGACGACCTGGCCGCCTTCGGCTTCCGGCACGTGGACGACTTCAACGCGGCGGTGAAGGCCGGCAAGGTGACGCCGCCGCTGGGCAGCGAGCGCGAGCTGAAGCCGTACCCGTACCTGCTGGTGATCGTCGACGAGCTGGCCGACCTGATGATGGTCGCCCCCCGGGACGTCGAGGACTCGGTGGTGCGCATCACCCAGCTCGCCCGGGCCGCCGGCATCCACCTGGTGCTGGCCACCCAGCGGCCCTCGGTGGACGTGGTGACCGGTCTGATCAAGGCCAACGTGCCCTCCCGGCTGGCCTTCGCCACCTCCGCGATGGCCGACTCCCGGGTCATCCTGGACCAGCCCGGCGCCGAGAAGCTGATCGGCAAGGGCGACGCGCTCTTCCTGCCGATGGGCGCGGGCAAGCCGGTCCGGATGCAGGGGGCGTTCGTCACCGAGGCGGAGATCGCCAAGATCGTCCAGCACTGCAAGGACCAGCTGAGCGCCGTCTACCGGGAGGACGTGACGGTCGGCGGCGGGCCGAAGAAGGAGATCGACGAGGAGATCGGGGACGACCTGGACCTGCTGATCCAGGCCGCCGAGCTGGTCGTCTCGACCCAGTTCGGCTCGACCTCGATGCTCCAGCGCAAGCTGCGGGTGGGCTTCGCCAAGGCGGGCAGGCTGATGGACCTGATGGAGTCCCGGGGCATCGTGGGGCCCAGTGAGGGCTCCAAGGCACGCGACGTGCTGGTCACCCCGGAGGAACTGGACGGGGTCATCCTGACGCTGCGGGGGTGACTCGGCGGCGTCTGAGTCGTTCGGAGCAGGGGAGGCGTGGAACCGGCCGGTCAGGGCCACGCGTCCTCCGCGCGGAGCGGGGGCTGACCAGCTGTCAGCGGAGCGGGCCGTCAGGTGCCCGTTCGGGCCCGCTCCGCTTGAGAAAGGCCCGGCCCCCGCCCCTAGACTGTCTTCTCAGCAGGTGGCCAACGCTCGAAAGGCGCGCCCAGTGACCATCGGCAAGTCCCCCCACCGAGACAACCGCCGATCCCTCGCCCCCGCCGAGGGTGCCGTGGCCGAGCCCGCCGCCCAGGCCGCGAGCATCGGCTCCGTCCTGTCCGCCGCCCGGCTGCGCGCCGGGCTGACAGTGGACCAGGTCAGCACCAGCACCCGCGTCCGGGTGCCGATCGTGCATGCGATCGAGGAGGACGACTTCGGCCGCTGCGGCGGCGACTTCTACGCCCGGGGTCACATCCGGGCGATCGCCAAGACGGTGGGGGTGGACGGGGACGCCCTGGTCGCCCAGTACGACGCCGCGCACGGCGGCGGCCCGGTCACCCAGCCCCGGGCCCAGCTGCTCGACACCGGCCCGATCAAGATCACCGATCACCGGCGGCCGAACTGGACCACCGCGATGGTCCTGGCGATCGTCGCCGTGGTCGGCCTGATCGGCTTCAACCTGGTCTCCGGCACCCCCAGCCGCTCCACCACGGCGGGCGCCGCCAGCACCCCGCTGCCGACCGCCTCCGCCCCGGCCACCCCCTCCGCGCAGCCGCCCGCCCCCGCGCCGAGCATCGCGGCGATCGCGGCGGCCCCGGCCGACAAGGTCACCGTCAAGCTGGTCGCCGAGAAGGACACCAGCTGGATCTCGGCCCTGGACAGCAAGGGCAAGTCGCTGTTCCAGAACAACCTGGACCAGGGCAAGGACCAGACTTTCACCGATCCCAAAGAGATCAAGCTGGTGATCGGCAACGCGGGCGCCGTGCACGTGTACGTCAACGGCAAGGACCTCGGCGCCGCAGGTGAGGACGGTCAGGTGGTGCACCTCACGTACACCCCGGGAGACCCGCAGGCAGGCTGATCGGGGCCCGGCCGGGGCCGGTGGAACGAGGCGCGCGGACTCCGGGGCAAACGGACCCGGGGCCCGCGCGTTAATCTTGGCGTCATGCCTGAACGCCGTACAGTCGCCCTTGTCACGCTCGGATGCGCCCGCAACGAGGTGGACTCCGAGGAACTCGCCGGGCGTCTGGAGGCCGACGGCTGGCAGCTCGTCGACGACGCCGCCGACGCCGACGTCGCCGTCGTCAACACCTGTGGCTTCGTGGAGGCCGCCAAGAAGGACTCCGTGGACGCCCTCCTGGAGGCCAACGACCTCAAGGGGCACGGCCGCACCCAGGCCGTGGTCGCCGTCGGCTGCATGGCCGAGCGCTACGGCAAGGAGCTGCAGGACGCCCTGCCCGAGGCCGACGCGGTGCTCGGCTTCGACGACTACGCCGACATCGCCGGCCGCCTGCAGACCATCCTGGCGGGCGGCCACGTGGAGGCGCACACCCCGCGCGACCGCCGCAAGCTGCTCCCGCTCACCCCGGTCGAGCGCCAGGCGGCCGCCGCCGAGGTCGCGCTGCCCGGCCACGGTGCTCCGGAGGACCTGCCCGAGGGCATCGCGCCCGCCTCCGGCCCGCGCACCCTGCGCAAGCGCCTGGACGACAACCCCGTCGCCTCGATCAAGCTCGCCTCCGGCTGCGACCGCCGCTGCTCCTTCTGCGCCATCCCCGCCTTCCGCGGCTCCTTCATCTCCCGCCGCCCCTCGGACGTGCTGCAGGAGGCCCAGTGGCTGGCCGGGCAGGGCGTGCGCGAGGTCGTGCTGGTCAGCGAGAACAACACCTCCTACGGCAAGGACCTGGGCGACATCCGCCTGCTGGAGACCCTGCTGAGCGAGATCGCGGCCGTCGAGGGCATCGAGCGGGTGCGGGTCAGCTACCTGCAGCCCGCCGAGATGCGCCCCGGCCTGATCGACGTGATGACCGGCACCCCGGGCGTCGTGCCCTACTTCGACCTGTCCTTCCAGCACTCGGCCCCGGCCGTGCTGCGGAAGATGCGCCGCTTCGGCAACACCGAGCAGTTCCTGGAGCTGCTCGGCACCATCCGCGGCAAGGCCCCGGAGGCCGGCGCCCGCTCGAACTTCATCGTGGGCTTCCCCGGGGAGACCGAGGAGGACTTCGCGGAGCTGGAACGGTTCATCACCGGTGCTGGCCTGGACGCGATCGGCGTCTTCGGCTACTCCGACGAGGACGGCACCGAGGCCGCGACCTTCGACGGCAAGCTGCCGCAGGACGTGGTGGACGAGCGCGTCACCAAGCTCTCCCGCCTGGCCGAGGAGCTCACCGCCCAGCGGGCCGAGCAGCGGATCGGCACCGAGGTGACCGTGCTGGTCGAGTCGGTGGAGGACGGCGTGGTCGAGGGCCGCTCGGCCCACCAGGCCCCCGAGACCGACGGCCTGACCACCCTGCTCGGCGTCGAGCAGCCGGTGATCGGCCGCTACTACCGCGCCAAGGTGGTCGCCACCGAGGGCGTGGACCTGGTGGCCGAGCTGGTCGGCGCCCCCGAGGACGCGTACACCGCCGCTACGGAGCAGGCCGGGAGCGGGGAATGACCAAGGGGCCCGGCGCCCCGGCCGCGGCCCGCCCCGGCAGACCCGGGGCGGCGCTGCCTCCCCAGGCCGGAATCTGGAACATCGCCAACATGCTGACGATGCTCCGGCTGCTGCTCGTACCGGTCTTCGTCCTGCTGCTCTTCGCGGGCGGCGGGCACGACCCGAAGTGGCGTTCGGTGGCCTGGGCCTCCTTCGCCGTCGCGATGATCACCGACCTGTTCGACGGCGAGCTGGCCCGGCGCAAGGGCCTGGTCACCGACTTCGGCAAGATCGCCGACCCGATCGCCGACAAGGCGATCATGGGTTCGGCGCTGATCGGCCTCTGCGTGCTCGGGGACCTGCCCTGGTGGGTCACCGTGGTCATCCTGGCCCGCGAGCTCGGCATCACCCTGCTGCGCTTCTGGGTCATCCGTTTCGGTGTCATCCCGGCCAGCCGGGGTGGCAAGCTGAAGACACTCACCCAGGGCATCGCGGTCGGCATGTACGTCCTGGAGCTGACCGGCTGGCTCGCCACCGGGCGGGCCGTCCTGATGGGTCTCGCGGTGCTGCTGACCGTCGGCACCGGTCTCGACTACGTGGGCCAGGCGCTCCGGCTGCGGCGGGAGGGGCTGGCCAAGGCTCGGGAGGGCCGATGACCGAGGTGCTCGCCGCGCGGGTGCAGGAGCTGTTGAAGGAGCGCGGCGAGACGCTCGCCGTCGCGGAGTCGCTGACCGGCGGGCTGCTGGCCGCCGCCGTGGTGGACGTGCCCGGGGCCTCGGCGGTCTTCCGAGGGTCCGTCACCGCGTACGCCACCGAGGTGAAGGCCTCGGTACTGGGCGTGGACGAAGGCCTGCTGGCCGTGCGCGGCGCGGTCGACCCGGTGGTGGCCCGTCAGATGGCCGCCGGGGTACGACGGCTGCTCGGCGCCACCTACGGCCTCGCCACCACCGGGGTGGCCGGGCCCGATCCGCAGGACGGACAGCCCGTCGGCACCGTGCACCTGGCCTTCGCCGGGCCCGCCGGCAGCGTCGCGCTGACGCCGGAGCTGCCGGCCGAGGCGCTGTCACAGGGGCGTGCGAGCATTCGCCAGGAGGCGGTGCGGCGGGTCCTGGAGCTGTTGCTGGCCGAGCTGGCGCGGCCGGTGACGGCCGGAGAGCTGACGGACTAGCCGCGGATCGTGGCGCGGCCCCGGCGCCCGGTTTGCGCCGGTGTGAGCCCTTAGCGCCTCCGGGGCCCGTGCGTGGGGGGAGTTGAGCTTTTCCCACGGAGTTTTCCTGAATTCGAGCTGAACTGACTGCCTTGACAGGAGGATGGTGTTACACCGAAGGGTCCAGCTGGGCAGAAACCAGGTGGGCAGGGGCGGTCGGACGGATCCGGCGGGTCCGGCGGGGAACCGAACAAGGGGAGGGAGCCGCATTGCAGCCCAGAGTGAACACGACCATGGTCCCCGCACGTGACGCGGACAAGGCGGTACGGTGGGGGCGTGACATCTCGATCCGCAGTCCGAGGAGGGAGGCACCGATGATCCTGCTCCGTCGCCTACTGGGCGATGTACTGCGTCGGCAGCGCCAGCGCCAGGGCCGCACACTCCGCGAGGTGTCGGCGGCGGCCAGGGTTTCGCTCGGCTACCTCTCCGAGGTCGAGCGGGGGCAGAAGGAGGCTTCCTCCGAACTGCTCTCCGCCATCTGCGACGCACTCGATGTCCGGATGTCCGAAGTGATGCGCGAGGTCAGCGACGAACTGTCGCTCGCCGAACTTGCGGCGATGGCCACCCTCTCCGAGGGTGAGATCCTGAGGCCGGTCCTTGAGCCGGTCCCGCTGCCCGCGCCCGGCGACCGGATGAGCTCCATCTCGTCCAAGACCGCCGTCGACGTGGTGGCGGCCTGACGTCTCCGCTCTCCCGTGGTGGCGGCCGGCAGGCTGGCGCTCGGGGGTCTGGAGGCCATCGTGAAGATCACTGCGCTACTGGGCCGAATAGGCCCGAGGTCGCGGTGGGGGCTGGTGATCGCCGCCCTCTGGTGTGCGCTGCTGATCGGCGGCAGCCTCCGGAGCGGCGGCGTCGGTCTGCTCGCAGCCGGCTGGAGCCTGGGGCTGATACCTGTGCACAGCAGTAGCACCGCACCTCCCAGGGGCGCGGGGAACGGCGCGGCCGACCGAGGAACCTGCCGCACCGACCCGGAGTGAGGTAGTTGCACCATCTGCGCCCCTGGGTGGTGCGACTCAGCCTCGGAGTCGTAGGCCTCGCGGAGTCGGGTGGAACCCGGCTGCTTCGAGGGCTGCCCCGAGGGGGGCCGTGAGGGCCGGTTGGCCGTTGATGCGTTCGATGGTGACGGAGGAGCCCAGGGCGCCTGCCCGGACGGACTCGGCGAGGGCGGCCAGGGCGGCAGGGTGGTCTGCCCAGGAGAGCAGGGATTTGGCGCCGCGCTCGATGTAGAGGGCCGGGGCACCGTCGACCAGGACGACCAGGGCGCCCGCCTTGCGGCTGGGCCGGTGGGTGGCGTCGGGCAGCTCGGGCCAGGGCAGGGCCGCGCCGTACGCGTTCGCCGGGTCGGCGGCGGCCAGGACCAGGGCCTGCGGTGGCTCGGGGCTGGTGGCAGCCCAGCCGGCCGCGTCACCGCGATCCAGCCGCCCGTTGACCGCCCGCAGGCGGTCGGCCGCACCGTCCATCGCGAACTGCGCCCCGCCGAGGCCCTCCACGAAGTAGCCCCGCCGGGCCCGGCCCCGCTCCTCGAAGGCGGCGAGCACCCGGTACACCCCCGCGAAGCCGCCCGGCACCCGCTCCGCGGCCACCGCGCCGCGCGTGAGCACGCCGTGCCGGTCCAGCAGCGCCTGCGCCTGTGCGGCGGCCCGCACCGTCGGGTCGGCCGCGTACTCGGGCAGCAGGGACCAGCGCCCGGCCGCCGTCGGCCCGCCGGAGCGCAGCGCCGAGGCCGGGCGGCCCAGGCCGCGGGAACCGCCGCCGTAGCGGGCCCGGGGAGTGGCCCGGGGAGCCCGGTGGGCGGTGGCCCCGGCGGTTCGGCCGGAGCCGAGCAGGGCGCGCAGCGGGGCGAGGGTGTCGTTGGTGACGTACCCGGCCCAGACCAAGTCCCACAGGGCGGCGAGGAGCTCGCTCTCGGGGGTGTCGGGGAGCTGGGTGGTCAGTTGGCGGAAGAACAGGCCGTAGCCGCCCGCCAGGGCCGCCAGGAGGGCGGTGTGGACGGGCGTGAGGGTGGGCGGCACCGGCTCGGGCCGCAGCAGGTGGGCGGTCTCGGGCAGGTGCAGGCCGAGCCAGCCGTCCTTGCCGGGCAGGGCGCCCGCACCGGACCAGCCGATCTCGCCGGCCGCCGTCAGCTCGTCCAGCAGGGCCGGGTGGTAGTCGGTGAGCCGGGCCGGGAGCACCAGCTTCTCCAGCGCGGAGGCGGGCAGCGCCGTGCCCTGGAGCTGCTCGACCACCCGCAGCAGGCCGTCCGCCCCGCGCAGCCGGTGGCCGCCCAGGTGCTGCCAGGCGGGCAGGAAGGCGGCCAGGGCGCGCGGCGGCACCGCCTCGACCTCCTGGCGCAGCGCGGCCAGTGAGCGCCGGCGCAGGCGGCGCAGCACCTCGGCGTCGCACCACTCCTCGGTGGCGGTGGAGCCCGGCCGGAACTCGCCGGCGACCAGCCGCCCGGCGGCGGTGAGCCGGTGCAGGGTGCCGGTGACCACGGCGGTGCCCAGGCCGAAGCGCTCGGCGGCCTCGGCGGCGGTGAAGGGGCCGTGGGTGCGGGCGTAGCGGGCCAGCAGGTCGCCGAGCGGGTCCTTGACCGGCTCGGTGAAGACCTCGGGGACGCCGACCGGCAGGGGGGTGCCCAGGGCGTCGCGCAGCCGCCCGGCGTCCTCGATCGCGGCCCAGCGCTGCTCGCCGCCGATCCGGACCTCGATGGCCCGGCGGGCGGCCTGCAGCTCGACGGCCCAGGCCTCCTCGGCGCCTCGGACGGCCAGCTCGGCGGTGCTGAGCGGGCCGAGCAGGCGCAGCGCGTCGGCCAGGCCTTCGACGTCCTTGATCCGCCGGTCCGGGGTGAGGCGCTGGAGCTCGGCCTCCAGCTCGGCCAGCACCGCCGGGTCGAGCAGCTCGCGCAGCTCGGCCTGGCCGAGCAGCTCGGAGAGCAGCCGGGAGTCGAGCGAGAGGGCGGCGGCGCGGCGCTCGGCGAGGGGTGAGTCGCCTTCGTAGAGGAACTGGGCGACGTACCCGAAGAGCAGGGAGCGGGCGAAGGGGGAGGGCTCGGGGGTGGTGACCTCGACCAGGCGGACGGCGCGGGATTCGAGGTCGCCCATCAGCTCGACCAGGCCGGGCACGTCGAAGACGTCCTGAAGGCACTCGCGGACGGCCTCGAGCACGATCGGGAAGGACCCGTACTCGGCGGCCACCTCGAGGAGCTGGGAGGCGCGCTGGCGCTGCTGCCAGAGCGGGGTGCGGCGGCCGGGGTTGCGGCGGGGCAGCAGCAGGGCCCGCCCGGCGCACTCGCGGAAGCGGGCGGCGAACAGGGCGGAGCCGCCGACCTGGTCGGTGACCAGCTGCTCGACCTCGCCGGGCTCGAACAGGGCGGCGTCGGCGCCGACGGGAGCCTCTTCGGCGGGTGCGGCGTCGGGCGAGGGGAAGTCCAGCAGGTCCGCGTCGGGGAGGCGGAGCACGATGCCGTCGTCCGCGTGCATCACCTGCGGGTCGAGCCCGTGCTTCTCGCGCAGCCGGGCGCCGAGGGCGAGCGCCCAGGGGGCGTGCACCTGGGCGCCGAAGGGGGAGTGGACGACGATCCGCCAGTCACCCAGCTCGTCGCGGAAGCGCTCGACCACGATGGTGCGGTCGTCCGGCAGGTGGCCGGTGGCGGCGCGCTGCTCGGCCAGGTAGGCGAGCAGGTTGCCGGCCGCCCAGTCGTCCAGGCCTGCTTTTCGCAACCGCTCGGTGGCCTGCTCGGGCTGCAGGCCGCCGAGCTCGCGGACGAAGGCGCCGACGGCCCGGCCGAGCTCCAGCGGCCGGCCCAGGCTGTCGCCCTTCCAGAACGGGAGGCGCCCCGGCACACCGGGGGCGGGCACGACGAGCACCTTGTCGTGGGTGATCTCCTGGATCCGCCAGGAGGTGGTGCCGAGGGTGAAGACGTCGCCCACGCGGGACTCGTAGACCATCTCCTCGTCCAGCTCGCCCACCCGACCCCCGCCCTTCTTGGGGTCCGCGCCCGCGATGAACACTCCGAACAGCCCCCGGTCGGGGATGGTGCCGCCGGAGGTGACGGCCAGGCGCTGGGCGCCGGGGCGGCCGGTGACGGTGCCCGCGACGCGGTCCCAGACCAGGCGGGGGCGCAGCTCGGCGAAGGCGTCGGAGGGGTAGCGCCCGGCGAGCATGTCGAGCACGCCCTCGAAGGCGGACTGGGGGAGGGCGGCGAAGGGGGCGGCCCGGCGGACCAGGGCGAGCAGCTCGTCGACGTCCCAGGTGTCGAGGGCGGTGATCGCGACCAGCTGCTGGGCGAGCACGTCCAGCGGGTTGCGCGGGACGCGCAGGGCCTCGATCTGCCCGCTGCGCATCCGCTCGGTGACCACGGCGGACTGCACCAGGTCGCCCCGGTACTTGGGGAAGACCACGCCGGTGGAGACGGCGCCGACCTGGTGGCCGGCCCGGCCGACCCGCTGCAGGCCGGAGGCGACCGAGGGCGGGGACTCGACCTGGACGACCAGCTCGACGGCGCCCATGTCGATGCCGAGCTCCAGGCTGGAGGTGGCCACCACGGCGGGCAGCCGGCCGGCCTTCAGCTCCTCCTCGACCAGGGCGCGCTGCTCCTTGGAGACCGAGCCGTGGTGCGCCCGGGCGATCACCGGCGGGGCCCCGGCGGCGGCGCCGGAGCCGCCCATCAGCTGGGCGGGGGCGTGCGCCTCGGGCAGGGCGGTGCCGGTGGCGCGCTCGTGGGCGATCTCGTTCAGCCGGTTGCAGAGCCGCTCGGCGAGGCGGCGGGAGTTGGCGAAGACGATGGTCGAGCGGTGGGCCTGGACCAGGTCGGCGATCCGCTCCTCGACGTGCGGCCAGATGGAGGCCTGGCGGGCCGGGTCGTCACTGCTGGTCGCGGGCAGCTCGTCCAGGTCGGGGACGGGGACGACCACCGAGAGGTCGAACTCCTTGGCCGCCGGGGGCTGGACGATCGCGGCGCCGCGTTGGGGGCTGAGAAAGCGCGCGATCTCCTCGACCGGGCGGACGGTGGCGGACAGGCCGATCCGGCGGGCCGGACGCTCCAGCAGCTCGTCGAGGCGCTCGAGGCTGAGGGCGAGGTGGGCGCCGCGCTTGGTGCCGGCGACGGCGTGCACCTCGTCCAGGATCACCGTGTCGATGCCGCGCAGCGCCTCGCGGGAGGCGGAGGTGAGCAGCAGGAAGAGCGACTCGGGGGTGGTGATCAGGATGTCCGGCGGGTGGGTGGCGAAGCGGCGGCGGTCGGCGGCCGGGGTGTCACCCGAGCGGATGCCGACCTGCACCTCGGGCTCGGGCAGGCCGAGCCGGACGGCGGCCTGGCGCAGGCCGGCCAGCGGGGCGCGCAGGTTGCGCTCGACGTCGACCGCGAGGGCCTTGATCGGGGAGATGTAGAGCACCCGGCAGCGGCGCTTCGGGTCGGCCGGGGGCGCGGTGTGGCTGAGGTGGTCCAGCGCGGAGAGGAAGGCCGCGAGGGTCTTGCCGGAGCCGGTGGGGGCGACGACGAGTACGTCCGTGCCCCGGCCGATGGCGGCCCAGGCCTCGGCCTGGGCCTGGGTGGGCGCGCGGAAGGCGCCCTCGAACCAGGCCCTGGTCGCCGGGGCGAAGCCGGCGAGCGGGTCGGTGGACGGTGTGGTGCGTCGCGCCATGTGCCCATGGTGCCGCCGGGGACTGACAGGTGGTGGCAGCGGGGCGCGGCCGGGCGCGGTACGGGGCGTTGCGGGAGGATCAAGCCGAGCGAGCAAATAGGACAATCCGCTCATATGGTGATGTCTCAGGTCCGCGTCCAGGGCGGGCCCGAGCAGCGGAGGCCGAGCGATGCAGCGGCGGTGCCCCACGGACGGTCTCCCAGGTGCCCGGCCGGCCTCCCGCGGTGGCGTGCGGCGGGGGCGGCTGCGGGCGATGCTCGTGATGCTGCTGGCCGCGCTGCTGCTCGGCGGGGCCGTCCCCTACGTCACCGGGCCCGGGCGGGCCTACCTCAGCTACCTGGTGCTGGCCGACCGGCAGGACGCGGCGGGCGCCGAGCTCGCCGCCGGGCAGACCCGGGCGGCGGGCGGGCGGGTGGTCCAGCAGTACCCGCAGATCGGCGCCGCCCTCGCCTACGCCACCGGCGGCTTCGCCGACCGGCTGCGCGGCCGCCCCGGCATCACCGCCGTGGGAGCCACCCGGACGGCCCCGGTCGCCTCGCTGCCCGGCTCGCTGGACGGTGCGGGGGACTTCCGCCGCATCTCCGCCGAGGGGTGGGCGGTTGCCCAGAGCCCTCCGGCCGGCGGCTCGGCCGAGCGGAAGCGCCCCGCGCAGGACGGCGCCGACGTCGCCCCGGCCGGCCGGGCGGCCGGGAGCGGGGCGGTGGGCGGGTGGCTGGGGGACGGGGAGACGAGCCTGCCGGACCCGGCCGAGGGCGCGGACTGGAACCTGGCGATGATCGGGGCGGTCGCGGGGCCGGCGGCCGAGGGGGCCGGCCTGCTGCGCAGCCCCGCCGCCGACCGGGCGGTGGCCTCGCAGCAGGACCTGCGGCAGGTGCTGGTCGCGGTGCTCGACTCGGGGGTCGACGACACCCACCCGGACCTGCGGGGGGCGGTGGACCCCGCCGCCTCGGTCTCCTGTGCCGACGGGCGGCCGGACGCCCGGTCCGGGGCCTGGCGGCCGGACCAGGGGGTGAACGAGAGCGGGCACGGCACCCACGTAGCCGGGATCATCGGCGCCGTCCGCGACGGCCGAGGGGTCTCGGGGGTGGCCCCGGGGGTGCGGATCGCCGCCGTGCGGCTGCTCGGGCCGCTCGGGCAGTACTACACCGAGAACATCGTCTGCGGCCTGCTCTGGGCCGCCGACCACGGCGCCCGCGCGGTCAACGACAGCTACTTCGCCGACCCCTGGAAGTACAACTGCCCGGAGGACCAGGACCAGGCCGCGCTGATCCGGGCCGTCGGCCGGGCGGTGGCCTACGCCCAGCGCAAGGGCGCGGTGGTGGTCGCCTCGGCGGGCAACGACGCGCAGGACCTCGGCGCTGCCCGCACCGACCGCCGCAGCCCCAACGACCGGTTGACCGGGCCCGCCCGGAACAGGACCGTCGGCACCGAGTGCGTCCGCCTGCCCGGCGAGCTGCCCGGGGTGGTCACCGTCGGCGCGGTGGACCGCAGCGGCCTGCCCGCCGCGTACACCAACTTCGGCGGCGGGCGGATCACCCTGGCCGCACCGGGCGGGGACCCGGACGGCGGGGCCCAGGGCGCGATCGTCTCCGACTGGCCGGGCGGCCAGTACGTGGCCCTGGCCGGCACCTCGATGGCCGCCGCCCACGTCACCGGCGCGGTGGCCGTCGCGGCGGCCGAGCACCCCGGCTGGAGTCCCGGGCAGCTGACCGCGCTGCTCACCCGGCTCGCGGCCGCCAACTGCCCGTACGCGATCGGCGCCTGCAGCGACCGGCAGTACTTCGGCGCGGGGGTGCTCGCCCTGCCGAGATAGCCGCCCGGCGTGGTTCGGGATACTGGGCGCATGAGGTTGACCGAGTTCTGGCGGCGGATGTACGAGCACTTCGGCGAGACGTACGCGGAGTCCTTCGCGAGCGATCACGTGATGAGCGAGCTGGGCGGGCGGACGGTCCGGCAGGCCCTGGCGGCCGGGTGGGAGGCCAAGGACGTCTGGCGGGTGGTCTGCGAGACGCAGGGGGTCTCCGCGCTGCTGCGGTAGTAGGTGACCGGGCGGGCGGATCTGCCCGGTTCTGTCCGGTTCTGTTCGGGTGATGGGTGAGACTGGGCCGGTGGCCAGTACCCCTTCACCCCCGCAGCAGGACCGGACACGCACCGACCGCACCCGAGGGGAGGCGATGCCCCGCTGGGTGCCCCGGGCGATGCTGCTCGCGCTGCTGCTGTTCGGCGCGTTCCAGCTGGCCGACTGGGCCTTCCACCAGCTGATCGACCTCTTCGTGATGCTCCTGGTGGCCTTCTTCCTCTCGCTGGCCATCGAGCCGGCGGTGGACCGGATGGCCGCCCGGGGCGTGCGGCGGGGGCTCGGCACCTTCCTGGTCTTCATCGGGCTCGCGGTGGCCGTGGCCGGCTTCCTCACCGCGCTGGGCACGCTGCTGGTCGACCAGGTCGCCAAGATCGCCGGTGACCTGCCCCACCTGGTGGACAACCTGATCGACTGGGTCAACCGGACCTTCCACCAGGACCTCTCGCTCGACCAGCTGCAGCAGCGGGTGCTCAAGGACTCGGGCAGCATCGAGAAGTACGCCCAGCAGGCCGCCGGCAACGTCTGGGGGTGGTCCAGCACCCTGATCGGCGGGCTGTTCCAGGCCTTCACCGTGGGCCTGTTCACCTTCTACCTGACCGCCGACGGGCCCCGGGTGCGCCGCACCCTCTGCTCGCTGCTGCCGCCCGCCAAGCAGGCCGAGGTGCTGCGGGCCTGGGAGATCGCGCTGGCCAAGACCGGCGGCTACCTCTACTCGCGGACGCTGCTCGCGATCGCCTCGACCGTGGCGCACTGGATCATGTTCGCGATCCTGGGCCTGCCGTACGCGGCGGCGCTGGCCGTCTGGGTGGGCGTGATGTCGCAGTTCGTGCCGACCATCGGGACGTACCTGGCCGGGGCGCTGCCGGTGATCGTGGCGCTCACCGTGCGGCCGGTGGACGCGCTCTGGGTGCTGGGCTTCGTGATCGTCTACCAGCAGATCGAGAACTACCTGCTGCACCCGAGGATCACCGCGAAGACCGTCGACGTGCACCCGGCGGTGGCCTTCGGCGCGGTGATCGCCGGGGCCGCCCTGCTCGGCGCCGTCGGCGCGCTGATCGCCATCCCGGCGGCCGCCACCCTGCAGGGCTTCGTCGGCACCTACGTGCGGCGGTACGAGGTGGCCACCGATCCGCGGATCGACCGGGGGGAACGGCGTCGGCGGGAAGCGGAGCGCTCCGAGGAGTAGGGTCGAACGCTCGAATCGAACAGATGTTCTTTATACTCGGTGGCGGCGAGTTTTCCACAGGCGGAGCCCGTTCAGGGTGGATTGTCGGTGGGACGCGCTAGCGTCGAGGACGATGAAGCGCACAGCACAGAATCCGAGGGTGGAAGCCATGGCAGGCACGGACCGCGAGAAGGCTCTTGAGACCGCACTCGCCCAGATCGAGCGGCAGTTCGGCAAGGGCTCGGTGATGCGGCTCGGCGAGAAGGCCAACGAGCCGATCGACGTGATTCCCACCGGGTCCACGGCGCTCGACGTCGCGCTCGGTGTCGGCGGCCTGCCGCGCGGCCGCGTGATCGAGATCTACGGCCCCGAGTCCTCGGGCAAGACGACCCTCACGCTGCACGCGGCGGCCAACGCGCAGCGCCTCGGCGGCACCGTCGCCTTCGTCGACGCCGAGCACGCGCTCGACCCGGAGTACGCCAAGAAGCTCGGTGTCGACACCGACGCGCTGCTGGTCAGCCAGCCCGACACGGGTGAGCAGGCGCTCGAGATCACGGACATGCTGATCCGCTCCGGCGCGATCGACCTGGTGATCATCGACTCCGTCGCCGCGCTCGTGCCGCGCGCCGAGATCGAGGGCGAGATGGGTGACTCGCACGTCGGTCTCCAGGCCCGCCTGATGAGCCAGGCGCTGCGGAAGATCGCCGGTGCGCTCAACCAGTCGAACACCACCGCGATCTTCATCAACCAGCTGCGCGAGAAGATCGGCGTCATGTTCGGCTCGCCGGAGACCACGACCGGTGGCCGGGCGCTGAAGTTCTACGCCTCCGTCCGGCTCGACATCCGCCGGATCGAGACCCTGAAGGACGGCACCGAGGCCGTCGGTAACCGCACCCGCGTCAAGGTCGTCAAGAACAAGGTCGCGGCTCCCTTCAAGCAGGCCGAGTTCGACATCCTCTACGGCCACGGCATCAGCTGGGAGGGTGGCCTGATCGACATGGGTGTCGAGCACGGCTTCATCCGCAAGGCCGGCGCCTGGTACACCTACGAGGGCGACCAGCTCGGCCAGGGCAAGGAGAACGCCCGTAACTTCCTGCGGGACAACCCGCAGCTGGCCGAGGAGATCGAGAAGAAGATCAAGGTCAAGCTCGGCATCGGCTCCAAGGACGAGCTGGAGGCCGCCGCGGCCGCCACCGCGTCCGCCGAGGTCGAGGGCGGTGCCAAGCCGATCACCGCCACCGCCGCCAAGACCGCCGCCGCCAAGAAGACGGCCGCCGCCAAGGCCTGACGTGCAGGTGTACGAGGACGAGTCGGGCCCGCCGGACTGGTGGACGGGCGGGCCCGAGGAGAGCCCGGCCGCGCCGGAGCCCGGCCGGGCCTCCGGCACGCGGCGTTCCGCGCGGGGGCGGGCGGGCGAGCAGCCCCGGGCGGCCCGTGCCGTCGCGGACGGCGACGCGGCGGAGGCTGCGCCGTCCGGGCAGGCCGGTGTCCGGCGTGCCCGGCGCCGAGGTGGTGAACCGGGCCGAGGTGGTGAGCCGGGTGGGGCCGGTGCCGTCGACGCGGTGTCCGGGGAGGCGGTCGGAGGGCCGGTCGATCTGGCGGCCGCCGGGCTGGTGCGGGCGGCCGAGCTGCCCGGGGGGCGCCGGCGGCGGCGCAGTGCGCTGGTCGAGGCCGGCGAGGCCGAGGCGCCCGTCGCGCCCGTGCCTGCGGAGCCGACGGAGCCCGAGGGAGCGGTCGCCGGCGGGCGGCGGCGCCGGGGCGCCAAGGCCGAAGAGCAGGTCGATCCGGAGGTCCGCGCCCGCGACATCTGTCTGCGGCTGCTGACCGGCACGGCGAAGACCCGCAAGCAGCTGGCTGACGCGCTGCGCAAGAAGGAGATCCCGGCCGAGGTGATCGAGCGGGTGCTCGACCGGTACGAGGAGGTCGGGCTGATCGACGACGCCGCGTTCGCCCAGGCCTGGGTCGAGCAGCGCCACACCTTCCGGGGGCTCGGCCGTCGGGCGCTGGCCCAGGAGCTGCGGACCAGGGGCGTGCACGGCGAGCTGGTCGAGCAGGCCGTGGCCCAGGTCGAGCCGGAGGACGAGGAGGAGGCCGCCCGCACCCTGGTCGAGCGCAAGCTGCGCAGCACTCGCGGGCTGGACACCCAGGTCCGCACCCGGCGGCTGGTCGGCATGCTGGCCCGCCGGGGTTATGCGGAGGGGCTGGCCTTCCGGGTGGTCCGGGCCGCGCTGGAGGCGGAGGGTGAGGAACTGCCGGACTGGTGACGCTCGGTCAGGGGACAGTCCGGAACGGTGAATGTCAGATCTCGATCGCATCTTGACCGTTTCGTGACCTGCGCCTAGCCTCACAGGCAGTGGGAGATCACTCCGATCATGCGGCGACCGCGTGCGCAGGAGCGCGTCGGTAGGGGAGTGACGGCCGGATGGGGATCGCGATGGGTACCGGTGCGATGGTCTCCGCGGTGGTGGCCGGGGTGTTCTGCCTGGCCCTGTCCGGCACCTGGCTGATGGTCCGTCGGCTGCAGGCCGCCCAGCGGCGGGCCACCGAGGAGGCGCGCCGGGCCCGTGAGTGGGCCGAGGCGCAGGCCGCCGGGCAGCGCGCCGAGCTGGACCGCCGTGAGCAGCGGCTCACCGAGGAGCTGGACCGGGTCCGGGCCCGGGAGGCCGAGCTGGCCGGTCGGGCCGAGGAGCTGGACGGGCTGCGGTCGGCCGCCCGGGACCTCAACGACGAACGGCGCCGGGCGCTGGAGGCCGCGGCCGGGCTGACGGAGGTTCAGGCCCGCGCCGAGGTGGTGCGGGCGGCCGAGGTGCAGGCCCGGCGCGAGGCGGCGGTGACGGTCCGGGACATCGAGCGGCGGGCCCGTACCGAGGGCGAGCAGCGGGCCCGGGAGATCATCGCCGGGGCGATCCAGCGGCTGGCCGCCGAGCAGACCAGCGAGGCCGTGGTCACCTCCTTCCGGCTGGCCAGCGACGACGTGAAGGGCCGGATCATCGGCCGGGAGGGCCGCAACATCCGGGCCTTCGAGGCCGTCACCGGCGTCAATCTGATCATCGACGACACCCCCGAACTGGTGCAGCTCTCCTGCTTCGACCCGGTGCGGCGGGAGACGGCCCGGCTGACCCTGGAGGCTCTGCTCTCGGACGGTCGGATCCACCCGGCCCGGATCGAGGAACTGCACGAGCGCAGCCGCTTCGAGGTGGAGCGGCTGTGCGTGCGGGCCGGCGAGGACGCGGTGCTGGCCGCCCGGGTCGGCGAGCTGCACCCCGAGCTCTCCCGCACCCTCGGCACGCTGCGCTACCGCACCTCCTACGGGCAGAACGTGCTCGGGCACCTGGTGGAGTCGGCGCACCTGGCCGGGATGATGGCGGCCGAGCTGGGGGTGGACGAGACGCTGGTGCGGCGGGCAGCGCTGCTGCACGACATCGGGAAGGCGATGACGCACGAGGTGCCGGGGAGCCATGCGGCGATCGGGGCCGAGTTCGTGCGGCGGCACGGGGAGTCGGCCGAGGTGGTGCACGCGATCGCCGCGCACCACGGGGAGGTGGAGCCGCGGACGGTGGAGGCGGTGCTCACTCAGGCGGCGGATGCCTGTTCCGGTGGGCGGCCGGGGGCTCGGCGGGAGTCGGTGGAGTCGTACGTGCGGCGGCTCGAGCGGCTGGAGCAGATAGCCGGGGCGCACGACGGGGTGGCGAAGGTGTTCGCGATGCAGGCGGGGCGGGAGGTGCGGGTGATGGTGCAGCCCGAGGTCGTGGACGACCTCGGCGCACAGGTGATCGCCCGCGAGGTCGCCCGGCAGGTCGCGGAGGAGCTGACCTACCCGGGGCAGATCCGGATCACGGTGGTCCGGGAGAGCAGGGCGACGGAATTCGCGAGGTAGGACGCTCCGCGGCTCGGGGAAGTTGCACTCTCCAGGGGCGCGGGGAACTGCGCGAAGCGGGAGGCTGCAAGCCGTGCATGGTTGGCAGCGCAGCTCCCCGCGCCCCTGGGGAGTTGCAAGTCAGCGTTCGACGGTAGCCGCCTGGTCGGTCTCTTCCGTACTCGCGCCGTTCCCCGCGCCCCTGGAGAGTGCAACCAGTTCGTGGAGGTCTTCTGAACGGCCCCCGGGCGCGGTGCCGACCAGGTGGCCGTCGGGGCGGATGAGGAGGACGGTGTGGGGGTCGGCGCCGGGGTAGGTCTCGGTGACCAGGACTTCGGCGGGGACGGGGAGGGCGGCGGCCGTTTCGGCGAGGTGGGGCATCAGGCCGGCGCCGAGCCAGTGTTCGGCGGACCAGACTGCGGTGCCGGGGGCGACCAGGAGGAGCAGGAAGGCGGCGCCGAGGCGGGCGTGGAGCTGGTCGGCGGAGCCGTCGGAGGTGAGGACGGGGACGTCCGGGACCAGGACGCCGGGGGCGGTGGCCGGGAGCGCTTCGGAGAGGGTGGTGCCGCGGCCGGCGCCGCGCTGGACCGGCACCCGGCCGGGGACTCCGGAGGGCGCCGCCGGGTAGGCGGGTGCGCCGCCGAAGCGTCCGCTGCCGAGCTGACCGTCCGCCAGCATCGGGGCGTGCTTGCGGAAGGAGCCGGTGAGCAGCGAGCGTCTGGTCTGCTGCCAGCCGCGCAGCGGCCGCAGCAGCGGCATCGACTGGTCCACGGCGCGCAGCCGCGCGCCGACCGCGCCGCGCCGCTCCGCCTCGTACCCGTCCAGCAGTGCGCCGCCGGGCTGCGGCCCGCCGGAGTGCAGGTGCCAGGCGAGGGCGAGCCGCCAGGCGAGGTTGTCGGCGTCGCGCAGGCCGTCCACCAGGTTCTGCATGCCGAGCGCGCCGTGCAGGTGGGCGGCGTCGCCGGCCAGGAAGCAGCGGCCGACCCGGAAGCGGGCGGCCAGGCGCTGCTGGTAGGTGTGGTCGGCGGCGGCCAGCAGTTCGTACGGGGGGAGTTCGCCGCACCAGCCGGTCAGGGTGGCCTTGACCCGGGTGAGCAGGGTGTCCCCGGTGACGATGCCGGGCCAGGTGGCGAAGGGGTCGACCGGGGTGCTGGGGGCGGGGCGGCCGGGGGGCAGCCGCCAGTCGAGCCGCCAGAGGCCGTCGGGCAGCGGGCGGGCGGAGGCCTCGCGGTCGCCCCGCCACGGGGGCTCGCGGTGCAGCCGGGCCTCGCCCTCGAAGGGGAGCTGGACCCGGACGGTGGCCACGGCGTGCCGGTCGACGGCCGGGCGGCCGGGGAAGCGGACCTTGAGCAGCTTGCGGACGGTGGAGCGGGCCCCGTCGCAGCCGATCAGGTGGCTGCCGCGCCACCAGGTCTGGGCGCCGTCCTTGACCCCGAGGGTGCGGACGTTGACGCCGTCGCGGTCCTGCTCCAGCTCGGTGACCCGGCTGAGCGGGACGAGCTGGATCAGCGGGGTGGCGGTCACGGCGTCCCGCAGGCCGCGCTGCAGGCGGTGCTGGGGCAGGTGCAGCAGGGGGCTGTCGTCCAGCGGGACTCGCAGCACCTCGGAGCGGCGGCGCCAGATGGTGAAGGCGCTCCAGCTCGCGGAGTCGGAGGCGGCCCGGGTGTAGCCGAGCCGGGCGAGCAGGGCCGTGGTGTCCGCCCCGAGCACGAGACTGCGGGGGCCCTCGGGGCAGACGCCGGTGCCCTCGTCGAGCACCACCGTCGGTACGTCCTGCCGGGCCAGCGCGAGGGCCAGGGCGAGGCCGACCGGCCCCGCCCCGACGACGATCACCGGGTCCACGGCTGCCACGGGGTGGACGGGGCGGCCGACGTCGGGTCAGCTGCTGCTGGGGAGGTACCGGGTGGTGTCACGAAGAGCAATGCAACAGATCACCTGGGTGTCCGTCAAGCAGCGGCAGGTGTGCGCCGGTTCGCGCCGCGACGGCCCCGCGCCTCGATCCACTTGGCCAGGGCGGTGAGTGCCAGGCAGAGCGCGATGTAGATCGGGGCGATCACCAGGAGCACCGGGATGTACGGGTAGCCCTGCGGGGTGGAGGTGTTGCTGGCGATCAGCTTGCCCATGTAGAGCAGCTCGTTCAGGCTGATGATGATGCCCAGCGAGGTGTCCTTGAGGGTGACCACCAGCTGGCCGATGATCGCCGGGAGCATCGAGCGGACGGCCTGCGGCACCAGGATCGTGAACATCACCTGGGACTTGCGCAGGCCCAGCGCGTAGCCGGCCTCGGCCTGGCCGCGCGGCACGGCGTTGATGCCGCCGCGGATGATCTCGGCCTGCACCGCGCCGTTGTAGAGGGTGAGCCCGAGCACCAGGGCGATCAGCGGCTGGGCGGTGAAGAAGGCCGCGTACAGGCCGAAGATCAGGATCACCAGCGGCATCGCCCGGAAGAACTGGACGATCGCGGTGGCCACCGAGCGCACGGCCTTGTGTTCGGAGAGCCGGCCGGCCGCCAGCAGGGCGCCGAGCAGCAGCGAGAACACCGCCGCGAGGCCGAAGGCCTCCAGCGTGTTCAGCAGGCCGTCGAGGATCCGCTGCTGGACGGCGGTGTACTCGAAGGGGGCCCAGAGGGCCGAGGAGAACTGGCCGGCGTCGTTCAGCTGGACGTAGACGTACCAGAGGAGCCCGGCGATCCCCAGGGCGGAGAGCACCCCGAAGGCCCGGTAGCGAGCCTTGGCCCGGGGGCCGGGGGCGTCGTAGAGGACGGAGGAGGTGCTGCTCATCGGGCCACCGCCAGTCGGTTCTCCAGGAAGCGGAAGAGCTGCGTGATCACGGTGCTGATCAGCAGGTAGCCCAGGGCGATCCAGAAGAAGATCGCGAAGATCGGGTAGCCCCGGTCGGTCCAGGTGGCCTGGGTGCTGAAGAGCTCGGTGACGCTGAACGCCCCGGCCACCGCCGAGTTCCTCGGCAGGGCGATGAAGACGCTGCCCATCGGGGCCACCACGCTGCGGGCCGCCTGCGGCAGCACCACGCTGGTGAGGGTCTGCCCGAAGGTCAGGCCCAGGCTGCGGGCGGCCTCGGCCTGGCCGATCGGCACGGTGTTGATGCCCGCGCGCAGCACCTCGCAGACGAACGAGCCGGTGTACGCGGTGAGGGCGATCACCGCGAGGGTGAAGCTGGGAAGGTGCACGCCGAGCCGGGGCAGGGCGAAGGTGACCGCGAAGAACAGCAGGGTCAGCGGGGTGTTGCGGAAGGCGTTCACCCAGACGGTGCCGAACCCGCGCAGCACCGGCACCGGAGAGACCCGGAAGGCCGCCAGCAGGACACCGAGGAGCAGGGCGAGCGCCCCGCTGATCGCGCTGAGCTCGATGGTCCGCAGGAAGCCGTCGCGGAACAGCGCGAAGTTGTCGTCCTCGAAGAGTATGCCCATGCGGGCGGCCCTCCTTTCAGTTCAGGTACCGACGGGCCGTCAGGACTTGTCGATGGCCGGGATGTCGCCGGAGGTCGCGCCCGAGAGGCCGAGGGTGGCGTCGTAGGCCTTCTTCCAGTCGCCGTTGTCCTCGTGGGCCTTCAGAGCGGCGTTGATCGCGTCCTGCAGCACCTTGTCGGTCTTGTTCAGGCCGATGCCGTAGGGCTCCTTGGAGAACGGCTTGCCGACCACCTTGAGCTGGTCCTTGTTCTTGGCCGCGAAGCCCTTGAGGATCGCGTCGTCGGTGGTGACGGCGTCGACCTCGTCGGTCAGCAGCTTGTCCACGCACTGGGCGTAGGTGTCGTACTTGACGGCCTTGCCGTGGTACTGGTCGACGCGCTTGAGCGAGGTCGAGCCGGTGGCGGAGCAGATGCTCTTGCCGGCCATCGCCTCCGGGCCGGTGATGGTCGTGTTGGTCTTGCGCACCAGCAGGTCCTGGCCGGCCACCATGTACGGGCCGGCGAAGGCGACCTGCTTCTTGCGGTCGTCGTTGATGGTGTAGGTGCCGACGTAGTAGTCGACCTGGCCGCCGGAGATGGCCGTCTCGCGGTTGGCGGAGACGATGGTCTGGAACTTGACCTGGCCCGGCGCGAAGCCGAGGTCGGCGGCGATCATCTTGGCGATCTCGATGTCGAAACCGGAGCGGTCCTTGCTGGAGACGTCCTCGAAGCCGAGGAACGGCTGGTCGGACTTGGCGCCGATGATCAGGTTGCCGCGCTCCTTGGCCTTCTTCCAGGTCGGCGAGCCGTCCAGCTTGACGTCGGTCTTGACCTGGTAGGTCGGGAGCTTGCTGGCGGTGTCGTTCGCCGTGGCGTTCGGCGAGCCGTCCTTGCCGCAGGCGGCGACGGCGGTCAGCGCGAGCACCGACAGGGCGGCGGCAATGGTACGACGAGTCCTCATGAGGCTCTGCTCTCCTGGTTCTTGGGCACGGGTCGAGCCGGGCTTTGTTCGCCCTTGACGCTAGGTCGGGCGAGGGCTCAGTGGTGCAGGATCTTCGAAAGGAAGTCCTTCGCGCGGTCGGTGCGCGGGGCGGTGAAGAAGGCGTCCGGGGTGTTCTCCTCGACGATCTTTCCGTCAGCCATGAACAGCACCCGGTTGGCCGCGGAGCGCGCGAAACCCATCTCGTGGGTCACCACGACCATCGTCATGCCCTCGGCGGCCAGCGAGCGCATCACCTCGAGCACCTCGTTGACCATCTCGGGGTCGAGAGCGGAGGTGGGCTCGTCGAAGAGCAGCACCTTGGGCTTCATGGCCAGCGCGCGGGCGATCGCCACCCGCTGCTGCTGGCCGCCGGAGAGCTGGGCGGGGAGCTTGTCGGCCTGCGCGCCGACCCCGACCCGCTCCAGCAGCTCGCGGGCCACCCGCTCGGCCTCGGCCTTGGGCGTCTTGCGCACCTTGACCTGGCCGAGCATCACGTTCTCGAGGACGGTCTTGTGCGCGAAGAGGTTGAAGCTCTGGAAGACCATGCCGACCTCGGCGCGCAGCCGGGCCAGCTCGCGGCCCTCGGCGGGCAGCGGGCTGCCGTCCAGGGTGATCGTGCCGCTGTCGACCGTCTCCAGCCGGTTGATCGTCCGGCAGAGCGTGGACTTGCCGGAGCCGGACGGGCCGATCAGCACCACGACCTCGCCCTGGCGGATCTGCAGGTCGATGTCCTGCAGCACGTGCAAGGCGCCGAAGTGCTTGTTCACGCCGCTCAGCACCACGAGGGGTGCTGCGTCGTCCGTGATCGTCTCCGTCATCGCGGCTGGCTCCCTCGGTCCGGTGTGGCTGTGCTGGTCCGGGGGCCGAGAGCCGGCGGAGCCCGCAGCCCCCGGTCCGGCGACCTTAGAAGCCCCGGTAACGGCACGTCAGCCGATCTGAGCGGAACTTGAGCATCACGATCAGGCCACGCCGCTTTCACACCCCCCGCCCGTTCCGAGGCGTAATGACAGAACGGGCCGGTTGGACAATACTCCGCAGGAACAACGGCAGGGAGAGGAGGTCGGGATGCGACTGCTGCTCGTCGAGGACGACGAACGCGTGGCCGCCGCGCTGGTGGCCGTGCTGGGCAGGCACGGGTTCCAGGTGCGGCACGCCCGCAGCGGGCACGAGGCGCTGGACGCGCTGGTGCCGGACGGCAACGAGCCGTACCGGGTGGTGCTGCTCGACCTCGGGCTGCCCGACCGGGACGGCTTCGAGGTGTGCAGCCGGATCCGCGCGCACAGCGGCGTCCCGGTGATCATGGTGACCGCCCGCGCCGACATCCGCTCCCGGATCCACGGGCTCAACCTCGGTGCCGACGACTACGTGACCAAGCCGTACGACATGGGCGAGCTGCTCGCCCGGATCCACGCCGTCGCCCGGCGCGGCACGGCGGCCGTCCCCGAGGCGGGCCAGGCCGAGCCGGGCGGGCAGCCCGGGCCGCTGGAGTCGCGCGGGATCGTGATCGACCGCGAGCGCCGCCGGGTCAGCGTGCAGGGCCGGGACGTGCCGCTCACCCGCAAGGAGTTCGACCTGCTCGCGCTGCTCGCGCAGAGCCCCGGGGTGGTCTACCGGCGGGAGCAGATCTTCAGCGAGGTCTGGCGCAGCGGCTGGGAGGGCAACGGCCGCACCCTGGAGGTGCACATCGGCTCCCTGCGCACCAAGCTGGCCCTGCCCGGCCTGGTCGAGGCCGTGCGCGGGGTCGGCTACCGCCTCATTCCCGACCAGCCTGAGACCCGGGCCGACCAGCCGCCGACCCCGGCCGCCGGCCCGGACGAGCCGGGGCGCTGACCGCAGGTGCGCAACCGTCTGCTCGGCATCCTGCTCTCCCTGATGGCCTGCGTGCTGGCCGCCCTCGGGGTGCCGCTCGCCGTGGCCATCGCCGCCGCCGAGCAGAGCCGGGTCGGGGTCGACCGGATCGATGACGCCGCCCGCTTCGCGCAGGACCTGCCGACCGCCGCCGTCACCTCGCTGGGCAGCGCGCTCAAGGGGCAGACCACGCCCGAGCCGGGCGACGCCAGCCGGCTGCGGGCCCTGGCCGCCCAGGCGACCCGCTACCACGAGCTCTACGGCGTCTCGATCGGGATCTTCCAGCGGGACGGCTCCGCGCTGGCGCTCGCCCCCGCCAGCTGGCAGCTGCCCCGCGGCGGCTTCGGCGCCCAGGCCTTCGCCGAGGCCCTGGACGGCCGCCGCAGCCACAACCCGCCGCAGGTCTGGCCCTGGACGCCCGAGCGCACCCTGACCGTCGCCGCCCCGGTGGTGCGCGACGGCGACGTGGTCGCCGTGGTGCTCACCGAGTCGCCCACCGGCCCGCTGCGCGCGCGGATCCTGCACCGCTGGCTGCTGCTGGGCGCCGGCGAGGCGCTGGCCATGATCGTCGCCGTGCTGCTGGCCGTGCGGCTCACCGGCTGGGTGCTGCGCCCGGTCCGCACCCTGGACCGGGCCACCCACGACATCTCCACCGGCCGGATGAACGCCCGGGTCGCCGCCAGCATCGGCCCGCCCGAGCTGCGTCGCCTGGCCCGCTCCTTCAACGACATGGCCGACAACGTGGTGCTCGCCCTGGACCAGCAGCGGGCCTTCGTCGCCGACGCCTCGCACCAGCTGCGCAACCCGCTGGCCGCCCTGCTGCTGCGGGTCGAGCTGCTCGGCATGGAGCTGCCGGACGGGCACGAGGAGGAGCTGGCCGGGGTCCGCGAGGAGGGTGTGCGGCTGGCCCGGGTGCTCGACGACCTGCTCGGCCTGGCCACCGCCGAGCACGCCCGGCCCGAGCCCGAGCGCACCGACCTCACCGCGCTGGCGCTGACCAGGCTGGAGGGCTGGCGCCCGGTGGCCGAGCAGCGCGGCATCCAGCTGGCCTGGGACGGCCCGGCGACGGCCGTCGGCCTGGCCGACCCGATCGGGCTTGGCAGTGCGCTGGACGCGGTGCTCGACAACGCCCTCAAGTTCACCCCGGCCGGGGGCCGGGTGCTGGTCGGCATCGAGACCGGCCGGCGGGACATCACCGTCACGGTGGCCGACTCCGGCCCCGGTCTCACCGAGGAGGAGCTGGCCCGGGTCGGCGACCGCTTCTGGCGCAGCCCGCGCCACCAGAACGTGGACGGCTCCGGCCTCGGCCTCTCCATCGCCCGCACCCTGCTCCTGGCCGCCGGCGGCGAGCTCACCTTCACCCCGGTCGAGCCCACCGGCCTGGCGGTGGGGCTGACCGTTCCGAAGCCTTAGGGCTTGACGGAGGTGTAGTACCGCTTGGCGCCCTCGTGCAGGGGGAGCGGGTCGGTGTAGACGGCGGTGCGCAGGTCGACCACCTGGGCGGCGTGGACCTTCTCGCCGATGCCGTCGCGGCTGTCCAGGACGGCCTGGGTGACCTGCTCGACCAGGTCGGGGTCGACGTCGTCGCGGGTGATCAGCAGATTGGGCACGGCCAGCGTCGGGACGGCCCCGGCGGGCTTGATCCTCGGGTAGGCGTCGGCCGGGATGGTCGCGGCCCGGTAGGCGTCGGTGCCGCCGCCCTCCCGCTCGTGCACCTTGTCGGCCAGGTCGCCGAGGGGGACGATCCGGATCGGGAACTGCGCGCTCAGGTTGCTCAGCGCGCTGGTGGGCAGGCCGCCGGACCAGAAGAAGGCGTCCAGCTGCCCGGCCTGCAGCGCCGCCGCCGCGTTGTTGACGGCGAGCGGCTCGGACGTCACGTCCCGCTCCGGGTCGAGCCCGGCACTGGTGAGCAGCCGCCTGGTCGCCAGGGCGACTCCGGACTGCCGTCCGCCTATGCCGACCCGCAGGCCCTTCAGGTCCGCCGCCGAGTGGATGCGGGAGTCCGCCGGGACGACCAGCTGCAGGTAGTCGTCGTAGAGCCGGGCGACCGCGCGCAGCCGGCCCTTGCCCGGCTTGTCGTAGGCGGCCACCGCGTCCGCGGTGGCGAAGGCGAAGGTGTCCCGGCCGTCCAGGACCCGGGCGATGTTCTCGAGCGAGCCCTCGGAGTTGTCCAGCCGCAGCCGCACCCCCGGCAGGTGGTCGCCCAGGTACTGGCCGAACATCCCGCCGTAGGTGTCGTACACCCCGCCCGAGACACCGGTGGCGAACCCGTAGGTTCCGGTGGGGTACCCCGGGTCCCGTGCCTCGGCCAGCCACCAGCCGCCACCGGCGCCCGCGAGCAGCAGCAGGACGGCGAGCGCCCGGCAGATCCTGCTGCGGGCGGCCGCCCGCAGCAGGGTGCCGGGGGTGGAAGTCATGCGCTGGAGTGTGCCAGGCCCGGGCCGCCAATGGGAGAGGGTTACTGCGGGAGAGGGTGCCGGGCCCGGTCCGGGGTCTCGTACCCTTGGGTCCGTGGGTACGAGCCAGGATTCCAAGAGCTACAAGGTCGTCACGTACGGCTGTCAGATGAACGTCCACGACTCCGAGCGCCTGTCCGGGCTGCTGGAGGACGCGGGATACGTCAAGGCCGACCAGGAGGGGGACCCCGATCTGGTGGTCTTCAACACCTGTGCGGTCCGCGAGAACGCCGACAACAAGCTGTACGGCAACCTCGGCCAGCTCGCTCCGGCGAAGACCCGGAACAAGGGCATGCAGATCGCCGTCGGCGGCTGCCTGGCGCAGAAGGACCGCGACACCATCGTGCAGAAGGCACCCTGGGTCGACGTGGTCTTCGGCACCCACAACATCGGGCACCTGCCCGCGCTGCTCGAGCGCGCCGCCGTCGAGCGCAAGGCCCAGGTGGAGATCCTGGAGTCCCTGGAGACCTTCCCCTCCACGCTGCCGACCCGCCGCGAGTCGGCGTACGCGGCCTGGGTGGCGATCTCGGTCGGCTGCAACAACACCTGCACCTTCTGCATCGTGCCCGCGCTGCGCGGCAAGGAGGAGGACCGGCGCCCGGGCGACGTGCTCGCCGAGATCGAGGCGCTGGTCGGCGAGGGTGTCATCGAGGTGACGCTGCTCGGCCAGAACGTCAACTCCTACGGCTCCGACCTGGGCGACCGGGAGGCCTTCTCCAAGCTGCTCCGGGCGGCCGGGCAGATCGAGGGCCTGGAGCGCATCCGCTTCACCTCCCCGCACCCGCGGGACTTCACCGACGACGTGATCGCGGCGATGGCCGAGACGCCGAACGTGATGCACCAGCTGCACATGCCGCTGCAGTCCGGCTCGGACACCGTGCTCAAGGCCATGAAGCGTTCCTACCGGCAGGAGCGTTTCCTCGGGATCATCCGCAAGGTCCGCGAGGCGATGCCGGACGCGGCGATCTCCACCGACATCATCGTGGGCTTCCCCGGTGAGACGGAGGAGGACTTCGAGCAGACCATGCACGTGGTCCGCGAGGCGCGGTTCACCAACGCCTTCACCTTCCAGTACTCCAAGCGGCCCGGGACTCCGGCGGCCGAGATGGAGGGGCAGATCCCCAAGGCCGTGGTGACCGAGCGGTACAACCGGCTGATCGCCCTCCAGGAGGAGATCTCCTGGGAGGAGAACAAGAAGCAGGTCGGCCGCACGCTGGAGATCCTGGTCGCCGAGGGCGAGGGCAAGAAGGACGACCGCACCGACCGGCTGTCCGGCCGTGCACCCGACAACCGGCTGGTCCACTTCACCCGCCCGTCCGAGCCCGTCCGGCCCGGCGACACGGTGACGGTGGAGATCACCTACGCCGCCCCGCACCACCTCCTCGCGGAGGGCCCGACGCTGGCGGTCCGCCGCACCCGGGCGGGCGACGCGTGGGAGAAGCGGCAGGCGGCTCCCGCCGCCAAGCCGGCCGGCGTGATGCTCGGACTGCCGACCATCGGCGCCCCGAAGCCGCAGCCTGCGGCGGCCGGCGGCTGCTGCGGGGACTGACCCTTTCCAGCACCCCGGTCAGTTGCACTGTCCAAGGGGCGCGAGGAACGGCGCGAAGTCGGGAGACGACAGGCCTGTGCCTTCCGCACTCGCGCCGTTCCTCGCGCCCCTTGGACAGTGCAACCGGGTCATAGTGCGTCGGTCGGCGAGGAGCTTGGTCGGCCGCGCCCCTGATGTGGTTGCTGTCAGTGGATAAGGTGACGGCATGCTTGTAGCTGCCGCGATCTGCCCCTGCCCGCCACTGCTCGTGCCCGAGGTCGCCCAGGGGGCGGCGCCCGAGTTGGACGGGTTGCGGGAGGCGTGCGGCGAGGCCGTCCGGGCTGTGCTCGAGGCCGGGGTCGAGCTCGTGGTCGTGGTCGGGGCCGGGCCGAGCGGCGGGGTGTGGACCGAGGGCGGGGCCGGGACGTTCCGGGGCTACGGGGTGCCGCTGGACGTGCGGCTGCCATCGGGCGGGGTGGACGGGCCGGAGCTGGCCCCCTCGCTGACCGTCGGTGCCTGGCTGCTCGAGCAGGCCGGCGCCGCGCTGCCCACCCACGCCTGTGCGGTGCCCGCCGACGCCTCGCCCGCCCGCCTGCTCGGCCTGGGCGAGGGCCTGGCCGAGCTGGCTGACCGGGTCGGCCTGCTGGTGCTCGGCGGCGGCAGCGCCTGCCGTACGGTCAAGGCGCCGGGCTACCTGGACGAGCGGGCCGAGGCCTACGACGCCGCCGCCGCGCAGGCCCTCGCCACCGCCGATCTCGACGCGCTGGCGGCGCTCGACCCGGTGCTCTCCGCCGAGCTCCTCGCCGACGGCCGCGCCCCCTGGCAGGTCCTCGCCGGAGCGGCCCGCGGCACCGGCCTCAAGGCACGGCTCAGCTACGACGAGGCGCCGTACGGCGTCGGCTACTTCGTCGCCGCCTGGAGCTGAGCCCGCAGCAGGTCAGCCGGCCGCCGGGCCGTCGTCCTTGGGCTTGGCGGCGAAGCTGTCCACCGCGTCCTTCGCCTTGCTGGTGCCGTGCTCGATCTTGTCGCTGTACTTGTGCTTGGTGGCCTTGTCGACGGCGGCACCGGCCTTCTCCACCACCTCGTCGATCTTCTCGTTGTGCTTGCCCGCCAGCTCGCTGGCCTTCTCCTTGAGCTCCTCGGCCTTGCCCTTGAGGGTGTCCTTCAGGCTCATGGTGGTCTCTCCTCGCTCCTGGTCACCGAACCGGATCAAATCACCCATATCCTTCCACGGCCAGGTGCCCCGACACGTGTGATCCGGTCTTTTGCGAGACTTGGCCTGTGAGCAGCTCTCCCGTCCCCGCCTCCGTGCCCCGCGTCGTCTCCGTGGTCGGCGCCACCGCCGCCGGAAAGTCAGACCTGGCGGTCGCCCTCGCCCGTACCCTCGGCGGCGAGGTGATCAACACCGACTCCATGCAGCTCTACCGCGGCATGGACATCGGCACCGCCAAGCTGACCGTCGAGGAGCGCGGCGGCGTCCCGCACCACCTGCTCGACATCTGGGACGTCACCGAGGCCGCCAGCGTCGCCGAGTACCAGCGGCTGGCCCGGGCCGAGATCGACCGGCTGCTCGCCGAGGGCCGGGCCGCGGTGCTGGTCGGCGGCTCCGGGCTGTACGTCCGGGCGGCCGTCGACGAGATGGAGTTCCCCGGCACGGACCCGGCGATCCGGGCCCGGCTGGAGGAGGAGCTGGCCGCCGTCGGCCCCTGGGCCCTGCACCAGCGGCTCGCCGAGCTGGATCCCGCCGCCGCCGAGGCGATCCTCACCAGCAACGGCCGCCGGATCGTCCGGGCCCTGGAGGTCATCGAGCTGACCGGCCGCCCGTTCACCGCGAACCTGCCGACCAACACGGCGGTGTACGACACCGTCCAGATCGGGGTCGAGCTGCCCCGGCCCGAGCTGGACGAGCGGATCACCCTGCGGGTGGACCGGATGTGGGAGGCCGGGCTGCTCGAGGAGGTACGGGAACTGGAGAAGCTCGGCCTGCGCGAGGGGCTGACCGCCTCCCGGGCGCTCGGCTACCAGCAGGTGCTGGCCCATTTCGCCGGTGAGTGCACCGAGGCCGAGGCGATGGCCGAAACCGTACGGGCCACCAAGCGTTTCGCCCGCCGTCAGGAGTCGTGGTTCCGCCGGGACGACCGGATCCACTGGCTGGCCCGCCCGGCCGGCACCGATCCGGTCGAGTTGCACGACCGCGCCCTGGAACTGATTCAGGCTCAGGTCTGACGCCGGCAGGGGGTCGCTGTCGGCCATCGGGTGGTGCATCTGCAGGTGCAGGGAGAACTCGGGGTCACGGCCGCATCACGTCATGGCCACGGATCACCCGAAGACCCCGGAGGACGCCTCGTCCACGACCCTGCACATGCCATCATCGGGAGGACCAGAGGTCGGTCGCGCGGGCCGTCCTCACCGCTCACGGGCCACCGCACCCGTGTCGAACCGTCAGGGGAGGCCGCGTGTCGACGGGTACCGGCCCCGAGACCGACCAGTTGTCGCACGACGTCGACAGCTCCGAACTCACCCTGCCCGGAACCCTGGTGCCGACCTCCTACGCGATCGCCGTCCCCGCGCTGCCCGACCTGGCGGTGCCCGGGGTGGTGCACGAGCGGGAGATCCGCCCGCGCCGCCGGCTCCGCTGGTGGCAGATCCTGCCGATAGCGCTGCTGGCCGCCCTCGGCTCGCTGATGTTCGCCTTCCCGCTCGCCTTCGGGACCAACGACAACGCCTCCTCGATGATCGGGATGCTCGGGCTGCTGCTGACCGCCGCCTCGCTCGGCTGGGGCGCGATGGCCGCCCGGAAGGCCGGGTACAAGTGGCCGGGCGTGCCGCGTCGCGGCAGCGGGCTGCGGGCCAGCCGCAAGGCCCTGGTGCTCTACACCCTCGCGGTCGTGGTGGCCGTGGCGCTGGCCGTCTGGCGGGTCGTGCACCTGCGCGGCTGAGCCGCGCGTCCCAGCATGCGGTCGTGTGTTTGATCGTCCGGCGGTTTGGGTCAGTACCATCGGCGGTGTGAGCGCATCCACCACCTCCGGCCTGCCCTTCCTCAAGGGGCACGGCACCCAGAACGATTTCGTGATCATTCCCGACCCGGACGGCGTGCTCGACCTCGGCGCGGATGCCGTGGCCGCCCTGTGCGACCGGCGGGCCGGGATCGGCGGCGACGGGCTGCTGCGGGTGGTCCGCTCGGCGGCCGACCCGGCGGCGGCCGCGCTGGCCGGCCAGGCCGAGTGGTTCATGGACTACCGGAACTCGGACGGGTCGATCGCCGAGATGTGCGGCAACGGGGTCCGGGTCTTCGCCCGGTACCTGGTCGACGCCGGTCTGGTGAAGCCGGGCCCGCTGGCGGTGGCCACCCGGGCCGGGGTCCGGCAGGTCGTCGTCCAGGACGACGGATCGGTCACGGTGGACATGGGCAGGGCGGTGCTGCCCGGCCCGGACTCGATCGTGGTGACGGTCGGGGACCGGCAGTGGCCCGCGCTCAACGTCAACATGGGCAATCCGCACGCGGTCGCGTTCGTGGCCGATCTGGCGCACGCGGGCAAGCTCTACGAGGCTCCCGAGGTCTCGCCGGCCGGGGCCTACCCGGAGGGCGTCAACGTCGAGTTCGTGGTGGACCGGGGGCCGCGGCACGTCGCGATGCGGGTGCACGAGCGCGGCTCGGGCGAGACCCGCTCCTGCGGCACCGGCGCCTGCGCCGTCGCCGTCGCGGCGGCCCGTCGCGACGGCATCGACCCGGCCCTGACCGGCGAATCCGCCACCTACACCGTCGACCTCCCGGGCGGCCGGCTGGTCATCACCGAACACCCGGACGGCCGCATCGAGATGACCGGCCCCGCCGAGATCGTCGCCTCCGGCACTTTGGCACTCTGAGGCACTTGCACCATCTGCTTGGGGGCGCGGGGAACTGCGCGAGAGCGGAAGACGACCGGCCCGAGGCCTCCCGCTTCGCGCAGTTCCTCGCGCCCCTGAGGTGGTTCTCGCCGTTTCCCAGTTACCGGGCGCGTCAATCCGCCCGTTCGGGTGATGGTGGTGACGGATGGGGAGCGGGCCGTCGCGGAACGTGCTGTGCTCGGTAGCATGGACCACCGGGTCGGGCGTCGCCTCGGTGCTGGTTGCCGGAGGTGCAGATGACCATCCGCCCCGAGCTGAGGCTGAGCCGGGCCGTCCTTGGGCGGGCCGGCCGTGCGGCGGTGCTCGCGACCGGCAGGCCTCCGGTGCCGGACGCGATC
Source organism: Kitasatospora sp. NPDC002227 (assembly GCF_040296285.1). Taxonomy (NCBI): domain Bacteria; kingdom Bacillati; phylum Actinomycetota; class Actinomycetes; order Kitasatosporales; family Streptomycetaceae; genus Kitasatospora; species Kitasatospora sp. NPDC002227. The sequence continues at coordinate 44,234 of NZ_JBEOWY010000016.1, forward strand.
GAGCCGATCGTGGAAGCGCACCGGCGCCACCACCCCCAGGCCGATCTTCCCCTGCTCGGCCGGGCTTACCGGACGGCCGAGACCAGCCACCGCGGCCAGACCCGCAAGAGCGGCGAGCCGTACATCACCCACCCGCTCGCCGTCACCATGATCCTGGCCCAACTCGGGGCCGGGACCACCACCTTGGTGGCCTCGCTGCTCCACGACACGGTCGAGGACACCGAGATGACGCTGGCTCAGGTGGCCGCCGAGTACGGCCCCGAGGTCGCGTATCTGGTGGACGGCGTGACCAAGTTGGAGAAGGTGGACTTCGGGGCCGCCGCCGAGGCGGAGACCTTCCGGAAGATGCTGGTCGCCACCGGGGACGACGTCCGGGTGATGGTGATCAAGCTCGCGGACCGGCTGCACAACATGCGGACGATCCGTCACATGAAGCCCGCCAGCCGCCTGCGGATCGCCAAGGTGACCCGCGAGGTGCTGATCCCGCTCGCCGACCGCCTCGGCATCCAGGTGCTCAAGGCCGAGCTGGAGGACATCGTCTTCGCCACCCTCCACCCGGAGGAGTACGCGCGGACCAGGGCCCTGATCGCCGCCCACGAGGCCGAGCCGGACGGGCTGCTGCAGCCCTTCGCGGCCGCCCTCACCCGGCAGCTGGCCGAGGCCGGCGTGTCGGCGACGGTCACGGCGCGGCCCCGCCACTGCGTGTCGCTGCACCGCGTGCTGCTCAAGCGCTCGGCCGCCACCGGGCCCCGGCCGGCCGACTTCGGGCGGCTGCTCGTGGTGGTGGAGGAGAGCGCCGACTGCTACGCCGTGCTCGGCGAGCTGCACACCTGCTGGGTGCCGCTGCCGGCGGAGTTCAAGGACTTCGTGGCCGCGCCGAAGTTCAACCTGTACCAGTCGCTGCACACTGCCGTCGCCCTGCCGGGCGGTGAGGTGGTCGAGGTGCTGGTCCGCACCCGGGCGATGCACCGGGTCGCCGAGTACGGGGTGGTCGCCCTGGGCGATCCGCACCAGCCGGCCGACCCGCAGCAGCCCGAGCAGCCGGAGTGCGACCGGACGGACCCGGCCCGCCCCGGCTGGCTGAGCCGCCTGCTCGAGTGGCAGCAGGAGACCCCTGATCCGGACACCTTCTGGTCGGCGCTGACCGCCGACCTCTCCGACGATCGCGAGATCACCGCCGTCACCGAGGACGGTGAGACGCTGCAGCTGCCGGCCGGGTCCACCTGCGTGGACGCCGCGTACCTGCTGGGGGAGGAGACCGGGCACCGCTGTCTGGGGGCCAGGGTGAACGGGCGGCTGGCCGCGCTCTCCACCGTGCTCGGCGACGGGGACGTGATCGCCGTGCTGGTCGAGCCCGGCGGCGGCCCGGCCGAGCCGTACCGGGCGCCGGGCGGCCCGAGCCCGGAGTGGCTGGAACACGCCCGAACCCCCGGCGCGCGGCTGGCGATCGAGCGCTGGCTGGCCGAGCACCCCACCCCCGTCCGCCCGGTGCAGCCGCGGCGGTCGGGCCGGTCGGGGCCGCCGGCCGCCGAGCCGGAGCGGCCCGGGCGCGGCGAGCGGCCGATCGAGGTCGGCGGCCGCCCGGGCGCGCCGGTGCGGCTCTCCGGCTGCTGCACGCCGGTGCCGCCGGACGAGATCACCGGGTACGCCGTCCGCGGCGGCGCGGTGGCCGTGCACCGTGCGAGCTGTTCGGGCGGGGCGCAGCTACGGGCGGCCGGCCGGGAGCCCGAGGCGGTCAGCTGGGTGGCCGGGGCCAATCCGGGGTACCGGGCGACGCTGCACGCCGAGGCGTTGAACCGCCCCCGGCTGCTGGCGGACCTGACGGCGGCGATCTCGGGCGAGGGCATCGGGATCGTCTCGGCGGCCGTGGAGCCCCCGCAGGAGTTGCGGGTCCGGCACAGCTACACCGTCGAGCTGCCGCATCCACGCGCGCTGGCGGCGGTGATGCGGGCGATGCTGCGGGTCTCCGGGGTGTACGACGTGTTCCGGCCCGGCGCCGCCGGGGTAAATGGGGATGACCCGGTCACCCCGGGCGTGCGAACATCGGGGGGAATGCCCGGCAGGTCCGAGGTGTTCACCCACATGGCGCACCAGCCTCCCCAGACACCGTAAGGACGCAATTGACCTCCACGTTCGACAGCCGCAACCACTCCGCCGAGTCCAACCGTCGACTCGCGGACCTCCGGGCGGAAGCCCTGATGGACGAGGACCTCGCGGCGATCGACGAGGACCTCGACCAGTACGACGGCGATCAGTACGACCGCAGTGAGCGTGCCGCACTCCGCCGTGTCGCCGGTCTCTCCACCGAACTCCAGGACGTCACCGAGGTCGAGTACCGCCAGCTCCGTCTGGAGCGCGTGGTGCTCGTCGGCGTGTGGACGGACGGCACGGTCGAGGAGGCCGAGAACTCGCTCGCCGAGCTGGCCGCCCTGGCCGAGACGGCCGGTTCCGAGGTGCTGGACGGTGTGATCCAGCGCCGCGACAAGCCCGACGCCGCCACCTACATCGGCTCCGGCAAGGCCAAGGAGCTGCGGGACATCGTCGCCGCCTCCGGCGCCGACACCGTGGTCTGCGACGGTGAGCTCACCCCGGGCCAGCTGATCCACCTGGAGGACGTCGTCAAGGTCAAGGTGGTCGACCGCACCGCCCTGATCCTGGACATCTTCGCCCAGCACGCCAAGTCCCGCGAGGGCAAGGCGCAGGTCTCGCTCGCCCAGATGCAGTACATGCTGCCGCGTCTGCGCGGTTGGGGTCAGTCGCTGTCCCGGCAGATGGGTGGTGGTGGCTCCGGCTCCTCCGGTGGCGGTATGGCCACCCGTGGTCCCGGTGAGACCAAGATCGAGACCGACCGGCGCCGGATCCGCGAGAAGATGGCGAAGCTGCGCCGGGAGATCGCGGACATGAAGAAGGGCCGCGACACCAAGCGCCAGGAGCGCCGTCGCCACCAGGTCCCCTCGGTCGCGATCGCCGGCTACACCAACGCCGGCAAGTCCTCCATCCTCAACCGCCTGACCGGCGCCGGTGTCCTGGTGGAGAACGCGCTGTTCGCCACCCTGGACCCGACCGTCCGCCGGGCGCAGACCCCGAGCGGCCGGGTGTACACACTGGCCGACACCGTCGGATTCGTCCGGCACCTGCCGCACCACCTGGTCGAGGCGTTCCGCTCGACCATGGAGGAGGTCGCCGAGGCGGACCTCATCCTGCACGTGGTGGACGGTTCGCACCCCGAGCCGGAGACGCAGCTGGCCGCCGTCCGCGAGGTGATCGTCTCGGTCGAGGCACAGAACGTGCCGGAGATCGTGGTGATCAACAAGGCGGACGCCGCCGACCCGCACGTGCTGCAGCGCCTGCTGCGCCGTGAGCCGCACGCCATCGTGGTCTCGGCCCGTACCGGGCAGGGCATGGCGGAGCTGCTGGCCCTGATCGACGAGGAGCTGCCGCGCCCCGCGATCGAGGTCGAGGTGCTGGTGCCGTACACCCAGGGGGCGCTGGTCTCCCGGGTGCACGCCGAGGGCGAGCTGATCTCGACCGAGCACACCGCCGAGGGCACGCTGCTGCGGGCCAAGGTGGCGGCCGAGCTGGCGGCCGAGCTGGAGATGTTCAGCGTGGTCGCCCAGTAAGGCACGGTTCGACAGGAAGGGGCGCTCGCATTCGTGCGAGCGCCCCTTCCTGCTGGGTCACTGCTTGCTGAGGTAGTCCAGCGCCTGCTTGGCCACCGTCTCCAGGTACGGGCCGCTGAGCGTGGTGTGGTCGAGGGTGCCGATCGAGGTGTTGCTGACCAGGGCCTGGCGGCCGTCGCGCATCCTGGCGAACCAGCCGCCGCCGCTGGCGCCCGCCGTCATGGTGCAGCCGATGGTCATCATGGCCGGGCGGCTCGCGTCGAAGGAGAGCGGCACGGGCCGGCCGCCGTCGCAGCGGTCCAGCTCCTGGCCGTCGAAGGGGGCCACCGCGGGGTAGCCCCAGGCCGAGACGGTGAGCTGGTCGCGCGGGGCGTCGAACCAGACCGGGACGGAGGTGCCGACCGTCTCCTCCAGCGACTTGCCGGGGGAGTCCGGGTTGTGCACCCGCAGCACGGCGAAGTCGTACTGGTTGGCCGCGCCGCTGCCGTGGTCGCCCTCGGCCGTCCACTGCGGTGAGGTGATCGCCTTGTCCGCCCACCACTCGCCGAGCGGGGCGACCTGCTCGAGGGTCGCGTGCTTGCCCGCGCTGGCGGCGCCCGAGCTGTTGTAGGCGGGTACGAAGATGATGTTCTTGTACCAGCTGCCGCCCTTGCCCTGGTGCACGCAGTGGCCGGCCGTCCAGACCAGGTTGCTCTTCCCCGGGTGCGCGGGGTCGGCGATCACGGTGGCCGAGCACTGGCCGGTCTTGCCGTCCGGTGCGGAGGTGAAGATCTTTCCCGAGGCCGGGTAGGCGGTGTACGGGCGGGTGACCGGGACGGCCTTGACCGGCGCGGGATCGGTCGTGACGGTGCCGCCGGCTCCGGCGGTGGGTGTCGGGGTGCCGGTCGGCGGGGCGGGCTCCTGGGGAGTGGCCTCCTTCATCCGGTCCGGGTTCCAGCGGTCCTTGACCACGGGGTTCTGCAGCACGTGCTGCTTGGCCCACTTGTCCCAGTCGGTGAGCTTCCACTTCTTCAGCTCGTCCCAGCTCTTCGGCAGTCCGTCGAGCAGGTGCGCCCGCGAGGCGGAGGCGGAGGCCGAAGCGGAGGCCGAGGCGCCGGGGTCGTCCGGGTGGACGGAGGTGCAGGCCGACACGGCGAGCAGCAGCGCGGCGCTGAGCGCGACCCCGGCGGTGTGACGTATCGCTGGCAAGACTGCGGCCCCCAAGACGTGTGACGACTTCCCCGGGAGGAGTCTCCCACCCGGGGGTGTGGGACGTCCGCCACGGCCCCGTGGTTCCGCCGGACGGCGCCCGGTCCGGCGTCGGGCCGGTAGGTCACCCCAACGGGTGGGTGATGCAAGGGGATTCACCACAACGAGTGAGCTGATCTTGTGATCAGCCATCAGGCGTAGCTAACCCTTAGGTGTCGCGCATCGGAGCCCGCGAGCCCCCGGCCCCCGACGCACCCCCACACCATGGCCTGTCTGGCCGTTGGAGGAGCCTTGAGCACCGCCCTCACCGGAGCCCCGCCCGCCCTCACGAACCGCACCGAGACCGCCGACCCGCTGCTCCACCCCGACCCCGCGCTGGCCGCCGAACAGGCCGGAGTGGAGAGCCTGCTGCGCTGCTGGGCCCGGGAGACCGGGGCGCGGCCGGGCCCCGACGGGCAGCTGCGCATCCCGGTGCTCGGCGGTGCGGCGCAGCTCGCCGCCCCGGTGCGGCACTGGTCCGCCTGCGGCTGGCACCGGTTCGGCGCCGTCACCCTGGCCGGCGCCCCCGGGCGGGCGGACACCCCCGTGGACGCGGTGACCATCGCCGCCCTGGTCGCCAGCGCGGCCGCCGAGCGGCCGGACCCGGGCCAGGTGGCCGACCTCGCGGCCCGGGTCGCCGACTCGGTGGCCCGCACCGCCGACGTGCTCGCCCACCGCCGCGCCACCCCGGACCCGGAGGGCTGGCCCTTCCTGCGCGCCGAGCAGGCGCTGCTGCTCGGCCACCCGCTGCACCCCACGCCGAAGAGCCGCGACGGCCTCGGCCCCGCCCAGAGCGCCGCCTTCTCACCCGAGCTGCGCGGCTCCTTCCAGCTCCACTGGTACGCCGTGGACCGCTCGGTGCTCGCCGCCGACTCGGCCACCGGCACCGCCGCCGAGGAGCTCACCCGGCAGCTGCTCGCAGCCCCCGGCCTGCTGCCCTCCGGCATGGCCGCCCTGCCGCTGCACCCCTGGCAGGCCCGCGAGCTGGCGCTGCGCCCCGACGTGGCCGAGCTGCTCGCCGACGGCCGGCTGCGCGACCTCGGCCCGCACGGCGCCCCCTGGCACCCCACCTCCTCGGTGCGTACCGTCACCCGGCCCGGCACCCCCTGGATGCTCAAGCTCTCGCTGGGCCTGCGGATCACCAACTCCCGCCGGGAGAACCTGCGCAAGGAGGCGCTGCGCGGAGTCGAGGTGCACCGCCTGCTCGAGGGCGGCCTCGGCGCCCGCTGGCGCGCCGCCCACCCCGGCTTCGACATCGTCCGCGACCCGGCCTGGATCGGCGTCGACGGCCTGGGTGATCCGAACGGCCTGGACACCGTGCTGCGCCAGCAGCCCTTCCTGCTCGAACAGCGCGCGCTGTGCGTGGCCGGGCTGGTCGCCGAGCGGCCCTACCAGCGGCTCGGCTCGCAGCTCGGCGACGTGCTGCACGGACTGGCCGCGCGCTGCGGGCGGCCGCTGCGCACGGTGGCCACCGAATGGTTCCTGCGGTACCTGGACGCCGTGGTGCTGCCGGTGCTCTGGCTGGACGGCCGGGCGGGCATCGCCCTGGAGGCGCACCAGCAGAACAGCCTGGTGCTGCTCGACCAGGCCGGCTGGCCGGTCGGCGGGCGCTACCGGGACAACCAGGGCTACTACTTCCGCACCTCCTGGGCCGACCGGCTGGAGGCCGCGCTGCCCGGGATCGGGCTGGCCAGCGACACGTACGTCGCGGACCGGGTGATCGACGAGCGCTTCGCCTACTACCTGGGCATCAACCACGTGCTCGGGCTGGTCGGCGCCTTCGGCTCGCAGGGCCTGGCCGAGGAGGGCGTGCTGCTCGCCGCGCTGCGCGGCTTCCTGGCCGGCCCGGCCGCGACGGCCACCGGATCGAGCCTGCCCGCCCACCTGCTCGACTCGCCCACCCTGCAGTGCAAGGCCAACCTGCTCACCCGCCTGGGCGGGCTGGACGAGCTGGTCGGACCGGTGGACGGCCAGTCGGTGTACGTGGACATCCCCAACCCGGTGGCCGGGCCGTGACCGAGCTGCCCGAGCTGGGGACGATGCCGACGCCCGCCGGGGTGTTCGAGCTGCGGCCCGTCCGGCTGCCCGGTGACCTGCCGCTGCTCACCAGCTGGATGAACGACCCGGAGGTGGACGCCTTCTGGGAGCTGGCCGGGCCGCCCGCCACCACCGAGGCCCACCTGCGGGCCCAACTGGAGGGCGACGGCCGCAGCGAGCCCTACCTCGGGCTGCTCGACGGCACCCCGATGAGCTACTGGGAGGTCTACCGGGCCGACCTCGACCCGCTGGCCGAGCACTACCCGGCCGAGCCGCACGACATCGGCGTGCACCTGCTGCTCGGCCCGGCCGAGGCCCGCGGCCGGGGCCTGGGCACCACCCTGCTGGCCGCGCTCGCCGAGGAGATCCTGCGGGTGCGGCCGGAGTGCGGGCGGGTGGTCGCCGAGCCCGACCTGCGGAACACCCCGTCCGTCCGGGCCTTCCGGAGCGCCGGGTTCCGCTTCGCGGCCGAACTCGACCTGCCAGCCAAGCGCGCCGCCCTGATGATGCGCCGCCGACCGCTCGCCGACTGACCCCGACCCCTTAGGACACCATGACGCCCCCGGACAGCTTTGACGACGAGCAGCCCGAACCGCACGACCTCCTCGGCATCGGCATCGGCCCGTTCAACCTGTCGCTGGCCGCGCTGGCCGACCAGGTGGACGGCCTCGACGCGCTCTTCTGCGAGGCGAAGGAGGAGTTCCGCTGGCACCCCGGGATGCTGGTGGACGGGGCCCGGATGCAGGTGCCCTTCCTCGCCGACCTGGTCTCGCTGGTCGACCCGACCAACCCCTGGTCCTTCCTCAACTACCTGCGCGACCAGGAGCGGCTCTTCCCGTTCTACTTCGCCGAGCGCTTCCAACTGCCCCGCCGCGAGTACGACCACTACTGCCGCTGGGCCGCCGAGCGCTTGGTCAGCTGCCGCTTCGGCGCGGCCGTGACGGCGCTGCACTGGGACGCCTCCCGGGAGACCTTCCGGGCGGAGGTGACCGGGCTCGGTGAGGTGCGGGCGCGCAACGTGGTGCTCGGGGTGGGCACCGAGCCGGTGCTGCCCGAGGCCTTCGCGGCGCTGCGCGGCCACCCGGCGGTCTGGCACAGCGCCGAGTACCTGCCGCGCCGCGCCTCGCTGGCGGGCGCCCGGGACATCACCGTGGTCGGCTCCGGCCAGTCCGGCGCCGAGGTCTTCCTCGACCTGCTGCGCACCCGGGGCGCCGACGGCACCCGGCTGCGCTGGCTCACCCGTACCCGCGCGCTCGCCCCCATGGAGTACTCCAAGCTCGGCCTGGAGCACTTCACCCCCGACTACACCCGGTACTTCCACGGCCTGCCCGGCGCCGTCCGCGACCGCCTGGTCGAAGCCCAGTGGCAGCTGCACAAGGCCGCCAGCGCCGAGACGCTGGCCGAGATCCACGACCACCTCTACGAGCGCACCATCGGCCGCCCGCTCGGCGCCGACCCGGTCGAGATCATCCCCGGCACCGCCGTGGTCGAGGCGCTGGCCGGGCCCTGCGGCGGCTTCGAACTGAGCTGCCGCCACACCGACTCCGGCGCCCGGCACGTGGTGCGCACCGACGCCGTGGTGCTCGCCACCGGCTACCGGGCCGTCCGCCCCGCCACCCTGGACCCGATCGCCGAGCTGATCGACTGGGACGAGCAGGGCCGCTTCCGGGTGGACCTGGACCACCGGGTGGCCGCCCGCTTCTCCGGCGGCCTGTACGTGCAGAACGCCGAGCTGCACACCCACGGGGTCGGCACCCCCGACCTCGGCCTCGGCGCCCACCGCGCCGCCACCGTCCTCAACGCCGTGACCGGCCGCGCCGTCCACCAACTGCCCGCCCGCGCGGCCTGGACCAGCTTCGGCGCCCCCGGCCCGGCCGCCGTCACCCTCCCGCGACCCCAGGAGGGGCACCGTGCCGCAGCAGCCACCCGCTGACCTCGTCCTGCCCGCCGGGCTCACCGCCGCGCACTGGCGCCGGGCGAGCCGGGCCCTGCTGGCCAAGATGATCGCCGAGTTCGCCTACGAGGAGCTGATCACCCCGGTCGCCGACGGCGACGGGTACCTGGTGGAGCTGCCCGAGGCCGACTACCGCTTCCGGGCCCGCCGGGGCGCGTACGGGAGCTGGCGGGTGGACCAGGGCTCGCTGGACGGTGACCCGCTGCTCTTCCTCCGGCACGCCCGCGGCGTGCTCGGGCTCTCCGGCGACACCCTGGGCCACCTGATCCGCGAGCTCACCGCCACCCTGGTCGCCGACACCCGGCTGCTGGCCGAGGAGCTCACCGCCGCCGAACTGGCCGACCTCGGCCACACCGAACTGGAGGGCCGCCAGAGCGGCCACCCCTGGATCGTCCCCAACAAGGGCCGGCTCGGCTTCTCCGCCACGGACTCGGCGGGCTGGACCCCGGAGGCCCGCACCCCGCGGCAGCTGCCCTGGATCGCGGTCCACCGCCGCCTCGCCGAGTTCCGCGGCGACCGGGAGCTGTACGCCGAGGAGGCCTCGGGGGTGAGCGGCGCGCCGTCCGAGGACTACCTGGTGCTGCCCGTGCACCCCTGGCAGTGGGACGAAGTGGTGGTGCCCCTCTTCGCCCCCTGGATCGCCTCCGGCGAGATCGTGCCGCTGCCGGGCGACGGCGACCTGCGGCTGCCCCAGCAGTCCATCCGCAGCTTCTTCAACCTCAGCCACCCCGAGCGCTGCACGGTCAAGCTGCCGCTGTCCATCCTCAACACCCTGGTCTGGCGCGGCCTGCCGACCGAGCGCACGCTGGCCGCGCCCGCCGTCACCGCCTGGATCCACGGGGTGCGCGACGCCGACCCGTTCCTGCGCGACGAGTGCCGGGTGATCCTGCTCGGCGAGCTGGCCTCCGTCACCGTCGACCACCCGCACTACCGCGGCCTGCCCGAGGTGCCGTACCAGTACAAGGAGTTGCTCGGCGTGATCTGGCGCGAGCCGCTCGGCCGGTACCTCGACCCGGGCGAGCGGGGCCGCACCCTGGCCGCCCTGCTGCAGGTGGGCTCCGACGGCCGGGCCCTGGTCACCGAACTGGTCGCCCGCTCCGGCCTGCCCGCCCGGGACTGGCTGCGGCGGCTGTTCGCCGTGCTGCTCCCGCCGCTGCTGCACTTCCTCTACCGCTACGGCACCGCGTTCTCCCCGCACGGCGAGAACGCGATCGTGGTCTTCGACGAGCGGTGCACCCCGGTACGCCTGGCGGTCAAGGACTTCGTGGACGATGTCAACATCAGCGACCAGCCGCTGCCCGAACTCGCCGCGCTGCCCGAGGAGGTGAGCGGGGTGCTGCTGCGGGAGACCCCGGCCGGGCTCTGCCAGTTCCTGCACTCCGGGCTGTTCATCGGGGTACTGCGCTACCTGGCCCCGCTGGTCGAGGAACAACTGGGACTGCCCGAGCACGAGTTCTGGACCCTGGTGGCGGAGCGGATCCTCGCCCACCAGCGGCGCTTCCCCGAACTCGGCGAGCGCTACCGGCTGTTCGACCTCTTCACGCCCACCATCGACCGGCTCTGCCTCAACCGCAACCGCCTGCTGCTCGACGGCTACCGGGACCGCCCCGAGCGCCCGCACGCCGCCGTGCACGGAGCGGTGGACAACGCCCTGTGCCCCGGCGGCCCGGTCGCTCTGCCACCCCGACGCGCACGGGTTGTCACCCCCGCGCCGTAGGGTGGGAGGGCCATGACGAACGACTCCGCACCCCAGCCCCTGCCCGGCACCGCCGAGGCCCCGGTGAGCGTCCCCCGCGCCCGGCTCCCCGAGCTGCTGCACGCCGCCGTCGCGGCCGTCGGCGGCACCGAGCGGCCGGGCCAGGTCGCGATGGCCGAGGCCGTGGCCGACGCCGTCGACCACGACGAGCACCTGCTCGTCCAGGCCGGCACCGGCACCGGTAAGTCCCTGGCCTACCTGGTGCCCGCGCTCGCCCACGGCGACCGGGTGGTGGTCGCCACGGCGACCCTGGCGCTCCAGCGCCAGCTGGTGGAGCGGGACCTGCCCCGCACGGTGGACGCGCTGCACCCGGTGCTGCGCCGCCGCCCGAGCTTCGCCATGCTCAAGGGCCGCTCCAACTACCTCTGCCTGCACCGGGCGAGGGAGGGCGCGCCGAGCGACGAGGGCGAGGGGCTCATCCCGCTCGAGGAGATCGCCGGCCCCACCGGCAAGCTCGGCCAGGACGTGCTGCGCCTGCGCGACTGGGCCGAGGAGACCGAGACCGGGGACCGCGACGACCTGACCCCCGGCGTCTCCGACCGGGCCTGGGCCCAGCTCTCGGTCACTTCCAAGGAGTGCCTGGGCGCCACCCGCTGCCCGTACGGCGAGGAGTGCTTCGCCGAGCTGGCCCGCGAGCGGGCCAAGACCGCCGACGTGGTGGTCACCAACCACGCGATGCTGGCGATCGACGCGATCGAGGGCGCCCCCGTGCTGCCCGAGCACGCCATGCTGATCGTGGACGAGGCCCACGAACTGGTGAACCGGGTGACGGGTGCGGCCACCGCCGAGCTGACGGTGGGCGCGGTCAACCGGGCGGTGAAGCGGGCCGCCCGGTTGGCCAACGAGAAGGCGGTGGACGCGCTCCAGGCCGCGGCCGAGAGCTACCACGGCCTGATGGAGACGGCCCAGCCCGGCCGGGTCGAGGAACTGCCGGAGTACCTGGTCTACGCCGTCTCGGCGATCCGGGACGCCGCCCGCCAGGTGATCACCTCGCTCGGCGAGACCCGCGACAAGGGCCTCTCCGACGAGGACGCCGTGCGCAAGCAGGCGATGGCCTCCGCCGAGACGCTGCACGAGACCACCGAGCGGCTGCTCGCCGAATCCGCCTACGACGTGGTCTGGATCGAGCGCAGCGACCGCTTCGGCCCGGGCACCGCCTCGCTGCGGGTCGCCCCGCTGAACGTCTCCGGCCTGCTGCGGGAGACGCTCTACCGGGAGCGCGCGGTGGTGCTCACCTCCGCCACGCTCAAGCTGGGCGGGGACTTCAACGGCGTCGCCGCCTCGGTCGGCCTGCCGGTGGAGGGGCGGCTGCCCGACGCGCGCGGCGCGGCCGAGCCGGCGCGCGCGGAGGGCGACGACGCCCCGCCGTATTGGCGCGGGATCGACGTCGGTTCGCCCTTCTCCTACAACAAGCAGGGCATCCTCTATGTCGCCAAGCACCTGCCGCCGCCCGGGCGCGAGCCCGACCGGCCGGAGATGCTGGACGAACTGGCCGACCTGATCGGTGCGGCCGGCGGCCGCACGCTCGGGCTGTTCTCCTCGATGCGGGCCGCGAAGGCCGCCGCAGAGGCGCTCCGGGAGCGGCTGGACAACCGGATCCTGCTCCAGGGGGAGGACACCCTGGGCGAGCTGATCCGCGAGTTCGGCTCGGACGCCGAGACCTGCCTCTTCGGGACGCTCTCGCTCTGGCAGGGCGTGGACGTGCCCGGCTCCGCCTGCCAGCTGGTCGTGATGGACAGGATCCCCTTCCCCCGGCCCGACGACCCGCTGATGAGCGCCCGCCAGAAGGCGGTCGAGGAGGCCGGCGGCAACGGCTTCATGGCGGTGGCGGCCACCCACGCCGCCCTGCTGATGGCCCAGGGCGCGGGCCGGCTCGTCCGCGCGGCAGACGACCGCGGCGTCGTCGCCGTCCTCGACCCCCGGCTGGCCACGGCCCGGTACGGCGGCTTCTTCCGCTCCTCGATGCCGGCCTTCTGGTACACCACCGACCGCAACCAGATCCGCAAGTCACTCGCCGCGATCGACGCTTCGGCACCTCCGGTGAAGCCGGTTCACTCACGCTAGGCAAGACCAGGGGCGCGAGGAACTGCGCGAGTGCGGGAGACAGCGGCCTGTCGCCTTCCGCACTCGCGCAGTTCCTCGCGCCCCTAGGTAGTGCAACTCAGAGTCGGCGCATGACAGCTACGACCTTGCCGAGGATCGTGGCGTTGTCGCCCGGGATCGGGTCGTACGCCGGGTTGTGCGGCATCAGCCAGATCCGGCCGTCCTCGCGCTTGAGCCGCTTGACGGTGGCCTCGCCGTCGATCATCGCCGCGACGATGTCGCCGTTCTCGGCGACCGGCTGGCGGCGGACCGCGACGTAGTCGCCGTCGCAGATCGCGGCGTCCACCATCGAGTCACCCCGTACGGTGAGGGCGAACAGCTCGCCGTCGCCGACCAGCTGACGGGGGAGGGGGAACACGTCCTCGACCGTCTGCTCGGCCAGGATCGGGCCGCCGGCCGCGATCCGGCCCACCAGCGGCACGTAGGAGGTGGAGGGGCGCCCGGCCGCCTCGGCGGTGTTGGGGCGGGAGACCTCGACACCGCGCACCTCGTAGGCACGGGGGCGGTGCGGGTCACGCCGGAGGAAGCCCTTGCGCTCCAGGGCCATCAGCTGGTGCGCCACCGAGGAGGTGCTGGAGAGGCCGACGGCCTGGCCGATCTCCCGCATGCTCGGCGGGTAACCCCGGCGCTGGACAGAGTCCCTGATGACCTCGATGACGCGGCGCTGGCGCTCCGTCAGCCCCGCCTCGTCGGTACGGATGCCGGGCGGGCGGCCGGGGAGGGCACGGGTGGGGGCGCTCTGGGCGAGGGCTCCGTCCAGGGCGGCGGCGTGCTCGATCGGCTGGTCCGGGAGGCGGCCCGAGGAGTTCAGGGCCCCGCCGGGCACGCGGTGGTCTTCGCTGCGGCTCATGCTGTGGTCCACGCTCTGCTGGTCCATGGTGCGCGCCGAACGCTCCTGCACCGGGATGGAGTTGCTCTTGGCTTCTACGGTGTTCACTGGATGCCCCTCTTGGACAGGCGTTCTCCCTCTTGTCGAGCACAACTGGCGCCTCTATCGAAAGGTTGCGCCAAACACACGTTCGAGTGAATTATTTCGGAGTCGGCTGACTCGATCAAGGCTTTGGGTGTAGCTCGATTAAATGTTCGACTCCGGCCGACTTCGGGAGTCTATTTCACGGCGGGTGAACTTTTCGACCCGATCGGGCTCTGATTCGGCGTGGCGCCCCTCGACACCCTAGATCTTGTGCCAGTCTCCCGGCTCGGGCCTACAAGTTGTGGTCGGGCGTGTGGCTGCCTCGGCCGAACCGTGTAGGCTGGTCAGGTCCGCCCGAAGCTGCCATGGAGGGATTCCCCAAGTGCACTGCCCCTTCTGTCGGCATCCGGACAGCCGCGTGGTGGACAGCCGCGCCAGCGACGACGGCAGTTCGATCCGCCGCCGCCGCCAGTGCCCGGACTGCAGCCGTCGTTTCACCACGGTGGAGACGGCCACGCTGATGGTCATCAAGCGCAGCGGGGTGACCGAACCCTTCTCCCGCGAGAAGGTGATCTCCGGCGTCCGCAAGGCCTGCCAGGGCCGCCCGGTGACCGAGGACGCGCTCGCGCAGCTCGGCCAGCGGGTCGAGGAGTGCGTGCGGGCCAGCGGCAGCGCCGAACTCTCGACGCACGACGTCGGGCTCGCCATACTGGGCCCGCTCAAGCAGCTCGACGTGGTCGCCTACCTGCGCTTCGCGTCCGTGTACCGCGCGTACGACGGGCTCGAGGACTTCGAGGCGGCCATCGCGGAGCTCCGCGCCGAGCAGTCCCTCGCCGAGGCGGGCGCCGTGCCCGTCCCCGCCGCCGCGACCTGATCGCCCGGCCCCCGCACCACCCACGGCTCAGCTCTCAGCTCGACTCTGTTCATAGCCCGACTTTCAGCTCGACCCAAGCCATGACCAGCCGCTCCGGCGGCGGACCGTGGCTGCCGCCTGCCCGGAAATCGGGCACAGAACACCACAAATCGTGCGCAGCGTCCGACAGCTCCGGCCGACTGAGCACACCAGGAGAAGCGAACCAGCGGCACCCGGAAGGTCTGGGGTGCCGAGGGCGTTTGCCCAGGAGGAGGAGTACGAAGTGACTGACACGACGAGCGGTTCCGCGCGCGGGTCGAAGTCCGAGAAGACCGCCAAGGGCGCCGGCAAGGCTGCGCCGAAGGGCGGCCTGCGGATCGGGCGCATCTACACCACTCCTGGTGTCCACCCCTACGACCAGGTGACCTGGGAGCGCCGCGACGTCGTCATGACCAACTGGCGTGACGGCTCGATCAACTTCGAGCAGCGCGGCGTGGAGTTCCCCGACTTCTGGTCGGTCAACGCGGTCAACATCGTCACCAGCAAGTACTTCCGCGGCGCGGTCGGCACCCCGCAGCGCGAGTGGAGCCTCAAGCAGATCATCGACCGTGTGGTGCTCACCTACCGCGCCGCCGGCGAGAAGAACGGCTACTTCGCCACTGCGGACGATGCCGAGATCTTCGAGCACGAGCTGACCCACGCCCTCCTCCACCAGGTGTTCAGCTTCAACTCGCCGGTCTGGTTCAACGTCGGCACCAAGCAGCCCCAGCAGGTCTCCGCCTGCTTCATCCTGGCCGTCGACGACTCCATGGAGTCGATCCTCGACTGGTACAAGGAGGAGGGCATGATCTTCAAGGGCGGCTCCGGCGCCGGCCTGAACCTCTCCCGCATCCGCTCCTCCAAGGAGCTGCTCTCCTCCGGCGGCAACGCCTCCGGCCCGGTCTCCTTCATGCGCGGGGCCGACGCCTCCGCCGGGACGATCAAGTCCGGTGGCGCGACCCGCCGCGCGGCCAAGATGGTCGTGCTCGACGTGGACCACCCGGACGTCGAGGCCTTCATCGACACCAAGGTGAAGGAGGAGGAGAAGATCCGCGCCCTGCGCGACGCGGGCTTCGACATGGACCTCGGCGGTGACGACATCACCTCCGTGCAGTACCAGAACGCCAACAACTCCGTCCGTGTCTCGGATGAGTTCATGACGGCGGTCGAGAACGGCACCGAGTTCGGCCTGCGCGCCCGGATGACCGGCGAGGTCATCGAGACCGTCGACGCGAAGAAGCTCTTCCGCAAGATGGCCGAGGCCGCCTGGGCCTGCGCCGACCCGGGCATTCAGTACGACTCGACCATCAACCACTGGCACACCTGCCCGGAGTCGGGCCGGATCAACGCGTCCAACCCCTGCTCCGAGTACATGCACCTGGACAACTCCAGCTGCAACCTCGCCTCGCTCAACCTCATGAAGTTCCTGCGCCCGGACGACTCGTTCGATGCCGCGACCTTCGCCAAGGTCGTCGAGCTGGTCATCACCGCGATGGACATCTCGATCTGCTTCGCCGACTTCCCGACCGAGAAGATCGGCGAGACCACCCGCGCCTACCGCCAGCTGGGCATCGGCTACGCCAACCTCGGCGCCCTGCTGATGGCCACCGGCCACGCGTACGACTCCGAGGGCGGCCGCGCGCTGGCCGGGGCGATCACCTCGCTGATGACCGGTACCGCCTACCGCCGCGGCGCCGAGCTGGCCGGCGTGGTCGGCCCGTACGACGGCTACGCCCGCAACGCCGAGCCGCACCAGCGGGTCATGCAGCAGCACGCGGACGCCAACGCCGCCGCGTCGCCCGCCGACGACCTGGACGCCCCGGTCTGGGCCGCCGCGACCGAGACCTGGGCCGATGTGCTGCGCCTGGGCGCCGAGCACGGCTTCCGCAACGCGCAGGCCTCGGTGCTGGCCCCGACCGGCACCATCGGCCTGATGATGGACTGCGACACCACCGGCGTCGAGCCCGACCTCGCCCTGGTCAAGTTCAAGAAGCTGGTCGGCGGCGGCTCGATGCAGATCGTGAACGGCACCGTGCCGCGCGCGCTCAAGCGTCTGGGCTACCAGGACGAGCAGATCGAGGCGATCGTCGCGTTCATCTCCGAGCACGGCAACGTGGTCGGCGCGCCGGGCCTCAAGCCCGCGCACTACGAGGTGTTCGACTGCGCGATGGGCGAGCGGGTCATCTCCGCGATGGGCCACGTCCGGATGATGGCGGCGATCCAGCCCTGGATCTCCGGCGCCATCTCCAAGACGGTCAACATGCCGGAGATCGCCACGGTCGAGGAGATCGAGGAGATCTACTTCGAGGCGTGGAAGCTCGGCGTCAAGGCGCTGGCGATCTACCGCGACAACTGCAAGGTCGGCCAGCCGCTGTCGGCGAAGAAGGCTCCCGCCGCGGCCGTCGAGGCCCCGGCTGCCGCCCCGGCCGCCGTCGCGGTCGAGAAGGTGGTCGAGTACCGCCCGGTCCGCAAGCGTCTGCCGAAGGGCCGTCCGGGCATCACCACCTCCTTCACGGTGGGTGGTGCCGAGGGCTACATGACGGCCAACTCCTACCCGGACGACGGTCTGGGCGAGGTCTTCCTCAAGATGTCCAAGCAGGGCTCGACCCTCGCGGGCATGATGGACGCCTTCTCGATCGCCGTCTCGGTCGGTATGCAGTACGGCGTGCCGCTGGAGACCTACGTCGCGAAGTTCACCAACATGCGCTTCGAGCCGGCCGGCCTCACCGACGACCCGGACGTGCGGATGGCGCAGTCCATCGTCGACTACATCTTCCGCCGCCTGGCGCTCGACTTCCTGCCGTTCGAGACCCGCTCGGCGCTCGGCATCCACTCGATCGAGGAGCGGCAGCGCCACCTCGACACCGGCTCCTACGAGCCGATCGAGGCCGAGGAGATGGACACCGAGACGCTGGCCCAGTCGGTCTCCCGCACGTCGGCCCCGACCCCGGCTCCGGCCGTCGAGAAGCCCAAGGCGGCCCCGGCCCAGGCGCACAACTCGACCGAGCTGATGGAGATCCAGCTCGGCCTGAACGCGGACGCCCCGCTCTGCTTCTCCTGCGGCACCAAGATGCGCCGCGCCGGCAGCTGCTACCTCTGCGAGGGCTGCGGCTCCACCAGCGGCTGCAGCTGACCGCCTGCCCGTAGGCGCAGCTGACCAGTAGGTCACGAAGGGACCGGCCCGAGGCCGGTCCCTTCGGCGTTCCCGCACCCTTCCCGGGTGGGAAACGCGACTGACGGCTGTTGTCGGTTCGGTGACCATCGTTGTGGTCCGGCGATCATCGGGCGGGTGACCACAGAAGCGAACCGGCTCTCCCTCCGCATCAGCGAACCGACTCTCCCTCCGCATCGTCGTGCCACCGCCCGGCGCCGGGCAGGCCACCGTGGCATGCCGACCGATCGTCGACGGACGGGACATCCTGGCCGAGGTCTTCGACGAGGGGCCGGCAGCGGATCCGGGGCAGCTGCTGGGCCCGGACACGCCGCTGAGTGCGACGGACACTCCCCGGCCGGTCCGGCCGGCCGAGGCCGAGTGCACGGAGGGATGCTGCGGCGCCGTGTACGTCACCGTCCTCCTGTTCCAGCCGGGCCGCTCCGCGATCGGGGGCGGCCGCCCCTGGGCCCAGTTGAGGGTGACCGTCTCGGTCTCTGGTGACGACCCGGCCGCGCAGGCCGGCGAGCTGGCGGCGCAGCTCACGGCCGAGGACCCCCGCAGGGCCGCCGAGGTCTGCGGCGGGTCCGCGTTCCGGACCTCATCTGTCAACTTAGGTTGACACTCGGACGGCGTCAACCTAAGTTGACATCAAGGAGGAGGGGGTGGAATGAGCGAGAGTGCACAGCTCGCGGCTGCCGCGGGCAGCCGCGACCCGGCCGTCGGCCTGCGAGCCGTCCGGGCCCTACGGGACTTGGCGGACCGGCTGGAGGAGCTCCAGGTCGGGAACGCCCGGGTCAAGGGCTGGTCCTGGCAGGAGATCGCGACCTGTCTGGGGGTCAGCAGGCAGGCCGTCCACAAGAAGTACGCCCGACGGGGCTTCGGCGGAGAAGAGGGCTGACGATGTTCGAACGGTTCACCGACGGTGCCCGGCAGGCGGTCGCGGGCGCCGTGCAGGAGGCGTCCCGACTGCGGCACGAACACTTCGGTACCGAGCACCTGCTGCTCGGGGTGCTCGCCCTGCCCGATGATCCGGCGGCCCGTGCGCTGCGCGGGGCCGGGCTGGAGCTGGTGTCGGCCCGGGGTACGGTCGCCCGGCTGCTCGGGGCGCCGCACCCGGAGGGCGACGAGGCTGCACTGGCCTCGATCGGGGTGGATCTGGAAGCCGTCCGGGAGGCGGTGGAGGCGAGCTTCGGGGCGGGCGCGCTGGACGTGCCCGTCGTGCCGCCCAAGCGGCGCCGCCGGGGCGCGGTCCGGTGGACCGACCAGGCGAAGCGGGTGCTCTCGCTCGCGCTCCAGCAGGCCACCGCGGAGCGGGCCGACCGGATCGAGGCCCGGCACCTGATCCTCGGAATCCTCGCGGAGGGCGGCGGGGTGGCGGTCCAGGTCCTGCGGGGGCAGGGGATCGACCCGGGGGAGCTGGAGGTGGCGCTGCGGGCGGCTCTCGCCTGAGCAATGGCCCCGGGCGCCTGAGCGGTCGGCAGGGCGGCTGACCTTCAGGTGCTTTGGGGCGCATTGAGCAAAGGTGATAAATGGATATGATCTGGTGACCGCGTGTGCTGAACAACTGTCCGGAGCGTGCTCATCAGTGCTCCGGATGTCGGCGTGCCGTCGTCCGCCCCTGATCTGCCGCCGCCCCCGAGGACAGATTGATGACCGCTCCCATACCCCACGTCCGCGGGGCGTACCGACGACTTGACGGCAGAACCGTCACCTGGGCGGTGGCGGGCATCCTGGTCGGTGCGGGAGCCGGGGCGGTGGCCGTGGCCACCGCCGCCGAGACGCACCGGGCCGCCGTCGCGGCCACCGCCTTCGGCGGGTTCCTGCTGTGGTGCGTGCTGGCCGTGCTGGCCGCCGCGCAGGCGGGCCGGGTCGCCCGTACCCGGGAAGGGCTGGAGTACCACCGGGAGGAGGCGGCCCGGGGCCGCGTCCAGAACGCCGAGCTGCGCGCCGACCTGACGTCCGCTCATGCCTCGGTGGCCGCGCTCCGGTCCGCGCTGGCCGGCGCCGAGTCGGCCGCCGAGGCCGCCCGGGCGGACCTGACCGGCGTCCGGGCGGCGCTGGTGGCGGCCGAGGCCGCCAACACCGAGCTCGGGGAGTTCGCGGAGCTGGCCCGGGCGGACCGCGCGGAGCTGGACCGGATCGCGGGCGAGGTGCTGCCCGAGGTGGTCCAGGGGTTGCGCGGTGGCCGTTCGGTCGAGACCGTACTGGCCGCCCACCGCGGCTCGGCCCACGCCGGACTGCTGCGCTACGTCGCGGAGGAGGTCGGCCGGGGCGAGCGCCAGCGCGCCGCCGCGCTCGCCGTCTGCGCCACGGCGGCGGGCCGCGTCCAGGCGCTGGCCACCAGCATGCACGCCGAGTTGCGCGAGATGCAGCACCGGCACGGCGAGGACGTGCTCGGCGACCTGCTCACCCTCGACCACTCCACCGCTCAGGCCGGGCGGCTGGCGGACAGCATCGCGGTGCTCACCGGCGCGCGCTCGGGCCGTCGCTGGGCGAAGCCGATCAGCGTCGAGAGCATCCTGCGCGGTGCGCTCGGCCGGATCGGCGCGTACCAGCGGGTGCGGCTGCACTCGGCGAGCACGGCGGCCGTGGCCGGGTACGCGGCCGAGGGTGTGATGCACGCGCTGGCCGAACTGCTGGACAACGCGACCAACTTCTCGGCGCCGCCCGCCGAGGTGCACGTGTACGTCGAGGAGGCCCACGCCGGCCTGGTGATCACCGTCGAGGACGGTGGCCTCGGGCTCAGCGACAGCTGGCTGAGCCGCGCCGAGCGGGCGGTCTCGCCCGAGCCGCTGGACCTCACGGCGCTCTCCGCCGGGACCAGGATCGGCCTGGCGGTGGTCGGTTCGCTGGCCCGCAAGCACGGGCTCTCGATCTCCTTCCGGCCCTCCGCCCGGGGCGGTACGGGTGTGGTGATGCTGATCCCGGCTCAGCTGATCACCCACCCGGGGCCGGAGGCCGCGCCGGCTCCCGGCGCCGGTACCGCTGCTGTCGCCGCTCCGGTGGTGCCGACCGCGGTCGTCGCCCGGCCGACCCGGGCGGCGCTGGAGTCCCGGTCCGTCGCCGAGCCTTCGGGCGCGGGAGCGGGAGCCAGCACCGGTACCGGCCCCCAGCACCAGCGGCCGAGCGAGACCGGTGACGGGTCGGCCCTGCCGCAGCGGCGCCGGGGCCAGACCCTCGCCTCCGCCCAGTCCGCTGGGGCGGCCCGACCGGCCGCCACCGCACAGCCGACCCCGCCACGGCCCGCCGCCACTCTCACGGCGGCCCGGTTCGGCGCCTTCCGCAGGGCCCTGCAGCCGGGGCCGGACGCCCCGGGGCCCGACACCACCGACGCACTCCCGAAGGACGACGCCTGATGAGCAGCACAACCGACCGCGATCTCGACTGGCTGTTGGAGAACCTGCTGACCGCCACCCCCGGCGCCCGCCACGCGCTGGTCCTCTCGGCCGACGGGCTGAAGCTCTGCCACACGTCCGGGCTGACGGTGGACCAGGCCGATCAGCTCTCGGCGATCGCCTCCGGGATGCAGAGCCTGGCCCACGGGGCCTCGATCGAGTTCGGCGACGGCACCGGCGGGGTCCGGCAGTCGATGACGGAGTTCCACGGCGGGATCCTGTGCATCGTCGCGGCGGGGGAGGGGGCCCACCTCGCGGTGGTCACCGACGACGACGCCGATGTGGGCGTTGTCGGGCACAACATGCTCGGCCTGATCGAGCAGATCGGCGCCTACCTGAGTGCTCCGCCGCGTGAGGCGGGCTCCGAGGCGCCCGCCGACGGGTCGGAGGCCGACCGGTCGGGCCGGGTGCTGGAGCAGCGCGGGCCCAGTGAGCCGACGAGCCGGATCGACGCCCCGAGCCCGGCGTGAGCGAGCGCCGGGGCATCCCTGCCCGGGACGACGACCCGGACCGGCTCTACACCGTAACCCGGGGCCGCAGCCGCCCGCCGGAGCACGCTTTCGACCTGGTGACGCTGATCGTCACGGAGCGGGAGCCGGAGCCGGGCATGCAGTCCGAGCACGCCCGCATCCTGCGGATGTGCGCCGAGCCGACGGCCGTGGTGGAGATCGCGGCCGCGCTGGCGCTGCCGGTGAGCGTGGTCAAGATCCTGCTCGGCGACCTGCTGGAGACTGGGCGGATCACCGCCCGGCACCCGCGGTTCGCCCCGACCAAGGCCCGTCTCCCCGATCTCGACATGCTGAAGCAGGTGCTGCATGGACTCCAACAACTCTGACGCCGCTGCAGGTGGTGCCGGTGCCGGTGCCGGTGCGGGCGGGGGTGGTGGTGCCGGTGGGCGTACGGCGCTGCGCAGCACTGTCGACAACGGGCTGAAGATCGTGGTGGTCGGCGGCTTCGGGGTGGGCAAGACGACCCTGGTCGGCGCGGTGAGCGAGATCCGTCCGCTCAACACCGAGGAGACGATGACCAGGGCGGGCGAGGGGATCGACGACCCCTCGGCGGCCTGGGGCAAGCGCTCGACCACGGTCGCCTTCGACTTCGGCCGGATCACCCTCAACGACCGGAACGTGCTCTACCTGTTCGGCGCTCCCGGGCAGGAGCGGTTCTGGTTCCTCTGGGACCGGCTGTTCGCGGGCGCGCTGGGTGCGGTGGTGCTGGTGGACACCCGGCGGCTGGAGGAGTCCTGGTACGCGATCGACCGGCTGGAGCATCACGGCACGCCGTTCGTGGTGGCCCGGAACAACTTCGAGGAGCCTCGGCACAGCCTGGCCGAGGTCCGGGCCGCTCTCGACCTGCCGGAGGGCGTGCCGCTGCTGGACTGCGACGCCCGGGACCGGGAGTCCAGCAAGCAGGTGCTGATCGAGCTGGTCCGCCACCTGCAGCGCCTGGCCGAGGCCGAGGCCGGCGCCTCCCCGGTCGCGGCTGAGGCTGAGGCCGGCGTCGCGGTCGCGGCTGAGGCTGAGGATTTCGAGCTTGTACCGGCTGCTGTGGTTGGAGCCGCTGTGGTTGGAGCTGCCGTGGTTGGAGCTGCCGTGGTTGAACAGGAGATGACGTCGTGACAGAGCCCGCCGCCACCCCGCCGTCGGGCTGCCCCGCGCACCCGGACGCGACCCCGCTCTACGGACCGCGCTTCCAGACCGACCCGGGCCAGCTGTACCGGGAGCTGCGCGAGACCCACGGCCCGGTCGCCCGGATCGAGCTGGCTGGGGGCGTACCGGCCTGGCTGGTGATCGGCTACCGCGAGCTGCAGCAGGTGACCGGCCAGCCCAAGCTCTTCGGGCGGGACTCCACCCGGTGGAACCTCTGGCCCGAGATCCCGGCCGACTGGCCGCTCAAGCCGATGATGGCGCCGGTGCCTTCCGTGCTGTACGCGGAGGGCGAGGAGCACCAGCGCCGCAAGGGCGCGATCACCGACGCGCTGGCCGGGGTCGACCCGTACGAGCTCCGCAAGCACTGCGAGGAGATCGCAGACCGGCTGATCGACGGGTTCGCGGGTCGGGGCGAGGCCGAGCTGGTGGCCGAGTACGCGCACCGGATGCCGCTGCTGGTGCTCTGCCAGCTGTTCGGGCTGGGCGAGGACGAGGCACCGGTGCTGATCCAGGGCCTGCTCTCGATGCTGGACGGCGGCGCCGACGCCCAGGCGGGTGCGCAGCAGCTGCTCGACAGCATGCTCGCGCTGGTACGGGAGAAGCGTGAGCACCCCGGTGCCGACATCACCTCTAGGCTGCTGGAGCACCAGGCCGGGCTGACCGACGAGGAGGTCATGCGCGACATGCGGGTGATCCTGATCGCCGGTCACCAGCCCTCGGCGTACTGGATCGCCAACGCGCTGCGGCTGATGCTGACGGACGAGCGGTTCGCGGCCTCGCTCTCGGGCGGCCGACGGAGCATCAGCCAGGCGCTCTCCGAGGCGCTCTGGGAGGACACCCCGACCCAGATCTTCGCCGGCCGTTGGGCCACCCGGGACACCCAGCTCGGCGGGCAGCGGATCGCGGCGGGGGACATGGTGCTGCTCGGCTTCGCCGGCGCCAACGCCGATCCGTCGGTCCGTCAGGCGGACGGTGCCCCGGCCGAGGGCAACCGAGCCTACCTGAGCTTCTCCTACGGGCCGCACTCCTGCCCCTTCCCCGCCCAGGAGGCGGCGGAGGTGATCGCCGCCACGGCCATCGAGGTGCTGCTGGACCGGCTGCCGGACCTGCGACTGGCGGTGGCCGAACACGCGCTGGTCTGGCGGCCCTCGGCCTGGGTGCGAGCCCTGGTCTCGCTGCCCGTCGCCTTCACCCCCGGCTACGTGGGCTGACTGCTTTCCCGTTCCTGCTGTACCTGTACCGTTCGAGGAGTACGAGATGACCGCCGCCGCCCCGATCGTGATGGACCCGCTGGCCCGGGACAACGCCGCCGAGGGCGCGCTGCTGCGGGCCGCCGGACCGGTGGTGGCGGTGGAGTTGCTGGGTGGCGTCCGGGGCTGGGCCGTCACCCGGCACGGCGCGGCCCGCGAGCTGCTGACCGACCCCCGGCTGGTCAAGAGTGCCGCGCACTGGGCGGCCTACCAGCGCGGCGAGGTGCCGAAGAGCTGGCCGCTGATCGGCTTGGCGGTGCCGGGGCCGAGCATGGTCACCACCGACGGGGCCGAGCACCGGCGGCTTCGGTCCATCGTGGCGCAGGCCTTCACGCCGCGCCGGGTGGAGCTGATGCGGCCGCAGATCGAGAAGCTCACCCATGAGCTGCTCGACCGGCTGGCCGAGGCCGGGCCGGTGGTGGACCTGAAGGCGGCGTTCGCCTTCCCGCTGCCGATGACGGTGATCGGCACCCTGCTGGGCGTGCCCGAGCGCGACCACGGGCACGTCCGGGACCTGTACGAGCGCTTCTTCAGCAGTGTCGCCTCGGACGTGCACGCGACCATCGCGGCGCTCAACGCCTTCGTTGCCGACCTGGTCGCCCAGCGTCGCGCCGCGCCCGGGGACGACCTGATCAGCGCTCTGCTGGCGGCCGACGTCGAGGGTGGTGCGCTCACCGACGCGGAGGCGGCGGCCACCCTTCGGGTGATCATCGCGGCGGGCCACGAGACCACGGTCAACCTGATCACAAACGCTGTGCGGGCCCTGCTCACCCACCCCGAGCAGTTGGCCCTGGCCCGATCGGGTGAGGTCGAGTGGGCGGCCGTGGTGGAGGAGTCGCTGCGCTGGACCCCGCCGACGAGTAACTTCCTGTTCCGGTTCGCGGCCGAGGAGATCAGCTACGACGAGGTGGTGATCCCGCAGGGCGACGCCGTGCTGATCTCGTACAACGCGATCGGGCGGGACCCGGACCAGCACGGCGGCACCGCGGAGCTGTTCGACACCACCCGCGCCGCCGCCCGGCACCTCTCCTTCGGGCACGGCCCGCACGTCTGCCCGGGTGCGCCGTTGGCCCGGCTGGAGGCGGCCGTGGCGCTGCCCGCGCTGTTCGAACGCTTCCCCGGGATCGCGCTGGCGGTGCCGGAGAGCGAGCTCGCGCCCAATCCGACCATGGTGGTCAACAGCCTCCGGGAGCTGCCCGTCCGTCTCTGATCGACTGTCAGCTGACCGGTCGGTGATAGGACCTTGCTGGGCCGGCCGGTGCGGTGGTTGGTGGGGCAATTGGTGGGGCAATTGGCGGGGCAATTGGTGGGCCGGTTTCGGGTCGGGCGCCTTGGCGAGAGGTGTGCGCTGCGTTAGCGTCTTCAACTCCACCCCCAGTGGGTACGGATCGCACTCAGGTACAGCGCAGCGTTGTTCTGTCACTTACTGCCTGACAGCTGGCTCCCAGGCCCTGGCACGGAGGTCCGAATTGACTCTCCCTCACCCAGCGATCTTCTCCTCCTCTCCGTCGGCCTCATCGCCGACTTCGGAAACTCGGCGGCGAGGCCGCCTCCGGCGGGCCCTGTTCGCCGGGCCCGCCGTTCTCGCTCTGACTCTGGCCGTCGGCTGCTCCAACAGCTCGGGGGGCTCCTCGGGATCGAGCGGTTCGGCGGCGGCGCTCACCGGTGACTGCGCCAAGTACCAGCCATACGCGGGGCATGCCGGGACGAAGGTCACCATGTACGCCTCGATCCTCAGCCCGGAGTCGGACTCCCTGGAGAAATCCTGGGCCGAATTCAGCTCCTGCACCGGGATCAAGATCTCCTACGAGGGCGCGAACGACTTCGAGTCGCAGCTCCAGGTGCGGGTGAGCGGCGGAAATGCGCCGGACTTCGCGATCATTCCGCAGCCGGGCCTGCTGGCCCAGATGGTGAAGACCGGCAAGGTGGTCAAGCCGCCGGCCCAAACGGTGACCAACGAGGGCAAGTGGAGCCCGGTCTGGCGGACCTACGGCTCCGTCAACGGCACCTTCTACGCGGCTCCGATGAGCGCCAACATGAAGTCGCTGGTCTGGTACTCGCCCAAGTTCTTCAAGCAGGCCGGGTACGAGGTACCCAAGACCTGGGCCGATCTGATGGCGCTGAGCGACAAGATCGCCAAGGCCGGTGGCGGTAAGCCCTGGTGCGGTGGCATCGGTTCGGGCACGGCGACCGGCTGGCCGGCCACGGACTGGCTCGAGGAGGTCGTGCTCGGCAGCTACGGCGGCGAGACCTACGATCAGTGGGTCAGCCACCAGGTGAAGTTCAGCGATGCGAAGATCACCGACGCGATGAAGACAGTCGCGGGCTGGATGCAGAACCCGGCCTGGGTGAACGGTGGCTACGGCGATGTGAAGTCGATCGCCACGACCACCTTCCAGGACGCCGGTGCGCCGATCCTCACCAACAAGTGCTGGATGCTCCAGCAGGCGTCCTTCTACCAGGCGCAGTGGGCGAAGGGCACCAAGATCGGGCCGGACGGGGACATCTTCGCCTTCCACCTCCCCGCGGTGAACCCCTCCGTGGCCAATCCGGTCGAGGGTGGTGGCGAGTTCCTGGCCGCCTTCTCGGACCGGCCGGAGGTGCAGGCGGTCCAGAACTACCTCTCCAGCTCGGAGTGGGCGAGCAGCCGGGTGAAGGTCTCCACCGGTTGGGTCTCGGCCAACCAGGGCGTGGACAAGAGCCTCTACACCGATCCGATCGACCGGCTCTCCGCCGATGCGCTGACCGACCCGTCGGCGACCTTCCGCTTCGACGCCTCCGACCTGATGCCCGCCGCGATCGGGGCCGGACAGGAGTGGAAGTCCCTCACGGCCTGGTTCGCCGAGGGGCAGTCGATCAGCAAGGTGGCCGGCGACATCGACAGCGCCTGGCCGTAGGCCGAACACCCTTGCCGGCAGTTCCTGCGGTAGACGGGACTGCGCCGCCCGTGCGTGAGGTGCCCTGACGGGTGCCGGCCGTACGGGCGGCACCGGGTCGGCTCCCAGGGCGCTCGGGGTCTGCTCTCAGCACGGGTCAGGTGACCGGAGGAGGGACGGTACGTATGCCCAGGCAGGTGTCGGTGGTCGTGCTGGCGGATTCGGCATGGACCGATGCGACGGTCAAGCTAGGAAACAGTTTCGGTGCTGTGGCAGGGTTCCTCGGCATCCTGCTGGTGGTGTTCTTCGCGGCCGGGCGGGCGCGGGGGCGGCTCGGTCGGCCGTTGGCCATCGTGGTGTTCCTGGGCCCGGCGCTGGCGCTGCTGGTGGTCGGTCTGGTGGCACCACTGATCCGGACCATCTATCTGAGCTTCTACAACGACGACTCGAGCCGCTTCCTGGGCGGGCGGAACTACGGCTGGGCGCTGACCACCGGCTCGATCCACCAGGTGCTGCTCAACACCCTGCTCTGGTTGCTGGTCGCCCCCCTCGCGGCGACCGGCCTCGGGCTGGTGCTGGCCCTGCTGGTCGACCGGATGAAGCGTCAGGCGGTCTACAAGTCGCTGATCTTCATGCCGATGGCGGTCTCGCTGGTCGGGGCGTCCATCATCTGGAAGTTCGTCTACGAGGCCCGGGACTCCTCGCAGCACCAGATCGGGCTGCTCAGCCAGCTCGCGATCAGCCTGGGGTGGTCGCACCCGCCGAACTGGATGCTCTCGCACCCCCTGAACAACTTCCTGCTGATGGCGGTGATGGTGTGGGTGCAGACCGGCTTCGCGATGGTGGTGCTGTCGGCCGCGATCAAGGCCATCCCGGACGAGGTGACGGAGGCCGCCCGGCTGGACGGTGCGCGTGGCCTCCAGCTGTTCTGGTACGTGACCGTGCCGATGATCCGCACCACGCTGGTGGTGGTGCTCACCACCGTCATGATCACGACGCTCAAGGCCTTCGACATCGTCCGCACCATGACCGGGGGCAACTTCGGTACCCAGGTGCTGGCCAACGAGATGTACTCGCAGTCCTTCGTGCAGTTCAACGTCGGGCGAGGAAGTGCGCTCGCGGTGATTCTCTTCCTCGCGGTGCTGCCCCTGGTGGCCTACAACATTGTTCAGTTGCGCAAGGAGCGTGAGACCCGGTGAAGGTCAGGCAGGTGAAGGAACGTAAGCCAGGTAGGTCCGGTCAGCCAGGTCAGCCAGGTCAGCCAGGTCAGACAGGTCGGCCAGGTCAGGCGGACGGGGTGGGTGCGGTCCGGAAGTCCTTCAGCAGTCCGGTGGCCTCGGTCTTCGTGATCGCGGTGACGGTGCTGTGGACGATCCCGACCCTCGGGCTGCTCGCGACCTCGCTCCGGCCCAAGCAGGACGTTACGGACAGTGGGTGGTGGGAGGTGTTCGCCCACCCGGACCTGATCCTCTCCAACTACCACACGGTGCTGTTCGAGGGGGGCTTCGGCGTCAGCGGCGGACTGATGCCCTATCTGGTCAACTCGTTGGCGATCAGCATCCCCGCCACGATCTTCCCGCTGGTGATCGCGGCGATGGCCGCCTACGCGCTGGCCTGGGTTCGGTTCCGGGGCAGTGACACGGTCTTCTTCGTCATCTTCGCCCTTCAGGTGGTGCCGCTGCAGATGGCGCTGATCCCGCTGCTGCAGTTGTTCTCCGGTGGTGCCCATCTGGGCGGGGTGACCATCCTCCCTTCGCTCGACCTGCACGGTACGTACGCGCCGGTCTGGCTGGCGCACACCATGTTCGCTCTGCCGCTTGCGACGTTCCTGCTGCACAACTTCATCTCGCAGCTGCCGCGCGACCTGATGGAGGCGGCGGTGGTGGACGGAGCCTCGCACTTCAAGATCTTTCGCTCCATCGTGCTGCCGCTCTGCACTCCCGCCTTGGCCTCCTTTGCGATCTTCGAGTTCCTGTGGGTGTGGAACGACCTGCTGGTCGCCCTGACCTTCGCCGGCGGGACCCCTGAGGTGGCTCCGATGACCGTCCGGCTGGCCCAGCTCTCCGGCTCCTTCGGCGGGCGGTGGGAGCTGCTGACCGCCGGGGCGTTCCTGTCGCTCATCGTCCCGCTGATGGTCTTCTTCGGGCTCCAGCGGTACTTCGTCCGAGGCCTGCTGGCCGGGTCGGTCAAGGGCTGACCCGGCCGGCGGCTCGGAACCTGATCGGCGCTGATGGCACGTGGCGCGACGCGCCGTCATGCGTGCCGTCTGGGTGCCGTCATGCGTGTTGTCAGGCTTGCTGGAAAGGCGTTCTTGTCAGTGCACCATGACCGGCTGGCCCTCGGTGACCAGGTCACTCGGCTTGGCCTTGATGGCGAAGACCGCCACCAGGAGCGCGACCACGGCCAGTGCGGCACCGACGATGAACGCCTGGCCTATGCCGTGGGCCAGCACCTCGTTGTACCAACTGGTGCCGAGCGGGAACTGCTGCTTGGCCTTGAACTCGGCCAGTTGCTCGGGCTTGGCGTGTGCCAGGAAACCCGGGACCTGCTTTTTGGCCTCGTTCCGAGTAGCGGTGACGAAGACGGTGGTCAGGATCGACAGGCCGAGTGAACCACCGATCTGCTGCATCGAGTTGAGCAGGCCCGAGGCGGCACCGGTCT
The DNA here is from genome assembly GCF_040296285.1 of Kitasatospora sp. NPDC002227. Classification (NCBI taxonomy): domain Bacteria; kingdom Bacillati; phylum Actinomycetota; class Actinomycetes; order Kitasatosporales; family Streptomycetaceae; genus Kitasatospora; species Kitasatospora sp. NPDC002227. The sequence goes on from NZ_JBEOWY010000016.1 coordinate 73,721, forward strand.
CGTTGGCCGCCACTCCGGAGACCGAGATGAGCATCACCGGGACGAAGATCAGGCCCATGCCGAAGCCGAAGATCACGGTGGGGCCGAGCACTCCGGCGAGGTAACTGCTGTCGGCGCTGGTCTGGGTCAGCCAGCTGAGGCCGATGGACACCAGCAGGGCGCCGCCGGCCATGAAGGGCTTCGGCCCGTACTTGGCCTGCAGGGCCGAGGTGATCTGGGCAGCGATGATGATGGCCACGCTGATCGGGAGGAAGGCGAAGCCTGCCTTCAACGGGCTGTAGCCCAGCACCCGCTGCACGAAGATGGTGACGTAGAAGAAGATGCCGACCATGGCCGCGGCCAGGCAGAGCATCATCACCAGGCTGCCGGTGCGGTTGCGGTCGGAGAACAGGTGGAGCGGGGTGATCGGCTGTGCGGTGCGCCGCTCGATGATCAGGAACGCGGTGACCAGGACCAGACCGGCGGCGAAGTAGCCGATGGTCAGCGGGTCGCTCCAGCCACCCGGCGAAGCCGCGCGGATGAAGCCGTAGACCAGGCTGACCAGGCCCAGCGTCGAGGTGAGGGCGCCCGGGAGGTCGAACCGGCCTTCCTGGCGCTCCGATTCGTTGATGTAGAGCGGGGCCGCGATGGCGATCAGGGCGGCGATCGGCACGTTGACGAAGAACACCCAGCGCCAGTCGAGGTACTCGGTGAGCAGGCCGCCGGCCAGCAGGCCGATGGCCGCTCCGGAGCCCGCGACTGCCGAGAAGACGCCGAAGGCCTTGTTCCGCTCCGGCCCTTCCTCGAAGTTGGTGGCGATCAGGGCGAAAGCCGTGGGCGAGCAGATGGCGCCGCCGATGCCCTGGAGGGCGCGTGCGGCGAGCAGCATGTTGGAGTCCTGGGCGAAGCCGCCGAGCAGGGAGGCGAGCCCGAAGAGCAGCGTGCCGACCATGAAGACCCGGCGACGGCCCAGGATGTCGCCCGCCCGGCCGCCGAGCAGCAGCAGGCCGCCGAAGGTCAGGGTGTAGGCGTTGATCACCCAGGACAGGCTGGTGTCGGAGAAGTGGAGCGCGTCCTGGATGTGGGGAAGCGCGATGTTCACGATGGTGGCGTCGAGCACGACCATGAGCTGGGTGGCCGCGATGACGGTGAGGGCGAGGCCCTTGTTCTGCCCGCGGCTGGCCTGGGGCGGTGAAGTCCGTGCGAGTGTCTTCGAGATAGCCATGTAATCCCCCTGCTGGCTATTGGAGCTGGTGGCTGTGAGTACTCGAGCAGGTACTTGGATCGGTACTGTGCACAAACAGGTACTGAGCACGGCGGCGCGCGTGGGTGTCACGCCGCCTTGAAGGAACGGTCACGTTCACTATCATGGACAATAGCTGTGACCGATTGTGAACGCAAGCGTTCTTTAGGGTTGGTGATGATGGATCAGGCGGTGCGGCGCGAGCCGTCGGAGATCGAGGGAAGGGAGGCGGGCGCCGTCGGCCCGGCCTCCCGTCGGCGCGGCAAGGCCCTGGAGACCGCCATCTTCGAGGCGGCCCTCGATCAGCTCACCTCCGGCGGCTTCGCTCGGATGACGATGGAGGGCATCGCCGGGGCGGCGCAGACCGGGAAGGCAGCGCTGTACCGACGCTGGGCCTCGAAGGCCGATCTGATCATCGACGCCCTGGGCTCCACTCTGCCACCCCCGACGGAAGTCCCCGATCTCGGGTCCGTGCGAAGCGAGTTGCTGCAGCTCATCCAGGGGTACGGCGCCGTGATGGAGTCTCCGGTGGGTGCTGCGATGCGTGCCCTGATGGCCGAGTTGGACATCGAGCGCACCCGTGACTTCCAGGAGTTCCTCAACGAGCGGGTGATCCGTCCGGCGACCGCGGCCACCCTGGGCGTGCTGCGGCGCGGCGAGCTGCGCGGCGACGTCCGACCCGGCGCCGCCACCGGGCTGGTCGCCGACGTGGCCCCGGCGATGCTGCTGTACCGGGCCAAGGTCTGCGCCGGAGCGGTGGATCCGGAGTTCTGCGTCGCCCTGGTCGACGAGGTGCTGCTGCCGATGGTGCGGCCGTAGCCCTTCGGGCTCAGGGGCGGTCCGGCAGGACGTACGCTGGACTGGCCCGACGGGCGGTGCTCCGGCCGCCGCGCCGCCACCCGGAACCGCCGAAGGACCACCGATGCCGTACGACCCCCCGACCCACTCGGTCGAACGCTCGCTGCGCCGGGCCGGAGCCCAGGTGGTGGTCGGGCTCGACGAGGTGGGCCGGGGCGCCTGGGCCGGGCCGGTGACGGTCGGCGCGGCCGTGACCGGTATGCGCAAGCCGCCGGAGGGGCTGACCGACTCCAAGCTGCTCACCGAGCGCCGCCGTGACGCGCTCGCCCCCGTACTGGCCGACTGGGTGCTGGCCTACGCCCTCGGCGAGGCCTCCGCCGTGGAGTGCGACGAGCTCGGGATGACCGCCGCGCTGCGGCTGGCGGCGGTCCGGGCTCTGGAGGCGCTGCCTGTCCAGCCTGACGCCGTGATCCTGGACGGCAAGCACGACTATCTCGGGGGCCCGTGGCGGGTCCGCACCGTGATCAAGGGCGACCAGTCCTGCGTCTGCGTCTCGGCCGCCTCGGTGCTCGCCAAGGTCCACCGGGACGGGCTGATGGCCGAGGTCGGTGCCGATCACCCTGCCTACGGCTTCGCGGAGAACGCGGGCTACCCCTCCCCGGTGCACCGGGCGGCCCTGGAGGAGTACGGCCCGACCGAGCACCACCGGCTCTCCTGGTCCTACCTCGATGCGCTGCCCAGGTGGAGCCACCTCAAGCGGGTGCGGAGCCTTCCGCCCCAGGACGAGCAACTGACCCTCGGTTTCTGACGGTTTGTCCGTCGGCTCTTGTGCTCAAAGGGTGGGGCGCCCGTGCGCATCCGACCGGCATTTGATAGATATTCGGGCATGCCTGCCTTCCCCGAGGAGCCGGAGATTCACGAGAGCATCCCGGGCCCCGGCGTTCCCTTCCCCCGCGAGTCGGACGCACAAGCCCTCAACACGCCTGCCACCAGCAGCGCGTCCCCCGTCCCCGTCCAGCCTTCCGCGCCGCGGGCCGTCGTACCCGGTCCGCGCCCGGCCCCGCCGAGGGCTCCCAAGCCCGGGCCGCCGCCGCGTCCGGTGCAGCCTCCCAAGCCCGGCCCGGCACCCCGACGGGCCGGCCCCACGGTGCAGTTCGTGTCCGCGCCCGCCCGGGCCGCCGTGGAGCGGGCGGACGAAGCGGTCGATCTGTTGCTGGAGTCGGGCCGCCGCCCGGAGGACATCCTGGTCCTGACCGTCGGCGAAGCCCACCCGTGGCAGCAGCACGAGCTCTCCTTCGGTGAGGCCGGCTACTGGGCGCAGTTCACCGAGGGCGGCGACGTCTTCTACGCCGATGCGGCAGCCGTCACGCCCGGTCCGTTGCGGCGCGAGGTGGTGGTCCTGGTGGTCAACGACACCGCCGCCGCCCGGGTCGAGCGTGCGGTGCGCGAGGTGTTCGACCACGTCGGCACGGTGCTGGTCGTCTGTGGTGAGACCGACCAGGTCGCCCCGCTGTTCCCCGCCGAGTACCGTCCGGTGCCCGCCTGAGTCACCGACTTGCCGGGGCACTGCGGTTCGTGCCCCGGGACCGAGCCCTGACCCGGGTGGGTCGGGGCTCGCGGCGTGTGCGGACGCCCGGCGGAGCGGAGCGCTCAGCTGGTGGCCGCGCGGCGGAGGGGGGCGACGGTGGCCGGTCGCCAGACCCGCTCCTCGGCGGGCTCGCGGTTGTTCCGTGGCGTCAGCTCGGTGACGGTGTGCACCGGCCCCTCGGCCCAGGAGCCCGAGTGCGGGGCCCGCCCCCGGCGCCCGTCGCCCAGCGAGTGCCACCCGGCCGGCGTCAGTGCGATGTACGAGCCGCAGCGCAGGCCGTGCAGTGTCGCGGCGTCGCGCAGCGCCCACATCCAGGCGCCGTCCTGCTCCGTCCACTCCGCCGAACCCTCGCGGCAGCGCATCAGCACCGCCGTCCGGCACGGCGAACCGAGCCGCAGATCGTGCGGTGTGATCTGGCGCAGGTGGGCGAGGATCGCGTTGCGGTGCTGCCAGCCGTCCTCGCTGTGCGGGCGTGGGGCGAACGAGGCGGAGGCCGTCACGTAGTGCTCGGCGTCCAGCACGGCGATCACCGTCGTGCCCGGCTGGGGGAGATGCCGCTGGTGCAGCTCGCTGACGAACTCCCTGGGTGCCCGCAGCAACGGGATGCCGGATGCCGCCCAGCTCTCCAGAGAGAGCGTCCGTCTCTGGGCGGGGGAGAACTGACCTTGGTCGATGCCGCTGATCACGATCCTCCTCTCCCGACCCGCAGAGCGCGCGGGTACGTGCGTACGCCGAAGGACGGGTCCAGCGGACCGGTCATGGGGTACGGTCCAATTCTCGGGTCAGACGCCCCCGAGCGGCAACGATGAAATGACGAATGTCGCCCGAAGGCCACTGTTCTGTCACATATATCCCGCTTCCGCGGTGCTGCCATTCGGTGGATTTCAGCCGGATACCGCCGTTCTTGTCAGGTCTCCCCGTGGGCCGGGCCCTTCCGAGGCCTTGTCGCGGGCTGAACCGCCGACCGTCGAGGATCACGCTTGGACGGCCGAGGGCACGCCTGGATAGCCAACGGTCACGCCTGGACGGCCAGCACCAGTGGGAGCACGGTGCTGGCGCCCGCCTGGCGGAGCAGCCGGGCCGCTACGGTGACCGTCCACCCGGAGTCGACCTGGTCATCCACCAGCAGAACGGGCCCCTGGGCGGCGGCCAGCGCGGCGGCGAGCTCCGGCGGCACGGTGAGGGCCCCGGCGAGGGAGTGCAGCCGCTGGGCACTGTTGCTGCGGGCGCCGTGCGGAGGGCGGCCGGTGACGTAGCCGAGGTGGCCGAGCAGCGGCATGCGGCCGATCGCGGCCAACTGGGCGGCGAGGCTCCCGACCAGCTCCGGTCGGGTGCTGGAGGCCATGGCGACCACGCCGACCGGCCGGGCCAGGCGGTTGCCGCCGGGCCCCTCCGGTCCGGCCCAGCCCCCGGGGCCGCGCGCCCAGTCGGCCACCACGCTCACCAGCGCGTCGACCAGCTCGGCGGGGACGGGGCCGTCGGGCGTCTGGTCCGCGAGCAGAGCGCGCAGGCGGGTGCCCCAGCCGATGTCCGAGAGACGCCCGAGCGCGCGGCCGGTCTCGGCCTGCTCCCCGGCGGGGATCCGCCCCTTCAGCGGGACGCCCAGCGCTTCCATCCCGGTGGGCCAGAGTCGTCGTGGCTCGAAAGTGACGCCCGGGCGGCCGAGCGCGGCGCGGGCGGCCGCCAGGGCCTCGTCCGACACGGCTGCCGAGTACCGGCTCCCCGCACAGTTGTCGCACCGGCCGCACGGCACGGCCGCCTCGTCGTCCAGCTGCCGCCGCAGGTACTCCATCCGGCAGCCGCTCGTCGCGGCGTACTCGCGCATCGCGTGCTGCTCGGCCTCGCGGGAGGCGGCAACCTTGGCGTACCTGGCGGTGTCGTACGCCCAGGGCTCGCCGGTAGCCGTCCAGCCACCTCGCACTCGGCGGACGGCGCCGTCCACGTCGAGCACCTTGAGCATCGTCTCCAACCGGGCCCGACGGAGGTCGACCCGGGTCTCCAGGGCCGCGGTGGAGAGCGGGCGGTCGGCCTCGGCGAGTGCGTCGATCGTGCGCCGCACCTGCTCCTCGGGCGGGAAGGCGAGCGAGGCGAAGTACCGCCAGATCGCCTCGTCCTCGCGGCCGGGCAGCAGCAGCACCTCGGCGCGGTCCACGCCACGCCCGGCGCGGCCCACCTGCTGGTAGTAGGCGATCGGCGAACTCGGGGAGCCGAGGTGGACCACGAAGCCGAGGTCCGGCTTGTCGAAGCCCATCCCCAGGGCCGAGGTGGCCACCAGCGCCTTGACCCGGTTGGCCTGCAGGTCGGCCTCGGCGCTGCGACGCTCGGCGTCCTCCGTCCGGCCCGAGTAGGAGGCGACCTGGTAACCCCGGCCGCGCAGGAAGTCGGTGACCTCGTCGGCGGCGGCAACGGTGAGGGTGTAGATGATCCCGGAGCCCGGCAGCTCGGGCAGGTGGTCGGCCAACCAGGCCAGGCGCTGGGCCGGGTCGGGCAGCGGAAGGACGCCCAGGCTCAGGCTCTCCCGGTCGAGCGGGCCGCGCAGGACGAGTGCCTGGTCGTCCTGCGCGGAGGCGGCAGCGCTGCCGGTGCCGAGCTGCTCGGCCACGTCGGCGGTGACGCGGGCGTTGGCGGTCGCGGTCGTGGCGAGGACGGGGACGCCGGGCGCCAAGTCCGCGAGCATGGTACGCAGCCGGCGGTAGTCAGGGCGGAAGTCGTGGCCCCAGTCGGAGATGCAGTGGGCCTCGTCCACGACGAGCAGGCCGGTGGCGGCGGCGAGCTTGGGCAGCACCTGGTCCCGGAAGTCGGGGTTGTTCAGCCGCTCGGGGCTGACCAGGAGGATGTCGACCGCACCGGCGGCGACCTCGGCCTGGATGGTGTCCCACTCCTCGGGGTTGGCGGAGTTGATGGTGCGGGCGTGGATGCCGGCCTTGGCGGCCGAGTCGACCTGGTTGCGCATCAGGGCCAGGAGCGGAGAGACGATCACCGTCGGCCCCGTGCCGCGGGCGCGCAGCAGGGCGGTGGCGATGAAGTACACGGCCGACTTGCCCCAGCCGGTGCGCTGCACGACGAGCGCCCGCCGCTGGTCGATGACCAGTGCCTCGATCGCCAGCCACTGGTCCTCGCGCAGCACGGCGGAGGGGCCGGCCAGCTCGCGCAGCACCGCCTCGGCCCGCGCGCGGACGGCGGCGCGGTCGGGCGACTGCTGGTCGGGCGACTGGCGGTCGGGGCGGTGGGCCTCGGCTGAGGTGTCGGTCGGCTTCTGCATGGGTCCATCAATACAGGTTGTGACCGACAGTCGGTGAACCGTGGCATCGGGTGGTGGATAGCTCTCAGCGCGCTCATTGAAGTGTGATGAGCTGCTGAGCATCTCACTCTGCGTCATTTGTCCGTTTTTGTAGGGAAATAGGCGCTGGGCCGTTCGGGGGAGCAGATGCTGGACCCCCCGACTTATCCACAGGAAAAGGATCGATGCGGACAAGTAGGTCCGCCGACGGCCACCCTTCCGGACATGAACCACGAACACACCGCACCGCTCCCCGGCCCCGCCTCCGGACCGCTCCCCAACTCGCTCGGCCTCGGGCTCCCGACCCGGATGCGCGGCCCGAGCGACATGGCGGAGATGCTCCCCTACCTGCTCGGGTTCTTCCCGGACGACAGCATCGTCGTGGTCGGCCTGCACGGGCCCCGGCTCGAACAGGGCGGGGTCATCCGCCTCGACATCCCCGACAACCAGGAGACGTGGCCCTCCGTCGCGGCGGACACCGCGCGGCTGCTGGTCGAGCTCTCCGAACAGCGGGGCAGGCGCCCCGACCAGGTGCTCGTCTACCTCTGCCACGACCCGGCGGACGGGGACTGCCCTGCCACGATCTCCCGACTGGCACCGCTCGCCGACGGCCTGACCGACGCCTTCCGGGCTCAGGGCGTCAAGGTGCGGGAGTCGCTGGGGATCGCGGACGGCCGCTGGTGGTCCTTCCTCTGCCGGGGGACGACCTGCTGCGGCCCGGCGGGCACCCCGATCCGCTCGGCGCGGGTGCCGAGCGCGATCGCGGCCGCTGCCACCTTCGCCGGGCTGGCGCCGAGGGGAAGCCGCAAGGAGATCACGGCCGGCCTCGTCCCGGTCGGCCCCACCGATGCCGAGCGCTACCTCGCGGAACTCCACCGTGCCGGGCCGGAGCTGATCGGGCTGCTCAGCCGACCGAGCGAGCGCTCAGCCCTGGTGGAGCGCACGAGCGGGCTCATCGACGCGGCTATGGAGAAGTTCCGCGCCGGCGCCGAGGAACTGGACGCCGAGCACACGGCCAGGCTGCTCACCGGGCTGCAGGTGCGAGAGTGCCGGGATCGCGGCGCCGAGTACCTGGAACCGGAGGAGCTCGTCACCGCCCAGCGGCTCTGGCGCTACCTCGCCCGGCGGGCCGTCCCGCCGTTCGAGTCCTTCGGGGCCGCGCCCCTCACCTTGCTGGCCTGGACGTCCTGGCTGGCGGACGACACCGCGACCGCCCGGATCGTCCTCTCGCGGGCGCTCGACCTGGACGGGGACTACACGCTCGCCCAGTTGCTCTACGAATCGCTGAACGCCGGGCTCCGGCCGGACGATCTTCTCGACGGCATCCGGCAGGAGCGCGCGGCCCGCCGCTCGCGGGGCGAGGCGGGCACGGGACACCCGGGCGCAACCGCCGTCCCGGAAGCCATCGACAGGGCCAGCCCGTACGGCCCGGTCGACGGCGGTCCCGGTGCCGAAGGCCCGGGGCCGGACGGGCCGGACTCAGGCTCCGTCGGGTCCGGGCCGGAGCCGCCCGCCAGGCCGGGCGTACAGCGCGGTGCCGACGCGGCCCGGATCCGGACCGGAGGTCGGTCCGGTGCCGAACCGGGGGCCGACGCCAGGTCCGGCCCGAGGCCGGCCGGGGCGAGAGCGGCAGTCGCACCTGCCCGGGGCAGGGCCACCCCGGGGGCAGCCGGACCGAGCCCGTCGGACAGCCCGGCGGCCGGAGCGGCCGGAGAGCCCCCGGCGCCCCGCCGAGGGTGGTCGCGGCTGGTGCGGCGATCAGCCTGTCCCTCCACCGTGGGCCATGGCGACCGGGGTGAGGCCGCCGGTCCCGAGGCACGGGCCGGCTCGGTGCCGCGGCCGCGGAGCCGGCCGAGGTGGACGGGATGAGCCTGGGCCCGAAACCGTCCCCCATGCCCATGCCCATGCCCGCACCGGGGTTAGAGCTCGCCGCGCACCATCTTGATCAGGCGGTCGAGCACCTGACCCCCACTCACCCGGAGGCCGTCGTGCTCCCACTCGTTCGTCACCCACACCCGCAGGCCCCGGACGGCGTTCGCGGTCTCGAGCGAATCGGCCGTGTCGACGTACATGTCGTCGTGGTACACCGCAGCTGCCACCGGCACGGTGTTCCCGGCCAGCCGGGCCGGGTCGTACAGGTCGGGCCAGTCACCCCGCTCGGCGAGCAGCTCCGCAGCCTCGCGGAGCGGCTGCAGCGCCGGATCCGCCTCGAACATCGCGGGGTAGATCATCTCGCCGGTGAACAGCACCGGCTGGTCCGTCGAGAGCGCGCGCCGCGCGTCGAAGGCGGGGAACTCGGCCCGCACCCGCTCCGCCGCCCATCGGGTGCCGGCGCGGTCCACCGAGCGCTGGCCGTAGATCGACTCGTGCAGCACGGCGTAGAGCGGCCCCTGGGCGAAGGACAGCTGGGCCTGCGCCCCCGCGAGGAAGGTGTCGGACAGCTCGCGGCCGGCCACCCCTTCGACCCACGCCTCCTCCAGCAGGTGGTGCAGCGAGTGCGAGCCCGTGCCGGAGCCCAGCATCAGACCGAGCGCCTGGAAGGCCTCGACAGTGAGCAGGCCGCCGTCCGGAAGCCGCGCCGGGTTCTCGGCGAGATGCGCCGCGATCTCACGGACGGTCGCGACGTCCTGCGGGTAGCGCGCGTAATGTCCGGCGTTCTTCCGGGCCACTCGCGGGTACGCGGCCCGGTAGACGTCGTCCGCCGAGGCTTTCAGGCCCGCCAGGCCACCCGTCACGAACGCCTCCCGAAGCCCTTCCGGCGCAAGCGACAGGTAGGTCAGCGTGCAGAAACCGCCGAAGCTCTGGCCCAGCAGGCTCCACCTGCTGCCCTCGCCCAGCAGCCGGCGGCGGATCAGCTCGGCGTCGCGGACGATCGAGTCGGCGCGGAAGTGCGCCAGGTAGTCGGCCTGCTCCTTGGGCCCGCCCCGCCGGGCCAGGGTCTGTCGGTTGGCCGGGGTGGAGCGGCCGGTGCCGCGCTGGTCGAGCAACAGCACCCGGTAGTCGTCCAGCGCGCGCACCAGCCAGCCGTCCCGGCCGAGCGGCCGGTTGGCCTTCCCGCCCGGGCCGCCCTGGAGGAACAGCAGCCAGGGGAGGTCCTCGCCCTCTCGTCCGGCGGCCACCACCTCGCGGGCGTAGACCTCGATCTGCTCGCCCTGGGGAGCCTCGTGGTCGAGCGGCAGTTGGAAGACGTGGTCGGTGGTGACGATCCCGGGCAGCCGGTTGCTGGTGGACATGCGACTCCTCGATCTGAGGTGGTGAGGGGAGAGGTACCGCGGCCGCCGGCGGGGTTCCGAGCTGCCGCCGGGGTTCCGGCGGTGGAGGCCGCTCCGGCGTCCCGCCGGTCCTCCCGGTGCGAACGCCGCCACCTGCGCACCGTATCCTGGCGGCGGCCGGACGCTGTCGTAGGGCGGTCCGAGCACGGGGGCGGGTGGATCTGGCACGCTGGCTGCGGGACCGGTCCGGCCGAGGTGGCGTCGGAGCACCGCCGCAGGGCGGAGGTACGGCGAACCGCTGGGCCGGGTGGCAGTCGTCGTTCCGGCGTGACCTGGGGAAGGTGCGGTGCGTTCACCCCGTGGGGTGGCCGTACGCCCGTCCGGTCTCAAGTGGCGGGCCAGGGTGGCCTGGCACACGGTCCGGTCGGCCACCGCCGACCGGCGGCGTGCGGAGCGGATCCTGTCGGTTCAGGTCCGGTCCGTTCGGGGCCCGGCAGCTCGATGCTCGAAGGCTCGGGGTTTTTCAGCGGATCGGAGGCCGCCAGGACCGGAGCCGCCGGGAGCGGCCATCTCGGCACCAGGCTCCTCGGAACCTGGCTCTTCGACACCGGGCTCGGGGGCCCGGGGGCGAGGTCACCGGCTTCGAGTCGGCGACGGCGGGGCAGATCCTGCTCCGGGCCGACGACGGGTTGCGGCAGGTTCCGAGCCGGTCGGTCGGTCAGTCCGACCGCACCACCAACAGCAGCTGTACCAGAACGCGATCGAGCACGCGCTCGGCCGACCGGCCCGGCGCCGGTCGGTCGGCCGAGGGAGGAGAGCCAGGTGTCGGCCATGACGCCACCTCAGACGGAGCCGCAGTCAGCACCACCGACCGCGTCCGTCCCCACCACTCCGTCCGCCTCCGGCGCTCCGGGCCCCCATCCGGTCGCACCGCCGTCGCCGGCCGCCCCACCCGGCGTCGCGCCGACCGCGCAGCTCCGCCCGCACCCCAGCTCCGGCTACCCCGCAGCCGGTCACCCCAGCTCCGGCCGCCCCGGCCCGGGCGAGCCGTACCCGGGCCAGCGGCACCCCGACCTGCCGTACGCCGCGCCTGGCCGACCTCCCGCCGGGTTCGGCCAGGCGCCCGCCGGCCCCGGACACCAGGTCACGGCAGCCGCCTCCCCGGTTGCCCCACCCGCCGCGCACCCGGCCCCGGTGGCGGGCCAACCGGCGCCCGCCCTGGGCCACCAGTCAGTTCCACCCGGCCAGCCAGGCGGCCCGGCCGGTCTGCCGGGCCAGGCGAGACCCTCGGTCCCGGCCCGTCCGCCGCAGCCGATCGCCGCCCACACCGAGATCATCTGTGTCAACGCCCCGGCTATGGCCACGTCCGGTCCGGACGGTCAGCTGCGCGGCCACGGTCTGCACGGCTTCTTCCGAGCCGGAGTCAGGGCACTCGCCAGGATGGAGGTGCGGCTCGGCGGAATCGAGCCGCTGCCCCTCCAGGGGACGCTGACCTCGGCTGCCGAGGCCCGGTTCGTCGGTGCCGTTCGAGTGCCCGGCGATCCGGACCCGGACCCGGCGCTGACCGTCGAGCGGCTCAGGAGCGCCGACGGCGTGGAGACGGTGACCGTCCGCAACACCAGCGGTCGTCCCGCCCGGCTGCCGTTGGAGATCATGCTCGGCACGGATCTCGGCCAGCTCGCCGAGATCGCCGCAGGCCAGCGCACCGCCGACCTCCCCGCACAGGTGCAGTCGGCGGGCCTGCGCTGGGCAGGGCAGCACCACAGCGCCACGGTCTCCGCCCGACCGTCCCCGCACGCCGTCCTGGCCGGTGCCGGTGTCCTGCGGTGGGACTTGGAGGTGCAGCCGGGCGCCCGGTGGTCGGTCGAGCTGCGCACCGAGGTGGAGCCGCTGGCTGCTCCGGCGGTCCGGCCGCCGACCGGCCGTGGCCAGGGAGTCCCGCTGCCGTGGTCCGCTCCGGAGGTGCGCTGCGACGACCCACGGGCCCAGCTCCTGGTCCCGCGCTCGCTCGACGCGCTCGGCAGCCTGCTGCTTGCCGACGCCGACCGTCCGACGGACCTGTACACAGCCTCGGGCGCGCCCTGGCGCTTCGGTCTGACCTCGGCGGATGCGCTCTGGGCGGCCAGGCTCACGCTGCCGCTCGGCACCCGGCTGGCTGCCGGCACGCTCCGCGCGCTTGCGCGCCGTCAGTACCCCGGGGGCGCACGCCCCGAGGGCGTGATTCCCGGTGCGCTTCGCCACGCCGGCCCGGAACTGCCACCCTCCTGCACCGCCACCGAGGCGACGTTGCTCTTCGTCACGGTGCTGGCCGAGGCCTGGCGCTGGGGCATGCCCACCCAGGAGGTCGCGGAACTGCTTCCGGCGGCGGAGCGGGCGCTCGGCGCCCTCCGGGCCAACCTCAGCAGCGAGGCCGCCGACAGCCGGGCCGAGCACGGGAGCGACACGGAACCGGGCGAGCCGCCAGCGGTCGAGGGGCCGGTCGGCTTCGTCACCGACCTGGGCCGGACGGCCGAGGAGCGGGCGGCACGTCCGGTGCCCGCCAGGTGCGAGGTGCAGGCACAGGCGCACCGCGCCGCGCTGCACGGCGCCGAACTGTTGGAGGCCTTCGGCCGCCCCGGCGCCGAAGGGTGGCGCAGCTGGGCCGCGGGTCTGCGTGAGCGGTTCCGCGAGCAGTTCTGGATCGACGACCTGTCAGGCGGCCGTCCGGCCGCGGCCCTGCTCGCCCCCGGGCGCCTGCTGCCTGCCCTGGCCACCTCCTCCGTCCACCTGCTCGATCTCGGGCTGGCTGCCGACGGTGCGGACCACGAGGGTCTGTTGGACCGGGAGCAGACCAGGGCGTTGGCCCAGCGGCTGGTCAACCCGGAGTTCGACTGTGGTTGGGGGCTGCGCACCTTGAGCGCCAAGTCCCCGCGGTTCAACCCGCTGGGGCACCGCAGCGGTGCGGTCCGGGTCCACGAGACGGTGCTGGCGGTCGCGGGGCTGTCCGGCGCGGGCTTCGAGCGCGAGGCGGGGGAGCTGCTCACCGGGCTGCTCGACGCTTCCGAGTACTTCGAGGGACGTCTGCCGGAGATGTACGCGGGGGAGCAGCGTGTCCCGGGCTGCCCGCCGGTGCCGCACCCGGCCGCCTGCCGCCCGGCCGCCGTCTCCTCGGCGGCGGCGGTCCACCTGGTGACCGCCCTCGCGGGAGTCAGGCCGGACGTCCCAGCCGGGCGGGTGGCAGTCCGCCCAGCCAGCACCGCCCCGCTCGGCGCGCTGGAGCTGACCGGACTCCGCGTGGCGGGCGAGCCGTTCTCGGTCCGGGTCAGCCGGATCGGAGTCGCAGTGGTGGAGGAGGCGTCATCCTCACTCATGCTCGGCACGCACTGACCCCGGGCACACGCCAGCCCCGCCAGCCCCGCCAGCCCCGCCAGCCCCGCCGGCCTGGGCGGCGTCGAGCCGGTACGGCCCGGGTCTGTCCGTACCCTGTGCTTATCGTCAGAGAGACGACTATGATCGTCCCCATGTCCCGTTATGACCCGTCGGCCTTCCCCCCGTTCGCCGTGACAGTCGACCTGGTGGTGCTGACGGTCAGGGAGCATGCGTTGTGCGCCTTGCTGGTGCGCCGTGGCGAGCCCCCGTTCCAGGGGTATTGGGCACTGCCCGGCGGCTTCGTGCGCCCTGACGAGGGGCTGGCCGAGGCCGCCTCGCGAGAGCTCGCGGAGGAGACCGGCCTGCGGGCGTACTCCACGGCGGGCCAGAGCTCGGTCGGTGCGCACCTGGAGCAGCTCGCCACCTACGGCCACCCCCAGCGGGACCCGCGCATGCGAGTGGTGAGCGTGGCCCACCTGGCGCTCGCGCCCGACCTGCCGACCCCGCGCCCCGGCGGCGACGCGAGCAGCGCCCGCTGGGCACCGGCGGGGGAGCTGATCGGCCAGAGCCCGGCCGACGGCGTACCTCTCGCGTTCGACCACGGGAAGATCCTGGCCGACGGGGTCGAGCGGGCCCGCTCGAAGATCGAGTACTCCTCGCTGGCCACCGCCTTCTGCCCGCCGGAGTTCACCGTCGGCGAGCTGCGACAGGTGTACGAGGCGGTCTGGGGCGTCGCCCTCGACCCTCGGAACTTCCACCGCAAGGTCACCGGTACCCCCGGCTTCCTGGTCCCGACCGGGGGCACGACGACCCGTCAGGGTGGCCGCCCGGCCCAGCTCTTCAAGGCGGGCGGCGCCACCGTGCTCAACCCGCCCATGCTCCGCCCCGAATCCTGACTCGCGCGGCCCACCCGCCCGTACCTGCCGCCCCGCCCATGCCCACCTCCACCCCCACCCGTGCCCACCCCCACCCGCGGACGTTCGCACCGCGGATGTCCCCACCCGCGGACGTTCCCACTGCGGCCGTCCGTCCAGTCGGCGACGCCCAGAACTGTCGCCTGATCGAGTGAGCTGGGCGGTCAAAGAGCCGACGAGCCATCCGGAATGCCCGAATTCTCCACCTCCGCGTCCTAATGTGCTGGCGCGGGCACACGGACACCGTCCCGTGTCTCGCGGGCCCTGTAGGCCGAGGACGTGGGAGCAGGCAGCGATGATCCAGAGCACCGGACTGACCAAGGTCTACCGCCGAGGCCGGCCACCCGCCCTGCTCGACCTGAGCTTCGACACCCGCCCCGGGATGGTCACCGCACTGCTGGGTGCGGAGGAGGCGGGTAAGACCACCGCGCTGCGGCTGATGGTCGAGCTGGAGCGCGGCCAGGGAATCACCCTGTTCGGCGGGCAGACCTACCGTCGGCTGCGTCGCCCTGAGCGGGAGGTCGGCGTCTTGCTGGCCGGTGGTCACCCGCTGGTCGGGCACCCCGGCCGTCGGGCCCGGGGCCATCTGCGGATGCTGGCCGGCGCGGTCGGCGTCCCGGGCCGCCGGGCCGACGAGTTGCTGGAGCAGACCAGGCTCGCGGGCGTCGCCGAGCACCGCCTCCGCTCCTTCTCGCCGGGGATGCACCGCCGCCTGGCTCTGGCCACCGCCTTGCTGGGCGACCCGCACACCCTCCTGCTCGACTGCCCCACCGAGGACCTCTCGCCGCGCAACGTCGAGTGGTTCCACTCCTTCCTGCGCTCCTACTCGGTCTCCGGCGGCACCGTCCTGGTCACCACCCGCACTCCCCAGGAGGCGGCTCTGCTCGCGGATCGGGTGATCACGCTCGACCACGGGCGGCTGCTCGCAGACCAGCCGGTGTCGGAGTTCCGGCGCACCCGCCTCCACCCCGAGGTGGTGGTCCGGGGCCCGCAGATGGCCCGGCTCGCCGACCTGCTCACCGAGCAGGGGGCGCAGGTCCGGCGGGACAGTGGCGTGGGTATCGCCGTGAGCGGTGCGGGCCGCACCGAGATCGGTGAACTCGCCTACCGCCACGGCATCCTGCTCCACGAGCTGGCCGACCGGGTGGTCGAGCAACCCCTGACCCGACCGCCCCGCCCCACGCTCCCGGGCGGCTCCGGCCGATCCGGCCACGTCCAGCTGCACCCTCAGCCGAACCCCGGGTCCGAACCCCGGCCCGCACCGGTCCCCGACCTCGCGCAGGCGCCCGAGCCCCAGTCGGCCGCCTCTGCTGACACCCTTGGCGCCGCCCCCGCAGTCGCCAAAGCAGCCGCCCACGCGGCCACTTCCACAGCCACCCACGCGGCCACGCCTACAGCCACGCCCGCGGCCGAGACCCTGGTCCTCCCCCGGGTGGCCCCGCCCCTCACCGGGGCCCCACCGGTCCATCCGCCCGCCCAGGCCTCCGCCGTCCTGGGCGCCCCCACCGTGCTGCCCGCTCCCGCCGTGCTGCCCGCCCCCACCGTCCTGCCCATCCCCACCGACCCCCGGAGCGAGTGACCCGTGCGCGTACTGGCCTACGAGGTGCGCCGGCTGCGCGGCCTCCGCTCCACTTGGTTCCTGCTCGGCGCGGTCCTGCTGGCGGACGCCGTCGTCACCGCCCTGCTGGCCCGTCAGCTCCCTGCCGGGGAGCTCGGCGCGGCCGCCGCCGTCCGGACCGTCACCGCCGTCGTGCCGCTGCTCCCGCTGCCGATCGCCGCGCTCGGCGCGGGCGCGCTGGGCGCGCTCTCGTACGGGCACGAGGTCCGCCACCCGGGCCTGCCCGCCTCGCGGGTCTCGTACCGCCGACGGCTCGCGCTGCTCACGGGGAAGCTGGCGGTGACCGGGGTGGTCGCAGCGCTGCTCGCGGCCGTGACCGTCGCGGTGGACGCGCCGGTGCTCCGGCTGGCGCTGGCGCCGGGGGCGCACGCCCACCGGGTGTTCAGTGCCGCGGCCGTCCACCCGGACCACTTCGGCCGGGCCGGCTCGGTGCTGCAGCCGCTGCTGGTCTTCCTCGGCGTGGTGGTGTTCGCCGGGTGGGTCGGTCTGCTGCTCACCTCGCTGGTGCGCAGCGCGGCCGCCGGCCTGCTGATCCTCTGCGCGCTCCCGGTGCTGGCCGAGCCGGCCACCACGCTGGCGTTGCGTCAGTTCGGTTCCGGTGGCTGGCCGGAGCAGCTGCGGGAGGTGCTGCCGGTCGGCCTCCCGTACGACCTGGAGCGCCTGCCGAGCGGGAACGGCCCGTTGGTGCTGGGCGTGCTGCTGGCGCCTCCGGTCGTACTGCTGGCCGGGTGCCTGTTGCTCCAGGCCCGCCGCCGGGCGCTGTGAGCAGCGGTCCGGACCAGATCGCAACCACCTACCTCCAGGCCATCGGTGACTGCCTGTCATGAAGATCGCCACAATCTGCCCGAAATGTCCCGTTCTTGCTGATAAGAGGTCAATTATCCAGTCACGGGCGATCACCCTTTCGTGTGCTTTTCACGAGAATTCTCAAGGCGCGGCCGCCTATCGCCGACAAAGGAGCTGTGAGTACCCTTGCGCACCCCACCATGACCACCGCCCGCTCCGCCGACGCCGTCGGTGCCGCGGAGCTGGACCGCTTCTCCTACGCCGACCGGCCCGTGCCGCCCGCTCCCCGCTGGGAGGGCGCCGAGGCCGACCTTTCGCGGGTCGGCCGCAAGACCACCAGCAGCCGAGGCCGAGGCCTGCACGGCCAGCTGGTCCAGCAGCTCGGCCAGATGATCGTCTCGGGGGACTTGGGCGCCGACCGCCCGCTCGTCCCCGAGGAGATCGGCCAGCGCTTCGAGGTCTCCCGGACGGTCGTCCGCGAGTCGCTGCGCGTGCTGGAGGCCAAGGGCCTGGTCAGTGCCCGGCCGAACGTCGGCACCCGGGTCCGTCCGGTCGCCGACTGGAACCTGCTGGACCCCGACATCATCGAGTGGCGCGCCTTCGGCCCGGCCCGGGACGAGCAGCGTCGCGAGCTCTTCGAGCTGCGCTGGGCGATCGAGCCGCTGGCCGCCCGGTTGGCCGCCGGCCACGGCCGGGAGGATGTCCAGCAGCGGCTGGTCGAGCTGACCGAGATCATGGCCCACGCCGGGGCCCAGGGCGACCTCGCCAGCTACGGCCGCGCCGACACCGAGCTGCACGCGCTCGTTCTCCAGATGGCGGGCAACCGGATGCTGGAGCACCTCTCGGGGATCATCTCCTGCGCGCTGCACGTCTCCGGCGGGCACTCGGCCTCCTGCGAGCGCCCTTCGGACGCCTCGGTCAGCCTGCACGCCCGGCTGGTCGACGCGCTCGGCACCGGGGACGGCACCGCCGCCGAGGCGGCCGTCCGGGCGCTGCTCACCGTCCACCCCGAGGTCGAGCACGCCGTCCCGGCCCCCCGCGAGCACTGACTGCCGGCCTCCCGGACGACCCGTGGCGCCGGTGTGACCGGCGCCACGAAGGCCATGCGTAACACTTGAGGGGTAGCAGCGATGTGTACGGAGCGGAAGCAGCTCCGGGAATACCGTCACAGCGCCTCAACGCTGTGTTGGTCCGCGGCGCTGCTGCCGTTCCGCAAGCAAGTCCTCAAGCAAACCCAGTCTCAAGCCCGAGCCGGTCGGAATCGACAGCGCGTGCGTGTCTGCGCGTGATCCTTCCCCGCCCTCTCGGGCGGCCCGGTACGGGTTCGAGTCCCACTCTTCGTCCGAGAGGTTGTTCGTGTCGGCCAGCACATCCCGTTCGCTCCCCCCCGAGATCGCCGAGTCCGCAGCTCTGCTCGCGCTCATCGAGCGGGGCAAGGCCCAGGGGCAGATCGCCGGTGACGACGTGCGTCAGGCCTTCGAGGCGGACCAGATCCCGGTCACCAAGTGGAAGAACGTCATGCGCAGCCTCAATCAGGTGCTGATTGAGGAGGGGGTTGACCTCATGGTGAGCGCGGCCGAGCCCGCGGGTGCCAAGCGCAAGAGCGTTGCCGCCAAGAGCACCACCAAGCGCACCGCGACGAAGGCTGCGGTCACCCGCACGCCTGCCGCGCCGACCAAGCCCCCGGTGCGGATCGCCCCGGCCGCCAGCGTCGCCGCCCCGTCCGTGACGGCCGCGGCCGTCGAGGTGACGGTCGTGGACAGCATCGAGATGGCCGAGGCCCGCACGGCTGCCGCGGCTGCCAAGAAGGCTGCCGCCCCCGCCAAGAAGGCCGTGGCGAAGAAGGCCGCGGCCCCCGCCAAGAAGGCCGTGGCGAAGAAGACCGCCGCCAAGGCCAAGGGCGAGGACGAGATCGGCGAGGAGGAGCTCCTCGAGGACGTGGCGCTGCCCGGCGACAAGGCCGAGGGTGCCGACACGCCGGAGGAGGAGTCGGACCAGGGCTTCGTGCTCTCCGACGACGACGAGGACGACGCGCCGGCCCAGCAGGTCGCCGTCGCGGGTGCCACCGCCGACCCGGTCAAGGACTACCTCAAGCAGATCGGCAAGGTCCCGCTGCTCAACGCCGAGCAGGAGGTCGAGCTCGCCAAGCGCATCGAGGCCGGCCTGTTCGCCGAGGACAAGCTCAGTGCCGCCGACAAGCTCGCTCCCAAGCTCAAGCGCGAGCTGGAGATCATCGCCGAGGACGGCCGCCGCGCCAAGAACCACCTGCTGGAGGCCAACCTCCGTCTCGTGGTCTCGCTGGCCAAGCGCTACACCGGCCGCGGCATGCTCTTCCTGGACCTGATCCAGGAGGGCAACCTCGGTCTGATCCGCGCGGTCGAGAAGTTCGACTACACCAAGGGCTACAAGTTCTCCACGTACGCCACCTGGTGGATCCGTCAGGCGATCACCCGCGCCATGGCCGACCAGGCCCGCACCATCCGTATCCCGGTGCACATGGTCGAGGTCATCAACAAGCTGGCCCGCGTCCAGCGCCAGATGCTCCAGGACCTGGGCCGCGAGCCCACCCCGGAGGAGCTGGCCAAGGAGCTCGACATGACCCCCGAGAAGGTCATCGAGGTCCAGAAGTACGGCCGCGAGCCGATCTCGCTGCACACCCCGCTCGGCGAGGACGGCGACAGCGAGTTCGGTGACCTGATCGAGGACTCCGAGGCGGTCGTCCCGGCCGACGCGGTCTCCTTCACCCTGCTCCAGGAGCAGCTGCACTCGGTGCTCGACACCCTCTCCGAGCGTGAGGCGGGCGTCGTCTCGATGCGCTTCGGTCTGACCGACGGTCAGCCGAAGACGCTGGACGAGATCGGCAAGGTCTACGGCGTGACGCGTGAGCGCATCCGCCAGATCGAGTCGAAGACCATGTCCAAGCTGCGTCACCCGTCGCGCTCCCAGGTGCTGCGCGACTACCTGGACTGATCCCGCCCCAAGGCGAACCGAAGGGGCCCGGAGTGCTGCACAGCACTCCGGGCCCCTTCGCGTGCCGGATGCACGGCGCCCGCCCGTCGCTCGTCCGGGTGGCGTCGGCCCCGCTGACGTCGCTTCAGGTGATCGGCCGACTACGCTGGGTCGGTTCCCTGTCGTCGAACCCCAGCTTGGAGAGACCGGTGCAGCCCACCCCGGAAGTCACGTCCCGTCGACGCCGTCGGACGGTGGCGGTGGCACTGCTCGCCGCGCTGCCGGCCCCGCTGATCACGCTCGGCGCGGCCGCCCCGGCGCAGGCCCAGCGGCGGATCGTCGGCGGCCACCCGGCGGCGCTGTCCGGCCATCCGTGGGCGGTGGCGATCGCGA
This sequence comes from Kitasatospora sp. NPDC002227, assembly GCF_040296285.1. NCBI lineage: Bacteria > Bacillati > Actinomycetota > Actinomycetes > Kitasatosporales > Streptomycetaceae > Kitasatospora > Kitasatospora sp. NPDC002227. The sequence goes on from NZ_JBEOWY010000016.1 coordinate 93,829, forward strand.
GCCGGCAGCAGTTCGGCTCGGCCCGGTCCGGCCAGTTCTGCGGCGGCACCCTGGTCTCGCCGACCAAGGTGGTGACGGCCGCGCACTGCTTCTACGACGAGAACGGCCGGCCGACCAGCCGGCCGGGCCTGCGGGTGATCGTCGGGCGGGAGGACCTGACCCGCGCGGACGGGCGCGAGGTGACCGTCCGGTCGATCTGGGTGCACCCCCGGTACTCTTTCGCCAGCAACATGCAGGATGTGGCCGTGCTCACGCTCGGCCAGCCGCAGGCCGACGTGCCAGCTCTAGAGCTGGTCGGCCAGGGCGAGACGCAGCCGTACGCGGAAGGCACCTCGGCCGAGGTCTACGGCTGGGGGGACACCAGGGGCGACGGCAGCTACTCGCCGGTGCTGCGCGAGGTGGAGGTGCCGATCGTGCCGGACGGCGCCTGCGCGGCGGCGTACCCCGGCGGGGCTGCGAACGGTGGTTTCGACGCGCAGGGCATGGTCTGCGCAGGGGAGCAGCAAGGCGGCCGGGATGCCTGCCAGGGCGACAGCGGCGGCCCGCTGGTGGTGGCCGGGCGGCTGGTGGGGGTGGTCTCCTGGGGTACGGGCTGTGCCGAGGCGGCCCACCCGGGCGTCTACACCCGGCTGTCGGCCGTGGCGGACGCGGTGCGCGGCCAGCTCTGACGCGATGTCAACCCTGCGTGTCCGTCCATGTGCGGTGAGTTGCCGCCGATGGCATGACGAAGCCGGGTGGCGGGCCCTTTTGGGGCTGCCACCCGGCTCGACGCCTGGCGCGACTCAGCTCGCCGAGCGAGCCACGAGGTCAGCGCTCGTCGTCGGGAGTGCTGTTGGCGACCGTCGTGAGGCGGCCACTCTCGTCCTGTATCTCGACGGCGATCTTCTTGAGTTCAGGCTCGAACTTCCGCCCGTGGTGGGCGCAGAAGAGCAGCTCTCCGCCGCTCGCGAGTACGACGCGCAGGTAAGCCTGGGCGCCGCAGCGGTCGCAGCGGTCAGCCGCGGTCAGCGGGCTCGCAGGTGTCAGAACAGTAGTCACGTCGCCTCTTCTCTAGCTCGACGAGCTGTCGTACCAGGGTCAACATCCAACCAGGCCGAAAACGTTCCCGCTCGTGGCTTTTCTTCTCTGAGGATTCTGCTGTGTTGTTGCTGAGGACGTGCCCAGGGCGCCGGTGGTTCATGCGTACCGATTCCATGAGCGCATCCACGTCCTCGAACGCCCGATCGAGGCGGTGTCCGAAGTCCGCGTAGCATAATCCTCCGCTGGGTTGGAGCATAAGCCCCCCCAGTGGCCCCGGTAGCCTGCATATCGGCAGTTCCGCCGCCTGCGCCGCGCGCTACGATCCGCCAGGACCCGTGGCGGGAGGTGGAGATGGAGCTCCGGGGCCGCCGCGACCGGCGTCGGTCTTGTTCGCGCAGCGCGTACAAGTCGCACGGGGTCGAACCACCGCTGTCTCAGGCATCGGGAACACTGCGGGTGTCGAACACACTGACTGCAACACTGATCGAAGGGCGGTCCAGGACGATGGGATTGCGCACCGTGCGCGCGGCGGCGACCGGGAGCGGCGAGGTGGGCCGATGAGCGCGCAGGCCCGGATCGTCGACGACGGGTCCAACTACACCGCCCGGCACCTGCTCGTCCTGGAGGGCCTGGAGGCCGTCCGCAAGCGCCCCGGCATGTACATCGGTTCGACCGACAGCCGTGGTCTGATGCACTGCCTCTGGGAGATCATCGACAACGCGGTGGACGAGGCCCTGGGCGGCTTCTGCGACCGGATCGAGGTCGTGCTCCACGACGACGCCTCCGTCGAGGTGCGGGACAACGGCCGCGGCATCCCGGTCGACGTGGAGCCCAAGACCGGCCTGTCCGGCGTCGAGGTCGTGATGACCAAGCTGCACGCGGGCGGCAAGTTCGGTGGTGGCTCCTACGCCGCCTCCGGCGGTCTGCACGGCGTCGGCGCCTCCGTGGTGAACGCGCTCTCGGCCCGCCTCGACGTCGAGGTCGACCGCGGCGGCTCCACCCACGCGATCAGCTTCCGCCGGGGCACCCCCGGCATCTTCACCGAGCTCAGCCCGGACGCCCCCTTCGAGCCGGCCAACGGCATGGCCAAGCGGAAGGGCCCCCGCGGCCGCACCGGTACCCGGATCCGCTACTGGGCCGACCGGCAGATCTTCCTCAAGGAGGCCAAGCTCTCGCTGGACGGGCTGCACGCCCGCGCCCGGCAGACGGCCTTCCTGGTGCCCGGCCTCACCATCGTCGTCCGTGACGAGCGGCTGACGGAGAGCGAGAAGATCGAGGAGGAGACCTTCCGCTTCGACGGCGGCATCAGCGAGTTCTGCGAGTTCCTGTCGCCCGACAAGGGCGTCTCGGACGTGCTGCGACTCCAGGGCGAGGGCACGTTCAAGGAGACGGTGCCGGTCCTGGACGAGTTCGGCCACATGACCCCCACCGAGGTCTCCCGCGAGCTCGGGGTGGACATCGCCCTGCGCTGGGGCGCCGGCTACGACACCACGCTGCGCTCCTTCGTCAACATCATCGCCACCCCCAAGGGCGGCACCCACGTCACCGGCTTCGAGCGCTCGCTGGCCAAGACGGTCAACGAGGCGCTGCGGGCCACCAAGGTGCTGCGGGTCGCCGAGGACGACGTCACCAAGGACGACGCCACCGAGGGTCTCACCGCCGTGGTGACGGTCCGGCTCGCCGAGCCGCAGTTCGAGGGGCAGACCAAGGAGGTGCTCGGTACCTCGGCGGCCAACCGGATCGTCGCGGCCGTGGTGGCCAAGGAGCTCAAGGCCTTCCTGGCCTCCACCAAGAAGGACGAGAAGCTCCAGGCCCGCGCCGTCCTGGAGAAGATCGCCGCCGCCGCCCGCACCCGGGTCGCGGCCCGGCAGCACAAGGAGGCCCAGCGCCGGAAGACGGCTCTGGAGACCTCCTCGCTGCCCGCCAAGCTGGCCGACTGCCGCAGCGACGACGTCGAGCGCAGCGAGCTGTTCATCGTCGAGGGCGACTCCGCGCTCGGCACCGCCAAGCTGGCCCGCAACTCCGAGTTCCAGGCCCTGCTGCCGATCCGCGGCAAGATCCTGAACGTGCAGAAGGCCTCCGTGGCCGACATGCTCAAGAACGCCGAGTGCGCCTCGATCATCCAGGTCATAGGAGCCGGTTCGGGCCGTACCTTCGACATCGACCAGGCCCGCTACGGCCGGGTCATCTTCATGGCCGACGCCGATGTCGACGGCTCGCACATCCGCACCCTGCTGCTCACGCTCTTCCACCGGTACATGCGCCCGATGGTCGAGCAGGGCCGGGTCTTCGCCGCCGTGCCGCCGCTGCACCGGATCGAGCTGACCAATCCCAAGCGCGGGCAGGAGAAGTACCACTACACCTACTCCGACTCCGAGCTGCGCTCCACGATGCTGGAATTCCAGCGCAAGGGCCTGCGCTGGAAGGAGCCGGTGCAGCGGTACAAGGGCCTCGGCGAGATGGACGCCGACCAGCTGGCCGAGACCACCATGGACCCGCGCCACCGCACCCTGCGCCGGATCAACCTGGGCGACCTCGACCTGGCGGAGAAGACCTTCGACCTCCTGATGGGCAACGACGTCGCCCCGCGCAAGGAGTTCATCGTCGACTCGGCGGCGACGCTGGACCGTTCACGCATCGACGCCTGAGCGCGGACGCCTGAGCGCGAAGGCTTGAGCGCGAAGGCCTGAACGCGAAGGCCTGAACGCGAACGCCTGAGTACGAACGCCTGAGCTCGAACGGCCGAGCCCGGTCGGACCAGGGCCCTCCACCCCAGGGTGGAGGGCCCTCTCCATGCCGGTTCAACCCTGGCTCCGATCCCCGCCAGGCCGGCTCTCCGTAGCTTTGAGGAGGTCAGCACACCCCTCGCGGTACGGAGCCCACCATGAGCGCCGGTTTCAACGTCCTGATCGTCCTCGCGGTGACGATCCTGGTGATCGCCCGTCAGTTCCGCGCCCGGCAGCTGGATTCCGAGAAGCGGGTCTGGCTCATCCCCCTGATCCTTGCGGTGCTCTCGCTCCGCGATCCGGCCCTGGTGGACCCTCACCATCAGGTGGCCGCCATCTGCCTGATAGCCGTCGGGATGGCGGTCGAGATAGCCCTCGGTTCGGTCTGGGGCTGGACGTCCCGGCTCTGGCGGGAGAGCGACGGAAGTGTCTGGGTCAAGGGCACCCCCGCCGCGCTGGCGGCCTGGCTCGGCATGATGGTGGTGCGAGGCGGGCTGTACGGGACAGGTGCGGCCCTCGGCGTCCGGCAGGGCACGAGTGATCTGCTGCTCGCCCTCGCAGCCCTGCTGCTGGTCCGGGGGCTCGTGCTGCGGTGGCGGGCCGAGCGGCTGGTCGCGTCGTACCGTGTCCCTACCCTGACCGAGTGAGAGGGCCGCCGTGCGGATGCAGACCTCCTGGGCCGACTGGCCGCCGCGGGCCGGGCTGACCAAGGAGCGGGAGAGCCAGCCGCGCCGGCTGCTCTCCGTGCTGACCAGGCTGGTGCTGCTCGTGGTGGTGCTCTGGGGCACCTATGCGCCAGGGCGGTTCACCGGCTGGGCAGCGGTCTGGATCGGGGCCGGGATCGTGCTGGCCGGGCTGCTGCTCACCGCGTACTTCCACACCACCCTGGTCCACCGCCTGGCGGCGGCGGTGAGCCTGGGGGCGGCGCTGCTCGGCCTTGGCTGGATCGCCAACACGACACAGGCCTACCTGCTGGCCGACCTGCTCTGGTGCACCCTGGCCGTCACGGCCCTGGTGCGGCTGCCGCTGGTGGCCGGCGCACCGCTCGCAGCGGTTGCGCTGATCTCCTACGCGGCGGTCAGCTGGGAGAGCTGGCTGAGCATCATCGCGACGGTCGGCGGGCTCTCCCTCCTCGGGTACCTGCTCCGGCTGGATGCCGAGGCGACCGGGGCGGCGCACCAACTGCTCCAGCAGGAGCGGGCGGCCCGGGCCGCCGAGGCGGAGGCGGCAGCGCTGGCCGAGCGGGCCCGGATCGCCCGGGAGATACACGATGTGCTGGCGCACAGCCTCTCGGCCCAGCTGGTGCACCTGGAGGCGGCCCGTCTGATGCTGGACGCCGGGGCGGAGCGGGAGCGGATCCGGGAGCGGGTGGTGGCCGCCCGGCGGATGGCGCAGGACGGTCTGGCCGAGACCCGCCAGGCGCTCTCGGCGCTGCGTGGCGAGTTCGCGCCGGTCGGGGAGTTCCTGGTGGAGCTGACGCACCGTGAGGGAGCGGAGCTGGTGGTCGAGGGAGTCGCCCGTCCACTGCCGGCCGAGACCGGTCTGGCGGTGAGCCGTACGGCGCAGGAGGCACTGACCAACGTGCGCAAGCACGCGGCCGGCGCGCGGGTCACGGTGCGGCTCGCGTACCTGGAGGAGGAGGTGGAGCTGGAGGTGCGCAACACCCGCGCGCCGCGTGGCGGAGCGGCCCCCGGGCTCGCCGACGCGGGCAGCGGGTACGGTCTGCTGGGGATGCGCGAGCGAGCCGAACTGCTCGGCGGTGAACTGCTCGCGGGCCCGGACGAAGGAGGATGGCGCGTGCTGCTGCGGGTGCCGGCATGACCGATCGGCCGACCAGGGTGCTGGTCGCGGACGACCAGACGGTGGTCCGCGAGGGCATCGTGATGCTGCTGGGGCTGCTCCCCGGGATCGAGGTGGTGGGTGCGGCCTCCGACGGCGAGGAGGCCGTCCGGCTGGTCGAGCGGCACCAGCCGGACGTGGTCCTGATGGACCTTCGGATGCCCCGTTGTGACGGCGTGGAGGCGACCAGGCGCATCCGCGCCGAGCACCCCGGCACCGAGGTGGTGGTGCTCACCACCTACGCCGACGACGACTCGCTCTTCCCCGCCCTGCAGGCCGGCGCGCGCGGCTACCTCACCAAGGACGCGGGCGGCGAGGAGATCGCCCGGGCCATCGCCGACGTCCGCTCGGGCGCGGCCGGCCTCTCCCCGCAGGTCCAGCGGCGGCTGCTGGAGCGGCTCTCGGCCACCCCGGCCGGGCCGGTCGAGCTGCCGGACGGTCTGACCGCCCGGGAGGCCGAGGTGCTCGCGCTGATCGCCGAGGGCCTGTCCAACACCGAGATCGCCCAGCGGCTCTTCGTGAGCCAGGCCACGGTGAAGACGCACATCAACAACCTCTTCGCCAAGACAGCCGTGCGCGACCGGGCCCAGGCCGTGGCCTACGCCTACCGGCACGGGATCGGTTCGCCCTCCGGCCCCCGATAGTCCGCCGGGGGAGTCCGCTGGCCGACTATCGGGGGCCGGGAATCCTACCCCTCGACTGACGCCTCGTCACCTGATTGGCCCTCACCTGTTCGAGTGATGCAGGGGCCGCTGGCTCGCAACGCCAGGGCGCGCGCCACCATGCTGGTCCGGACAGGTGCGTCCGGAACCGACTCCTCCGGCGCCGACACCGACGCCCCGCCCCTACGGGCCGTCCCGGTTCAGGAGCAGCATTGGCACAGCAGGAGAGGTTCGACTGGTGGGCCGCCAAGCCCGTCGGTCGGACCGTGGTCCGCTCGGCGGCGAAGGCCCGTGCGGCCGTCCCCGCGCCGCGCGCGGTCGCGGCGCCGCCGCCCGCCGCGCCCCCGCCTCCGCCCCCCGCGCCCCCGTCGGTGGACGCCGCCGAGGTGTACCGCTCGGTGCAGGCCAGCGAGGCGTTCCAGGAGATCCGGCGCAGCTACCGCGGATTCGTCTTCCCCGCCAGTGCGGCCTTCCTCGGCTGGTACCTGCTCTACCTCGCCGGGCAGACCGCCGCCCCCGAGCTGATGCGCATCCGCCTCGCCGGGCCGCTCAACGTCGCCTGGCTGGCCGGTCTGCTGCAGTTCGCCTCGACCTTCCTGCTGACCTGGCTCTACGCCCGCAACGCCCGTACCAAGCGCGACCGCGCGGCCCTCGGGCTGCGCTGGGACACCCAGGACCAACTCCGATGACCTTCTCCAACCTCCTGCCGCCCCCCGAGGCCCACCCCGCCTCGGTCGTCCCGGCCGCTCCGGCCGCCCCGGCGATGGCCCCCGTCACCACCGGCCAGCACCACAGCCTCGCCGTGGTGCTCTTCGCCGTGGTGGTGCTGGTCACCCTCGGCATCACCCTCTGGGTCGGCCGCCGGGGCCAGGCCGCCGAGGACTTCTACGCCGGCGGCCGGGACTTCACCCCGCTGCAGAACGGCTTCGCGCTCTCCGGCGACTACCTCTCCGCCGCCTCCTTCCTCGGTGTCACCGGCCTGATCGCCCTCTACGGCTACGACGGTGTGCTCTACAGCATCGGCTTCCTGGTCGCCTGGCTGGTGGTGCTGATGCTGGTGGCCGAGCTGGTGCGCAACGCCGGCCGGTACACCCTGGCCGACGTGCTGGCGCTGCGGATGCGCGAGCGCCCGCTGCGCGCGGCCGCGGGCAGCGCCAGCGTGGTGGTCACCCTGCTCTACCTGATCGCGCAGATGGTCGGTGCGGGCAGCCTGGTCACCCTGCTGCTGGGCACCAACGGCGGCCAGGCCAAGACCTGGACGATCGTCGGGGTCGGCGCCCTGATGATCATCTACGTCACGGTCGGCGGGATGAAGGCCACCACCTGGATCCAGATCGTCAAGGCCTTCGTGCTGATCGTCGGCGCTGTGCTGCTCACCGTCCTGGTGGTGGCCCGCTTCAACGGCAACCTCGCCGAGCTGATGCGCGCCGCCGCCCAGGGCAGCGGCAAGGGTCAGGCCTACCTCGAGCCGGGCCTCAAGTACGGCGCGAGCCTCACCAGTCGGCTCGACTTCTTCAGCCTGGGCCTCGGCCTGGTGCTCGGCACCGCCGGCCTGCCGCACATCCTCTCCCGCTTCTACACCGTGCCCACCGCCCGGGCCGCCCGCCGCTCCACGATGTGGGCGATCGGCATGATCGGCGGCTTCTACCTGATGGCCATCGTGCTCGGCCTCGGTGCCACCGCGCTGGTCGGCGCCAAGGCCGTCAAGGCGGCCAACCCGGCGGGCAACACCGCCGTGCCGCTGCTCGCGCTCGACCTCGGCGGCGGTCCCGGCAGCACGGTGGGCGTGATCCTCTTCGCGCTGATCTCCGCGATCGCCTTCGCCACCATCCTCGCCGTGGTCGCCGGCCTCACCCTGGCCGCCTCCGCCGCCTTCGCCCACGACCTCTACGCCCGGGCCTGGCGCCGGGTCGGCCGGCGGGAGCCCACCGAGCGCGAGGAGTTGGTGGTGGCCCGCTCGGCCGCCGTGGTGATCGGGGCGCTGGCCATCGTGCTGAGCCTGTTCGCCCAGCAGCTGAACACGGCCTTCCTGGTCGGTCTGGCCTTCGCCGTGGCCGCCTCGGCCAACCTGCCGACCCTGCTCTACAGCCTGTTCTGGAGCCGCTTCACCACCCGGGGCGCGGTCTGGTCGGTGTACGGCGGCCTGGTGCCCGCCGTCCTGCTCGTGGTCTTCTCGCCGGTCGTCTCCGGGGCGAAGACCTCGATCTTCCCCGGCTTGGACTTCCACTGGTTCCCGCTGGAGAACCCCGGCCTGGTCTCCATCCCGCTCGGCTTCCTGGCCGGCTGGATCGGCACCCTGACCTCCCGGGAGGCGGCCGACCCCGACAAGTACGCCGAGCTGGAGGTCCGTTCCCTCACCGGGGCGGGAGCGGCGTAACACGAGGCGGCATAACACGAGGCGGCGTAAGACGGGGCGGCGTAACAGCCGGAGCCCCCGGGCGCGATGGGGGACCACGCCCGGGGGTGTCTCGACGGACCGTCAGCCGGCCTTCTTCACGAACGCGTCGGTGTAGGTCTTCGACAGGTCCACGGTGTGGCCCTTGACGGTGGGGTCGAAGGCGGAGAGCACGTTGAGTACGGTCTGCGGTCCGTCCGAGGGCATCAGGCCGTCGGGGGAGTACATGGCCTTCTCGTTCTCCAGGGCCTTCACGTACGCGTCCTTGCCGACGCCCGCGTAGTAGTCGGCCGGCATCTGCTCGGTGATCTCGGCGGGCGAGTGGGCCTGGATCCACTTCAGCGTCTTCACGAAGACGTTGGCCAGCTTCTGGACGGCCTCCGGGTTCTGCTGCACGTAGGCGGAGGTCAGGTAGACGCAGGAGGACGGGTACGTACCGCCCAGGGCGGCCCGGGCGCCCTCGGCCGTGCGCAGGTCGATCAGCGGCTGGGCCAGGCCCTTCTGCTGGAGCAGCGAGATGGTCGGCTCGGTGGTCATCCCCGCGTCGATCTGCTTGTTCTGCATCGCCGCCACGAAGGTGGAGCCCGCGCCGACCGCGATCGAGGTGGTCTCGCCCGGCTTCAGGCCGTTCTTCTCCGCCAGGTACTGCGTCAGGAAGTTGGTGGAGGAGCCGAGGCCGGTGACGCCGAGGTGACGGCCCTTGAAGTCGGCGGGGGACTTCACCGCGCCCGCCAGGTCGGTGCGGACCATCTCCACCTCGCCCGGCGCCCGCAGCAGTTGCACCACGGACTCGGTGGACTTGCCCTTCGACTGGAGGTCGATGGTGTGGTCGTAGAAGCCCACCACCGCGTCCACCTGACCGGCCAGCATGGCCGTCTCGGCGTCCACCCCGGCGGGCTCGTCGGAGAGCTGGGCGTCGATGCCCTCGGCCTTGAAGTAGCCCAGGTTCTTGGCCAGCATCACGGGCAGGTAGATCTGCTTGTTCAGGCCGCCGACCATGATCTTGACGGTCAGTTCGCCGGCGTCGTTCTTCGCCGCGGGCTTCGCGCCGCCGCCGCTTCCGCAGGCGGCGAGGGAGAGGGTGAGCGCGGTGGCCGCGAGCAGGGCGGTGGCGGTTCTGCGGGTGGCGGTGTGCCGGACCGGCGTCATTGCGGGCTCCTTCGGAACGGGGGTGGGGGTGGGTCAGATCTGGGTGGCGTGACTGCCCGCCTGGCTGGGGCGCCACCGCAGCACCCGCTGCTCGAAGCGGGTCACCAGCCATTCGGCGAGCAGGGCGAGGACGGCGATCACGACCGTGCCGGCGTAGATGCCGTTGGCGTTGAACGAGCCCTGGGCCTGGGCGATCAGCTGCCCCAGGCCGTACTGGGCACCGAGGATCTCGCCGACGATCGCGCCGATCAGGGCGAAGCCGAAGGCGGAGTGCAGGGACGCGACGATCCAGGTCATCGCGGAGGGCAGGACCACCTGGGTGGTGACCCGCCAGGGGGAGGCGCCCAGGATGCGGGCGTTGGCGACCAGGTGCTGGTCCACCTCGCGGGTGCCCTGGAAGGCGTTGAAGAAGACCGAGAAGAACACCAGCACGGTGGCCAGCGCGATCTTGCCGCTCGGACCGAGCCCGAACCAGATGATGAAGACCGAGCCGAGCACGATCCGGGGCACCGAGTTGGCCGCCTTGATGAACGGCGCTGCGATGTCCGCGAGCATCCGCACCCGGCCCAGCGCGATGCCGAGCACCACGCCTCCCCCGGTGCCGAGCAGGAAGCCGAACACCGTCTCCTGCATCGTGACTCCGATGTTGCGCCAGATCGAACCGGTCGCGGTGCCTTCGGTGAACCAGACCCGCAGCTGCCCGGCCACCCCGCTCGGCGAGCCGTAGGTGAAGGAGTCCAGCCAGCCCTGGGCGGCGCCGAGCTGCCAGCCGCCGAGCACCAGCGCGACCAGCACCAGCTGGGCGGCCAGCACCAGCAGCCGGCGCCGCCGCACCCGGGCCCGGGCGGCCCGGAGGAGGGCTGCCTCGTCGACGAGATCGTGGGTGAGTGAGGTGAGGGTCATCAGGCTGCTCCTGCCGTGCGGGCGTACGCGAGCTGCACCTCGTCGCGCAGGCTGGTCCAGATCTGCTCGTACAGCTCCACGAAGCGCGGGTGGAAGCGGATCTCCTGGACGCGGCGCGGGCGAGGCAGGTCGATGGTGAAGACGGACTTGACCGTGGCTGGCCCGACGGTCAGCACCACGACCTTGTCGGCCAGCGCGATGGCCTCCTCCAGGTCGTGGGTGACGAAGACGACCGCCGGGCGGGTCAGCTCCCAGAGCGCGAGCAGCTCGTCCTGCACGATCTGGCGGGTCTGCACGTCGAGCGCGGAGAAAGGCTCGTCCATCAGCAGGATCTCGGGCTCGTTGATCAGCGTCTGGGCCAGCGCCACGCGCTTGCGCATGCCGCCCGAGAGCTGGTGCGGGAGCCGGTCCTCGAAGCCCGCCAGGCCCACCCGGCGCAGCCAGTCGCGCGCCTTGGCCAGCGCCTCCTTGCGGGGCAGGCCCCGGAAGAGCGGCCCGGCGGCGACGTTGTCCAGCACCGACTTCCACGGGAAGACGGCGTCGGTCTGGAACATGAAGCCGACCCGCGGGTCGGTGCCGGTGACCGGCCCGCCGTGGATCAGCGTCTCGCCCTCGCTGGCGGGCTCGAGCCCGGAGACCAGCGAGAGGGTGGTCGACTTGCCGCAGCCGGTCGGGCCGACCACGGCGCAGAACTCGCCGGGCGCCACCGTCATGCTCAGCTCGGACATCGCGGTGTAGACACCCCCCGAGGGGGTGCGGAAGCGCTTGGTCGCGTTGCGCAGCTCGATCGCGGGGATCGCACTGCCGGGTGTCTGGTCCACTGGCCGGCACCACCTTCGGGGGCTCGTCGTCGGTGGCCAGACGGTAGGGCGGGCGGCTACGGCACCGGGAGTCTTGAGCGCATTGCGTGACTTCCCCGCGTTGCGCACGGTTCTGCTCGTTCTGCGCACGGTCACGGGGGTGGGCAAACCAGCCCCCACCAGGCACAATCGCCTGCCACAGCCCGAGTGGACCGGAGGTGAGGAGCATGGCCCGACGTGGGCGCGGCAGGCGGCTCTCGGCCCGGATCCTCACCGGGCACCTGGTGATCCTCGCCATCACCGGCCTGATCGGCTTCGTGCTGCTCGCCTACGCCCAGCGCGCCCAGCTGGACCGCGACAACGAGCAGCGGGCCCTCGCCATCGCGCAGACCACCGCCGCCGACCCGCAGATCCAGGCGGCCATGGAGTACGGCGGCGGGGGCGACCTGGTGCAGACCGTCACCGACCGGGTGCAGCACGCGGCCAGGGCTTCGTACGTGGTGGTGATCGACCGCGCGGGGGTACGCCACTCGCACCCCAACCCCGAGCTGATCGGCCGCCCGGTGGAGGAGGCCCCGCCGGACGGCCGCAGCTCGGTGCGGATCAACCACGGCTCCACCGGCACCTCCGCCAACGGCACCGCCCCGCTGTACGGCCCGACCGGCACCCTGGTCGGCGCGGTCTCGGTCGGCATCGCCGAGAAGGACGTGCTCGGGCAGCTGCGCCGTGAGCTCGCCACCTTCGCCGTCTACCTGGGCAGCGCGCTGGCCGTCGGCGTCATCGCCTCCTACGTGCTGGCCCGGCGGCTCAAGCGGAGCACCTTCGGCCTCGAGCTGGAGGAGATCGCCGGGCTGCTCCAGGACCGCGAGGCAATGCTGCACGGCATCCGCGAGGGCGTGCTCGCCTTCGACCCGCAGGGCCGCGTGACCGTGGTCAACGACGAGGCCCGCCGCCTGCTCGGCCTCGGCACGGCGCTCGGCTCCCGGCTCGATGAGCTGCTGCCGGACGGCCGACTGCGCCGCGCCCTCGACGGCACCCTGACCGGGGACGACCTCACCGTGCTCACCGACAGCCACTGCCTGGCCGTGAACCGGATGCCCGTCACCCTGCACGGCCGCACTCTCGGCGCGGTGGTGACCGTCCGGGACCGCACCGAGCTGGTCGGCCTGCTGCGCGAGCTCGACTCCGTCCGCGGTCTCACCGACGCCCTGCGCGCCCAGCAGCACGAGTTCGCCAACCGCCTGCACACCCTCGCCGGCCTGCTCGAACTCGGCGACCAGCAGGCCGCCCTGGAGTACGCGGTGGAGCTGGGCCGGGCCGAGCCCTCTGCGGCCGAGGCCGTCCGGGACAGCATCGCCAACCCGCTGATGGCCGGGCTGATCGTGGCCAAGACGGCCGTCGCCGCCGAGCGGGGGGTGCGGCTCACCCTGGCGGAGGGCTCCCGGCTCGGCGAGGACCCGGGCCACCTGCGGCGGCTGCTCACCATCGTCGGCAACCTGCTCGACAACGCGGTGGAGGCGGCGGGCACCGGCGGCACCGTTCGGCTGCTGCTGGCCGAGGGGGCCGAGACCGTCCTGCTGCGGGTGACCGACTCGGGGCCCGGCGTCCCGGCCGGTGCCCCGATCTTCGAGGACGGCTGGTCGACCAGGCCCGGGCGCGGCACCGCCAGGCGTGGCCTCGGGCTGGCGTTGGTGCACCGGTTGGTGCAGCGGCACGGCGGCACGGTCGCCGTCAGCGAGGGCCCCGGGGCGGTCTTCACCGTGACCCTGCCGCTGCCGGACGAGGAGTCGGTGCGGGCCGCCGACGGCACGGCACTGGAGGTGGCCCGGTGATCAGGGTGCTGGTGGTGGACGACGACTTCCGGGTGAGCGGCATCCATGCCGCGTACGTCGGACGGGTGCCCGGATTCGAGGTGTGCGGACAGGCCGGTACGGTCGCCGCGGCCGTCGAGGCCGTCCGGGAGCTGGCATCGGAGCTGCTGCTGCTCGACGTCTACCTGCCGGACGGCAGCGGGCTCGATCTGCTGCGGCGGCTGCGGGCCGAGCCCGGTGAGCGGCCGGACGCGCTCATGATCACCGCGGCCCGGGACCTCACCTCGGTGCGGGCCGCCATGCAGTTGGGCGCCACGGGCTACCTGGTCAAGCCCTTCGGCTTCGCCGCCCTCCAGGAGCGTCTGGAGGCCTACCGGGAGCTGCGGGAGCGGGTCGCCGCACTCGACCCGATCGCGGAGAACGGCCAGGCGGAGGTGGACGCCCTCTTCAGCGCCGCCCGCCCCACGGCCGCTCCCCGGCTCCCCGCCAAGGGCCACTCCGCACCGACGCTCGCCCTCGTCCTCGCCTCCGTCCGCCGGTACGGCGGTGACCTGTCGGCCAGTCAGGTCGCCGAACAGACCGGCGTCTCCCGGGCGACCGCCCAGCGGTACCTGTCGTACCTGGTCCGGGAGGGGATGATCCGGCTGGAGCTCCGCTACGGGGCCACCGGCCGCCCGGAGCACCGCTACCGGCCGGCCTGAGCGCCCTCCGTCAGCGCGACCACGTCCATCCGGGCGGGGGTGCCCGGGGTCTTGCCGCAGCTCTCCGGGCGGGCCGGTTCGCTCGGGAGCTGCGCCACCTCGGCCGTCCAGCCGCGGCCGTCCCGGTGGGTCACGCGGACGCGCCAGCGGCGCTCGCCCGCGGGCTCCTGGGTGAGGGTCAGGGCGTCGGCCGCCGTCTCGCCGGTCAGTTCCCGGACGGCCTGCTCGGCCGCCTGGCCCGGACGGTCCCAGTACGAGCGGCCGCGGGACCACGCCGGGCTGGTGTGCCCGGCGGCCGTGGCCGCCAGCACCTCCTTGGCCGCGGCCTCGGTGAGCCGCCCGTACGCGTAGCCGTACGGGAGCACCAGCATGGTGGGGGAGAAGCGGTGCCCGCCCAGGTGGGTGACCTCCCAGACCTCGCTGTGGCCCGCCGCCGCGAGGTCCGCCGCGAGCGGGCGGCCGAGCAGGGCGCAGCAGCGGTCGCGGCGGCCGTTGGTGCACACCAGCGCGATCGGGCCGCCGGAGTGGGCGGTGCCCAGGCCGGCGTGGTCGCCGGCGCCCAGGGCCGCGAAGTCCAGCTCCAGGAGCTCGGCGGGGTCGGTGACGGTCAGTCGGCGGACCCAGGAGCGGCCCGGCGCCGTGTGGCCGACCAGCACCGTGTGCGGCGTGCCGTCCGCGGCGTCGGCGTGCCGGCCCGGGCGGCGGATCAGCGCGATCCGGACACCGGTGCCGGCGGCGGCCGCGTCCAACTGCCGCCCGAGAGCGGCCTCCAGGTGGCTCTCGGTCAGCGCCTTGGCCCCCCAGGGCCCGGCCTGCTCGATCAGCAACCACGTCGTCGCGCTGGCGGCCGTCGCGGCCAGCGGCTCGGCGAGTTCGGCCGAGATCGTCGTACAGGTATTCACAGACGTCAGCTTGCACCATCAGGGGCGCGTCCAACTGCGCGAGGCCGGAAGAGGCCGGCCTGCATCCTGGCCACTGACGGTCAGTCGCAAGTGCTCAGGGGCGCGAGGAACGGCGCGGGCTCGGAAGGCTCCGGCCTGTCGCCTTCCGCAGAGCGCAGTTCCTCGCGCCCCTGGACAGTGCAACCAGTGCAACCAGTGCAACCTGAGGTGGTGCGAAGGCTCAGGCCGAAGGCCCCGCCACCGCCGCGAGCGGCGTCTTGACCGGGGTGCCGGAGCCGTCGCGGCGGGGGTCGCGCTCGGGGAGCTGGACCGGGGTGCCGCTGGCGGCGGCTGCTCGGGCCGGGGCTGGGCCGGCCCAGGCGAAGAGGAGGGCGTCCTCGCCGCGGAGGAAGCGCTGGCAGCGGACGCCACCGGTGGCGCGGCCCTTGCGGGGGTACTGCTCGAAGGGGGTGAGCTTCCAGCTGGTCTGCTGCTCGCCCGCCAGGGTGCCTGCGGAGCCGGCCACCGAGACCACCACCGCGTCGGCGGCCGGGTCGACGGCGGTGAAGGAGAGCACCCGCGCCCCGTCCGAGAGCTTGATGCCCGCCATGCCGCCCGCCGGGCGGCCCTGCGGACGGACGGACGAGGCCGGGTAGCGGAGCAGCTGGGCGTCGGAGGCGATGAAGACCAAGTCCTCCTCGCCGGTGCGCAGCTCCACCGCGCCGACCAGCCGGTCGCCGTCCTTGAGCGCGATCACCTCGAACTCGTCCTTGTTGGCCGGCCACTCGGGCACGACCCGCTTGACCACACCCTGCTCGGTGCCGAGCGCCAGACCCGGCGAGGACTCGTCCAGCGTGGTGAGCGCGATGGCCCGCTCGCCGTCCTCCAGCCGCAGGAACTCCGAGACCTGCGCCCCGCCCGCGAGCGAGGGCGTGGGGGAGGGCGGCAGGGCCGGCAGGTCGATCACCGGGAGCCGCAGCACCCGGCCGGCCGTGGTGACCAGACCGACGTCGGCGCGTGCCGTGGCCGGCACGGCGGAGACGATCACGTCGTGCTTGGCCCGGTCGCCGGAGGCCTCGAAGGGCTCGCCGTCCGCGGTGCGGGCCAGCAGGCCGGTGGAGGAGAGCAGCACCCGGCACGGGTCGTCCGCGACCTCGAGCGGCACGGAGAGCGCCGCGCTCGGCGCCGCCCCGGCCTCGAGCAGCACGGTGCGCCGCTCGGTGCCGAACTGCTTGGACACGGCGCCCAGCTCGTTCGAGACCACCGAGCGCAGCCGGGAGTCCGACTCCAGGATCTCGGTCAGCTCGGCGATCTCGGCGATCAGCTTCTCCTGCTCCGTCTCCAGCTCGACCCGGTCGAAGCGGGTCAGGCGGCGCAGCGGGGTGTCCAGGATGTAGGCCGTCTGCGTCTCGGAGAGCCCGAAGCGCTCCATCAGACGGTCCTTGGCCTGGGTCGCGTTGTCGCTGGAGCGGATGATCGCGATGACCTCGTCGATGTCGACCAGCGCGACCAGCAGGCCCTCGACCAGGTGCAGCCGCTCCTGCCGCTTGCGGCGGCGGAACTCGCTGCGCCGCCGCACCACGGTGAAGCGGTGGTCGACGTAGACCTCCAGCAGCTCCTTGAGTCCCAGCGTCAGCGGCTGGCCGTCGACCAGGGCGACGTTGTTGATGCCGAAGGTCTCCTCCATCGGCGTCAGCTTGTAGAGCTGTTCGAGCAGGGCCTCGGGCACGAAGCCGTTCTTGACCTCGATGACCAGGCGCAGGCCGTGCTCACGGTCGGTCAGGTCCTTGACGTCGGCGATGCCCTGGAGCTTCTTGGCGCCGACCAAGTCCTTGATCTTGGAGATGACCTTCTCCGGGCCGACCGTGAACGGCAGCTCGGTGACCACGATGCCCTTGCGGCGGGCGGTGACGGCCTCGATCGAGACCGTCGCGCGGATCTTGAAGGTGCCGCGCCCGGACTCGTACGCGTCCCGGATGCCCGAGAGGCCGACGATCCGGCCGCCGGTCGGCAGGTCCGGGCCCGGCACGAAGCGCATCAGGGCTTCGAGGTCGGCCTGCGGGTTCTTGATCAGGTGCCGGGCGGCGGCCACCACCTCGGAGAGGTTGTGCGGCGGCATGTTGGTGGCCATGCCGACGGCGATCCCGGAGGCGCCGTTGACCAGCAGGTTGGGGAAGGAAGCGGGGAGCACGGTGGGCTCCTGCTCGCTGCCGTCGTAGTTGGGGCCGAAGTCGACGGTGTCCTCGTGGATGGACTCGACCATCGCCATCGAGGCGGCCGTCAGGCGCGACTCCGTGTACCGCATGGCGGCCGGCGGGTCGTCGTTGCCGAGCGAGCCGAAGTTGCCGTGGCCGTCGATCAGCGGCAGCCGCATCGAGAACGGCTGGGCCATTCGGACCACGGAGTCGTAGATCGAGGCGTCACCGTGCGGGTGCAGACGGCCCATCACCTCGCCGACCACGCGGGCACACTTCACGTGCGCGCGGTCCGGCCGCAGGCCCATCTCGTTGGCCTGGTACAGGATGCGGCGGTGCACCGGCTTGAGGCCGTCCCGCGCGTCGGGCAGCGCGCGGGAGTAGATCACGGAGTAGGCGTACTCCAGGAAGGAGCCCTGCATCTCGTCCACCACATCGACATCGAGGATGCGCTCCTCGAAGTCTCCGGGCGGCGGGGTGGGCGAACTGCGGCGGGCCATCGCGGCGGGGCTCCCTACGTGTGTCTGGCTACGTCGTTCCTGTAACTGCTGAATCCGTGCATGGGTACGGCGCCCCCCATTGTGGACCCTCGCGCCGACAAGCCCCGCCTTGGGCCCGCTCAGTCCGGTCCGGGCGCTCGTCGGGCCGCTTCCGCCCGTGGCGAACGCACGACCAGCGCGGACACATCACGGGCTCCCGCGCGTTGCACCACAATGGGGGCTCAGCTCCGCCTCCAACCGCCGATCACGGCACGCCGATCAACGCCGATCACGCCCGGAAAGGACCGGTGACCGCATGGCCAACCCGGCCCCCGCCACCACCCGAGGTCTCGCCATCACCGAGCACCGCCTGGCCAACGGCCTGCGCGTGGTGCTCTCCGAGGACCACCTCACCCCGGTCACCGCCGTCTGCCTCTGGTACGACGTCGGTTCGCGCCACGAGGTGAAGGGCCGCACCGGGCTGGCCCACCTCTTCGAGCACCTGATGTTCCAGGGCTCCGCCAGCGTCTCCGGCAACGGGCACTTCGAGCTGGTGCAGGCCGCCGGCGGCTCGCTCAACGGCACCACCAGCTTCGAGCGCACCAACTATTTCGAGACCATGCCCGCCCACCAGTTGGAGCTCGCGCTCTGGCTGGAGGCCGACCGGATGGGCTCGCTGCTGGCCGCCCTGGACGACACGTCCATGGAGAACCAGCGCGACGTGGTGAAGAACGAGCGCCGCCAGCGCTACGACAACGTGCCCTACGGCACCGCCTTCGAGAAGCTCGTCGCCCTCGCCTTCCCCGCCGGGCACCCGTACCAGCACACCCCGATCGGCTCGATGGCCGACCTGGACGCGGCCACCCTCGAGGACGCCCGCGAGTTCTTCCGCACCTACTACGCGCCCAACAACGCGGTGCTCTCGATCGTCGGCGACATCGACCCCGAGCAGGCGATCGCCTGGGTGGAGAAGTACTTCGGCAGCATCCCCTCGCACGACGGCAAGCAGGCCCCGCGCGACGGCGCGCTGCCCGGGATCATGGGCGCCGAGGCTCGCGAGCTGGTCCGCGAGGACGTCCCCTCGCGCGCGCTGATGGCCGCCTACCGCCTGCCGCAGGACGGCACCCGGGAGGCCGACGCCGCCGACCTGGCGCTCACCATCCTCGGCTCCGGCGAGTCCAGCCGCCTCTACAACCGGCTGGTCCGGCACGACCGCACCGCCGTCACCGCCGGCTTCGGCCTGCTGCGCCTGTCCGGGGCGCCCTCGCTGGGCTGGCTGGACGCCAAGACCTCCGGGGACGCGACCGTCGAGCAGATCGAGACGGCCGTCGAGGAGGAGCTGGCCCGCTTCGCCGCCGAGGGCCCCACGGCCGAGGAACTGGAGCGCGCCCAGGCCCAGATCGAGCGCGAGTGGCTGGACCGGCTCACCACGGTGGCCGGCCGCGCCGACGAACTCTGCCGCTACGCCGTCCTGTTCGGCGACCCGAAGCTGCTCAACACCGCCCTCGACCGGGTCCTCGACGTCACCGCCGAGGAGGTCAAGGCCGTCGCCGCGGCCTGCCTGCGGTCCGACAACCGGGCTGTCCTGGTATACGAGCCCACCACCGCCGACGACGAGACCGAGGAGGACGCGGCATGACCGACGTGACCCCCGCCATGACCTTCCACCCGCAGCCCACCCCGGGCGCCCCGACGCCGTGGGCCTTCCCGGCCCCCGAGCGCTCGACCCTGGCCAACGGCCTCACGGTGCTCTCCTGCCACCGCCCCGGCCAGCAGCTGGTCGCCGTGGACGTGCAGCTCGACGCCCCGCTGGCCGCCGAGCCGGCCGGGCTCGACGGCGTGGCCAACATCCTGGCCCGCGCCTTCAACGAGGGCACCGACTCGCTGGACGCCGAGCAGTTCGCCGCCGAGCTGGAGCGGGCGGGTGCCACCCTGGACACCTCCACCGACCACCCCGGCCTGCGGGTCTCGCTCGAGGTGCCCGCCTCCCGCCTGGAGCGCGGCCTCACCCTGCTCGCCGACGCGCTGCGCGCCCCCGCGCTGCCCGAGGCCGAGATCGAGCGCCTGGTCGCCAACCGGCTGGACGAGATCACCCACGAGCAGGCCAACCCGGCCCGCCGCGCGGCCAAGGCGCTCTACGCCACGCTGTTCGACAGCGCCGACCGGCTCTCCCGCCCGCGCAACGGCACCACCGACACGGTCAAGAACATCACCCGGGCCGCCGTCCAGGAGTTCTACGCCGCGCACGTGCGCCCCGCCACCGCGACCGCCGTGGTGGTCGGCGACCTCACCGGGGTCGACCTGACGGCGCTGCTGGAGGCCACCCTCGGCCGCTGGACGGCCGAGCCGGCCACCCCGAGCGTGCACGCCCCGGTGGTCGGTGACGACCGCGCCCGCGTGGTCATCGTCGACCGGCCCGGCTCGGTGCAGACCCAGCTGCTGATCGGCCGCCTCGGCCCGGACCGCCACGACGCGACCTGGTCCGCCCAGCTGCTCGGCACCTACTGCCTCGGCGGCACCCTCACCTCCCGGCTCGACCGCGTGCTGCGCGAGGAGAAGGGCTACACCTACGGCGTGCGCGCCTTCGCCCAGCCGCTGCGCTCCGGCGCCGACGGCTCCGGCCGCGCTCTGATGGCGATCAGCGGCTCGGTGGACACCGCCTCGACCGCCCCGGCGCTCGAGGACACCTGGAAGATCCTGGGCACCCTGGCCGCCGACGGCCTGACCGACGCCGAGCGCGAGGAGTCGGTGCAGTACCTGGTCGGCGTCGCCCCGCTCAAGTACGAGACGGCCGGTTCGGTCGCCTCCACCCTGGCCGACCAGGTCGAGCAGAGCCTGCCCGACGACTACCAGGCCCGGGTCTACCGCGAGCTGGCCGAGCTGGAGACCGCCGCCGCCACCGCGGCCGTGGTCGCCGCCTACCCGGCCGACCGCCTGGTCACCGTCCTGGTCGGCGACGCTTCCGAGATCGCCGAGCCGGTCCGTGCCCTGGGCATCGGCGAGGTCACGGTCATCGACTGACAGTTGGTGAGGTGAGGGGGCGGCTGCTCGCAGCCGCCCCCTTTTTATTCGCTTGCCGCTCTGTTGTGCGGTGTGGGTAGATATCCCCGTCGCCCACAGTGGGCGATCACTCACCGGAGAGGAGGCGGTCAACATGCGGGTCGAGCCAGCCATAAGGCGCTATCGCTCCCTGCGGCCGCTGTCCCTCCGACGCGCCTTCGCCGCCTGAGCAAGGCCTTCTGATCTTCCCCGAGCCACGCCGGAAGCTTCGCGTGGCAGTCCTCTCCTGGGCCTTCGCCGCCTAGGCTTGAATCTGCCGACCCTTGGAGGTCGTTCACCATGTCGTACACCGAAGTTCCGGGTGTCCGGGTACCGATCCGGATGTGGACGGATCCCGCCACCGTCGAGGGCGCGGCCATGCAGCAGCTGCGCAACATCAGCTCCCTGCCCTGGCTGCACGGTCTGGCGGTGATGCCGGACGTGCACCTCGGTAAGGGCGCGACCGTCGGGTCCGTGATCGCGATGCGCGGCGCCGTCTGCCCCGCCGCCGTGGGCGTGGACATCGGCTGCGGTATGAGCGCGGTCAAGACCACGCTCACGGCCAAGGACCTGCCCGACGACCTCTCCCGGCTCCGCTCGAAGATCGAGCAGATCATCCCGGTCGGCCGGGGTGCGCACACTGACCCGGTCGACCCGCGGAAGCTGCACGGCTACGCCACGGCGGGCTGGGACGACTTCTGGGGGCGGTTCGACGACGTCGCCCCCGAGGTGAAGTGGCGGCGTGAGCGGGCCATGCAGCAGATGGGGACGCTGGGCGGCGGGAATCACTTCGTTGAAGTTTGTATTGATTCGACCGGTGCCGTCTGGCTGATGCTGCACTCGGGTTCGCGCAACATCGGCAAGGAACTGGCCGAGCACCACATGGGCGTGGCCCGCTCCCTCCCGCACAACCAGGGCCTGGTCGACCGCGACCTCGCGGTCTTCATCGCGGACACCCCGCAGATGGGCGCCTACCGGCAGGACCTGTTCTGGGCGCAGGAGTACGCCAAGCACAACCGCGCGATCATGATGGCGCTGTTCCAGGACATCGTCCGTCGTGAGTTCCCGAAGGCCAAGGTCGGCTTCGAGCAGGTCATCAGCTGCCAGCAGGAAGACAGTCAAGGTGAGATGACGACGGTCGAGTACCGGCCGGGCGTTATCAGCTGCCACCACAACTATGTCAGCGAGGAGCGGTACGACGGCCTCGACCTGCTGGTCACCCGAAAGGGTGCGATCAGCGCGGGCACGGGCGAGTGGGGGATCATCCCGGGCTCCATGGGCACCAGCTCGTTCATCGTCCGTGGCCTGGGTAACCCGGCGTCCTTCAACTCGGCGTCGCACGGCGCCGGCCGGAAGATGAGCCGTACGGCCGCCAAGAAGCGCTTCACCGCTGTGGACCTGGCGGAGCAGACCAAGGGCGTCGAGTGCCGTAAGGACAGCGGCGTGGTCGACGAGATCCCGGGCGCGTACAAGCCGATCAAGCGCGTGATGGACCAGCAGAAGGATCTCGTGCAGATCGTCGCGGAGCTGAAGCAGGTTGTCTGCGTCAAGGGTTGATGTAGGTGCTACAGGGAGGGTCGGGCCGCTGGTCGGGCCCTCCTTTGACCTCAGCTCACGAAACCGCGTGGCTTTGCCTTGCAGCCACTTCGTCACAAGCCTGCGGTAACATGAGAGGTCGTCGCATGCATGACTGCTGAATATCACTTGATTTAAGCGCCATGCTCGTGGGATGATTTTTGGCAGATTGATCGTCTATTGAGCTATGACCATGGTGCAGGGTTCGATTCCCTGGATCTTGATCTTGGTTTTGACCGCCCTTGCTGTTTATGCGGCACGGGAGCTGTACAAGGCTTCGGTTGAGGCGTACGAGATTTTCGTGAGCATTGACAGTGCGAGCGGGGATATCACGCCCGGGGCCGATTTTGATCAGGCTGTAGACAACCCGGGAGGGGAGAGGCAGGGCAAGGCAACTTTTTGTGGAGGTGGTCGTATGGCTAAACTGGCTAAGCTGCTCAAGTTCCTGATCCAGTTTGTTGAGACCTCGTTCGCTTGGCGCCACCTGGTCGAAGCTGAGTAGACGATCATGTCGTGTAGGCGCACCTTCGGGTGCGCCTTTTTCATGGACTTGGGCCAGACACTCTGGCGTCGGTTGTACGACGGCCTTGTGGTCGATGAGATCTCAGGTGCGGATTAGCTGATCTAGTGTGTGATTGATCAGCGGAAGTACCGATCTCCCAGGTGTGCACAAATGGTTCCAGTCCTTCCCAGACTCTCAGGAAGGCCTGGAGGCGTTGAGTGGGGCCGGTGGCCGAAGTCAGGAATGCGGTACGCCGTGCTCCAAGTACGCGGTCGCTGAGGCCGTGCGAGCGCCGAATGCGGCGTGGACCCGACGGGCGAGCCGGGGGATGAGGAGTGCGTCCACCTGGTCGAGCTCGTGGAACGCGTACTCGCCGATCTCGACGCCGTCGACGGTGATCTCGGCGAGCCACTCCGGAGTGAGTATCCCGCCGTCGAAAACGAAAAGCAGCTTGTCACCCTCGGTGGGGTGGGGCGCCCAGTCTGCGGCAAGGAGACCGCCGATCGGAGGTGTGATGCCGAGCTCCTCCTTGACCTCGCGCGCTGCGCCCTGACTCGGGGTCTCGCCCGGGTGCAGGTAGCCACCGGGGATCTCCCAGCCGGGCTTGTAGGTCGGCTTGACCAGGAGCACCCGGTCGACCTCGTCAAAGAACAGCACGCCGGCGGCGGTACGCGGCTGTGCGACGGCCTCGCTGACTTCGGAGTCGCTCATGCGGATGACTGTAGTCCGCCCCCGGTGGTCACCCCACGATGTGAAGGCGCTGAGCGATACCCGCGAGAAGGTGGCTGGGCCTTCCGCGCTGCTGGCGGACCCAAGCGGTCACCAGACGTCGCGAGATGAGGTGGTACCGCACCTGCTCGGGGGCGAGCTCCTCGGCGTCCAGCACGAGGGCGAGAGCTTCGTCCGCGCGGTTCTGCGCGCTGTAGGCGCGGGCGAGTTCGAGAGTGTGGCGCACCCGCCGTTCGAGCGGCAGCGTCGAGGGGTCAACGCGCGGTCCAAGATCGGCAGCAACCTGGACGTCTCCCAGCTCCATGGCGGTCGAGACCCGATGCATGGCCACGTTGGTCGGGCCGAAAGCCGTCCACATGTGGTTGGCGTCGTGCCCGAGGCGGTGAGCCACCCGGTCGGCCTCGGCCAGGAAGTCGCGGACGGCGCCTCGATCTTCGAGCCGCGCGGCGGCCATTGAGCCGACGAGGAACAGCGTGCCGTAGATCGAGAGATAGGTCGGCGAGGCGCTGTCGAGCCCGCTTTCCAGGTAGCCGGCCGAGTCGGTGATGAGATCCCGGGCGGCTGCGGGGCGACCGTTGGCCAGCAGGCAGTGCGAGACGGACCGGAAGAGCGAGCCGATCACCACGAGATCGCCCGACTCCTGGGCCGCTGCCAACCCCCGATCGGCTGCCATCCAGGCAAGATCAGCCTCGCCGATCTTCGTCAGCACCATGGCAGCGCCCTGGTAGGCCATCGCAAGTAGGGCCTTGGCCTGGAGTTGTTCGTCCCCGTCGTAGGCACGCACCGCCTGCTGGGCCTCGGTGAGAATCGAGGGGATCAGGCGCGTGGCACGTGCGTACCTCGCGTCCTGGTAGGCGGACCAGGCTGAACCGACATCCGCCCGCAGGATCTCCAGGTCAGGCGGTTCCTCCTGTGAGGCGGGCGCCAATAGCGGGGACATCTGTCGGTAGTCCATGAGCGCTTCGCGCAGCTTCGGCACCGTGCCGCCTTGGACATCGGCCGTCCAGTCCAAGAGCGATGGTTCGGCGAGCAGATCGCCGAGCTGCACGTCGAGCGCATCGGCCAGGGACTTGATGACGGACAGCCGGTCCAGCTCGATCCGGCCGTTCTCCACCTTGCTGAGCCAGTCGGCGGTCCGCCCGACCAGGCCCGCGAGTACCTCTTGCGGCATGCCCCTCCGGCGGCGGTACCAGGCAACACGCTCGCCGACACTCAGGCTCTCAGTCATCCCACGCATGCCCCCACCTTGGCGGTGCCTGGTTCTACGACCCCGGAAGAATTTTCCGGGGTCTCCGCATCCCATCCTTCTAGCGTTCTGACTTGCCATCAAGCACGCGTAGCTCCCGGCTCCGCGCGCTGGCCGTAGCGGGAGGTGTGAGGGTGATCAATTCCAAGGTGGCAGTCGACCGCGCCGAGTCTGCGTCGGATGCGCGCACCTACTGGCTGTCGTGTCGGCAACAGTCCGTGGGCGCAGCACGCGGCCTGCTGCGGGAAGCCCTCGCCAGCAGTGGCAGCGACGATGAAGCGGTTGCAGCCGGCGAGGTCGTGCTCTCGGAGCTGGTCACCAACGCGGTTCTGCATGCGAACGTCCCGGGGCGGCTGATCATGATCCGGTTCCTGCTGGAGGGCGATGCACTCCGTATCGAGGTGCATGACGCAAGCAGGCAGCTGCCGGTCGTGCGATCCGCCGTCGACCAGGATCAGGAATCCGGGCGCGGGCTGCGCCTGGTTGAGGCCCTGTCCTCGTCATGGGGCTGCTGCCAGCGTGCCGGTGGTGTCGGGAAGGTCGTCTGGGCCCTGGTGGGGCCGGTTGGGAGTGAATCGTGAAGTGGGCGAAGCGTACGTCTGAGGCGGACCTGTCGCGGTGCCACTACTGCGGAGCAGGCCTTCGGACGGGAGCGGCGCGGATGATCGTGGTCGGGGGCAAGGTGGTCGGTGTGCACCGGCGGCACCCCCGGCGCCAGGGTGAGGTGCAGGCGTGACGTCGGTGCCCAGCGGCGGCAAGTGGGATGCCGTGATGCCTCAGGTCATTGCCGACTACCGGGCGGACATGACGTGGGCCGCGATCAGCCGGAAGTACGGAATCCCCGAGGGGTCGATCGCAAGTCTGCTGGCCCGCCATGGCGTCGTGCCCGACCGGAAGCCGCCGGAGGAGAGGCCGGAGCAGGCGATCGTCCGCCTCTACGTCACGGAGCGGATGTCGATCCGTGCCATCGCGCGGCGCTTCAAGACCAGCATCAACACCGTCCGGGCCGTGCTGCTCAAGGCAGACGTCAAGCCTCGCCCTCCTGGGCGGCCCCGATGGTAGGGGCGCTGGTGGTCGGGATGCTCGGACGGGCCGTGGGCGACCGGGGCGGGGACGCGGGATGAGCGGGCGACGATCCCATCGGCGGCGCTCGCAGCAAGTTCTGTGGCGCCGCCCGACGAGGCGGGTGCTCCGCTTCGCCGCCGCGTTGCAAGACACCCTCGCGTGCGCTCGGCCGCAGGTGGTGGCACTGGGCGGCGGGCACTACCGCGTGCAGGTGGAGATACCGGCGCCGGAGCGGGTGAGTGGTGAACAGGTGGCGGTACTGAGCCACCTCGTGACGCCGGCCTGGCGCTGGAGTTCGTCCGCCCGGGCCGATGGGCCGTTGGTGATGCGTTTCGATCTTGAGGGCTGAGGGTGGGCGGCAACGGTGGGCCGAGGTGTGCGGCCAGGACTCGTGCGCGGTGGTGGAGCCGGGCGGCTGCGCGACTGCGCCTTCGGAGAGGAGTGGTGAAGGTGAGTGGCGGGGTTGCTGTGGCGGAGGCCCAGTGGGTCGGGGCGGTGACGGTGGGGATCGAGGGAGTGGCGCCTGCGGCCACCTTCTCGAACCTCCCGGCGGCGGTGGAGGCGTTGTGGCTCGCGCTGCGGGCGTTGCCGCTCGGCTCGCAGCAGTACGAGGCGTACGCCCTGTTCTTCGGGGAGGGCGCGGTCGAGCGGGTGGGCCGGTTCCTGTCCCGGGACGGTCAGCTCCAGCTGACGTTCACCATGGCTGGTCAGTCGCACCTGGTGTGGGTGCGGCCGGCGGAGAGGACAGCGCCGTGACTCCGGGCCGGTGCCGCTGGCGGGAGGGCCTGGAGCGCTGGTGGTTCCTGCGAGGCCAGTCCTCCCGGCCGGTGCGGCTGGTCAGCCCCCGCCGTCAGAGGGCCCATCGGTGGGCCGTGGAGCTGGTGGCGGAGCGGAGACGGTCTGGCTGGCCAGTCCGCACCAGGGTTCCGCAGGAGGGGCAGTCTGCGGGCGGCGTTGGCGCTCAGGTGCAGGTACTCGCTGAGCGGGAGCTGTTCCGCCGGATCTTCGGGTGCGAGTGGGAGGACTGGGAGCCTCCCGGCGACTGAGCCCGGAGCAGATCACAACTGAGTTCTTGCCGGACCACCCCGCATCCTTGGCGGGCCGTGGGGTGGTCCGGCGGGCTGGCGCCCGGTGCCGATGGTACCGGGGCCTTCGGCATGTCCGTACACGGATTCAGCCAAGTCGGTTGTTGATCTCAGGAGTTGATGAGTCGTTGGGTGCGGAGCGCGATGCCCTCGCGAGCGCGGTGGAAGATCTGGACCCCGAAGAGTGGCTGTGGCTGCCGGGGATTGACTACGCGGCGGGCTGGCGAGCTGCAAAGGCTGAGGCGGTGGAACTGAACGCCCTCCTCGCCAAGACGGGGTTGGAGCGAGGCCAGCTACGGGCGGTTCCCGACACCGACGCGGCCGGCGGCGGGATCGTGCGGCTGATCGGAACCCCGGACGGCTGGCGCCAACTCGAGTTACTGCTGGCGCTCGCGCGGCAGCAGTAACAGGACCGATCTGGACGAGACAGACCGAGTCGCTCCCTTTCCGAACGGGGTGGGCTTGCACTTCAGTGCCCCACGCACTGCTGATCGAGCCAGATCGGGTTGATCACGGGATCAATGATCTTCCCCTGCAAGGCAGGCTCACGATGAAGTCATGGCGCTCCCACTTTCCAGTGGCCAAGGGCTGACACGATCACGATGGAACGATCCGGCTACCTGCCGAAGGTGTCAACGACGGCGCATCTGGACAGAACTGGTATCAGGGAGACCGAGGCTGACTGCCCGCCAGATCGCCGACAAGGTCGTCGATTGTCCGAGTCGTCCAGCCGACCTGCCACCTAGCCAGAATCACATGATCTTGTGCGGGAGTAGGCAGTGGAGGTGTCGAAAGATCATGACGCTTCGATCCACCGGTGACCTCAGGCGGGTGTCAGTGGCCCATGGCAGGCTTTGCAGCAGACCAACGAGCGACGGGAAGGCGGTATGGACATGCGAACCCCTCTGATGCGGATTCGGCACGCCGAGCCACCGGCACCGAGCGGTTGCAGATGGTGCGGAGAACCTCAAAACGTGCATGGATCGCAATGGGTTGCATCGGTGGGCATGCACGAGTGGGAGCCCCCCACTCGTAGCCAAAGAATCAGTCGCATGAAGGCTCGTCGAAAGCCTCGTCGGCTTACCGAAGATTAGTCCAGCCAGATGTCCTGGCCAGCCCCTTGAGCGATTAGTTCGATTTTGTCAAACACGCTAACAAGTGCTTCTGGGATTTCCGCAGGTTCCCTGAGGCGCTGCGCCAGCTCCATGACCATGTCATCCTTGCCTCGCGGCGCCGAGTCGCTGTTCATATAAATAAGGCCGTGCAGGCTCTTGCTGAACTTCCCTTCCGGCCTCAGGTTTTCAATCTCTTCTGCTGTCCAAGGGCGTTCATCGCGTCGGGGCCAAACCTCGTTGGCCACCCGTGCCCACTGTTCACTGCTGAATACGTCCTCAAGTTCGTGGGGATTTCCAAGAAAGATGCAGTGGTCGGGAGAGAATCCATACCTGCTCAACCGAGTCTCATTGAAGAACTTCTCTTTATCTCGGCGAGAGTCGGAATCTACAATGAAGGCAACTGTCCGCTTGTGTTCTTTTAGGAAGCGCGCAAAGTGAAGCGATCCGTCATTGCCCCCGCAGGACCAAAGAGCGATCCCTGAGGATTGAATCGGATATCCCCTTGAGAGTTTGAATAGGATTGGAAGGGCTGAATATTCGGATACCCCTTCGACTCCAACAAAGCACTTCTCGTGCAGGAGTACGCTGTTGCGGAACCCGAGAGAAGTTGCCATGTTTGACATGAACCTCCGAACACCCTCGTCGGGTTCATCTGCCCCGAGGAGCTGCACCTCTGCTCGACCGCTTTTCGCGTCCAGGTGGACAATATCTTGAATATCGACACCGTCGATTAGATTCAGAGAGTGTGTCGCCACGATGACTGTTGACCGTGGATTCGAGGAGGATGCCCTGATCATCTTCATGATTCGCCGCTGATGTTCGTAATCAAGGTGCGTGTCGGGCTCATCGTAGGCGATGATCAAGTTCCGGCCCATGCCGTCGTCGGGGGTCTCTGAGAGCAGTTCCTGCGTGCCTTCCCAGAGCGCGAGGGCCACGCGGCGAGCCCGTCCGGCGCCGGCGGCCGACAGGGAAACTCCCCCCTGGCCCTCTACTGATGCGGTCATCGCAATTGACCCCACGGTCGGCTTGAATTGGACTTGGGGGGCAAGGTTGAAATCGTCGAATCCGCAGCGCTCGATTACCAGCTGGCGGAGCCTCTCCGCATCCAGGAGAAGCCTGTTGGAGAAATCTTCCTCCAGTTCTGAAATCTTCTTTTGGGTTTCCTCGGCCTTGGAATGCTCGCGAAGGCTGGCGGACAGGATACTGCGAACCACCGACTCTGGAGACTCGCTGACGTCGCCCCGAAAGTAAAGCATCTGGGGCAGGAGATCCTGCAGTCCGGCAGGGGCTTTCACCCAGGCGTCAACCTTGGGGGCGCTCGCGCAGTGCACTTTCAGTGGCTCGATCCAACTCGCCTTCGCATTGGCCTTTCCAATCGGGGAAATTTCGAGAGATTCTCCCAGCTTTCGAAGAGACTCCAGGCTGAGATCGTCAATGCCCCGGAGGCCTTCCGCTTCGGGGACAAGCATCTTTGCTTCGAGCCAGGCCGAGCCACCTTTGGCGTACAGGCGGCGGATAGAAACCTGCGAGGGGAGACCTAGTGTCGATGATTCTTCGGCGGTCAGGCGAAAAATTCCCTCGACATGAATTTGCGGTGTCGTCTCAGAGTCTGATGCGAGAGCCTCAAGCTTGCTGGCATCATGTGAAATGTCGGAATCTGCGAGGCTTGTCTCGCCCAGAAGGAAAGCGATTGCATCTAGCGTAGTCGTCTTGCCGCAGTCGTTGCGGCCGGTAAGGATTGTTTGGTGGTGAATAGGTAGGCCCGTCACATCAAGGAGGGAGCGGAAGTTAGTGACATTCAACTCAATGAGTTCCACAGAGTCCATCCTCGTGCGTGCCTACCTCGCACCGCTGTACCAGTCGCCTCAAAGTTCTCGTTGAGGCCTCCAAGGCTGCGCGTTGCGACCTATCGCGAACTCTAGCGGCCGCGCGACGAACTAGCGTCGTCCTTGGCACATGTGAGGCCCCCTGCCTGAGGGATGCGGGCGGCGGAGTGGTTTTGGTCGGTGTCCTGTCCGGTGTGGGGCCGGGCATGATCGGGGGGCCGTAAGCTGCTGCGA
The DNA here is from genome assembly GCF_040296285.1 of Kitasatospora sp. NPDC002227. Lineage (NCBI taxonomy): Bacteria > Bacillati > Actinomycetota > Actinomycetes > Kitasatosporales > Streptomycetaceae > Kitasatospora > Kitasatospora sp. NPDC002227. The sequence continues at coordinate 123,806 of NZ_JBEOWY010000016.1, forward strand.
CTCGGTCAGGGCTTTTGGGCCTGACCGCAGTGTGGCCGAGTGGCCCCCCGGTCTTGCCCGGCGCGGGGCCCGGTCCGGAGAGGTGGGTAAAACCGCGGAGCCGCCCGCCCCAGCCACCGCGCGGCAGCCTCGACCACGCGTCGTCGGCTTCTCGCCCTGGGTGCGCTGGTGTGTGGGCGGTCTGCCGCCCGGCCCGGAACGGCCGCCAGGCCGCATGCCCGGCCGGGGCGGCAGGGACCGCCCGGCGGCGCGACAGCGCCGCCCCTTGAGCAAGTAGAGAAGATTCGCGACAGCCCCGGGCCCGGCACACGGCCGCGCGGCGGGGCTCTATGCGGTGGTGGTGCGGGGGGAGCGGCCGGTGGCCTGCTGGGCGTTGACGCCGTAGCTCAGGGCGAACGTGTCCGCGCTGAGCCGGGTCTCTTCGAGCATGAGCGGCCGGCCGTCGGTGCTGCTGGCCGTGATGCGGTGGGTGACCAGGAGCGCGGCGGACTCGGTGAGCCGGAGGGCTTCGCGCTCGTCGGGCTGCGGGACGCGGGCGCTCACCAGTTCGCGCCAGGCGGGTTCGTGGCCGGCGGTGGCGAGGATCGCGTACGCCTTCGCCGGGGCAACGGCCGGGGTCTTGGCGAGCGGGGTGTTCTCGATGCGCTCCATCGGCAGCCACATGCGGTGCAGGGCGCGGGCGCCGGTCTGCGGGTCCGTCAGGAGCCGGTCCACGCCGATCAGCAGCTCCTCGGCGTCCAGGCCGAGCAGCGGGCCGGTGATGGAGTCGGTGCGTGTTCGGTAGACCGTGGGTTCTTCGCCGCCGTCGAACCACCCGTCAGTGGGGGTGGTGAAGCGGGTCCCGCGCTGGGTGACCGTTCGCTCGACAGTGGTGTCGGGACCCAGCGCCGTGGCGCGGACGAAGGTGCCCCGGCCCTGCTTCACGTCCAGTTGGCCTTCGCTGCGCAGGGCGGCGACGGCAAGGCGGACGGTGGGGCGGGAGACGCCGTACAACTCGGCGAGAGCGGTCTCGGTGGGCAGTTGGGTGCCGGGCGGCCATTCGCCGGAGGCGATGGACTGCCGCATGGCTGTCGCGACCTGCTTGTGAAGTGCTTCGTTGCGGATGATCGCCATGGATGGGTGGCCCCTTGGTGCGGGCGCCGGGGGAGGCCCGCCGTGTGTGGTTTTTGAGGTGTGGTGTGTGGTGTTCGCCCAGCTGGGGCGGTGCGGAGTGAGTCTGTCGTCAGTCGCTATGCGTTAAACGTAAGCATGAATCTGTTGCGCTCGGGCGTCAAGGAGGGGCATCATCAGGGCCAGCAAAGGTCAGTACGTTTGACGAATGGCGTCAAGCGTCCTTTCATATGCCTGGAGAGTGCACCCTCATGCAGTCCATCCCTGTGGACGGAACCCGGCTCGGCACGATGACCTGCATCGTCGCCCCGGAAGCACGACTGGCCAACCGGGAGACCGGAGAGGTCAAGAAGGACCGCGACGGCAACACCATCTACACCGTCGGCGTCGCCGTGCGGCAGGAAGCCCGCCGGGCCTCCGTGGTCGAGATCAGCGTCGCCGGTGAGCCCGTCGGCGTCGTGGAAGGCGTTCGGGTCAACGTCACCGGCCTGGTCGCGTTCTCCTGGGCCATGGGCGAGCGGCACGGACTCTCGTTCCGCGCCGACTCCATCACCCCCGCCCCGCCCGTCACCCCGCCCGCCGCCCCGGCTGGTTCCTCGTCGGCGCGCAAGGGCGGTGACGCGTGAGCGGCCAGACCCGGGTGCAGCTGCGCCGCGTCCTCTGGGACCTGTCCGACCTCGGTGAGGAGGTCGACCCGTTCGCCCCCGACTCCGACGGCGCCCCGCTCTTCGCCGAGATCGCGACCAAGGCCGGCACCGCCGCCCAGCTCGCCCGGGACCTGGAGACCGAAGCCCACAACACGGCCACCGAGAACGGGGAGACCAGCCGATGATCACCCAGCTCCTCTGGTTAGCCCTGGTCCTGGCTGTCCTGTCCCTGCTCGTCGCGGGGCCCACCCTCCGCCGGAGCGCCCCGCACGTGTGGTGGTGCCTGCTCGGCTACCCGCAGACGGTGCTGCGCGTCCTGTTCACCTGGCGGCGCCTGACCACCGTCACCGGTCTCGCCATTCCGAGGCGTCCGCCCCGCGCGATCCTCGGCGAGATGACCGTGAGCGGAGACCCGCTCAAGCCCGTCCCGCCCCGCCTCGGCACCCTGAAGCTGCGGCGCGGCGGCCTGGAGCTGGCGATCCGGCTGCACCCCGGACAGGTCCCCGACCAGTTCACCGCCGTCACCGACGCCCTCACCCACGCCTGGCGGGTCCACTCCGTGCGGGTGCGCCCCGGTGCGCGGGGCTTCGTCACCGTCACGGCCCTGGCCTGGGATCCCCTGGCCGCCCCGACCATCCCTCACTTGCCCGGCAGGCTGCTGCGGGCCGTGGTCGGGCTGCTGGAGGACGGCCGGACCTGGGCGCTGGACTTCCGTCTGGTGCCGCACTGGCTGATTGTTGGCGCCACCCGCTCCGGCAAGTCGACCTTGATCGCTGCTCTCGTTCGGCAGCTCGCGCCGCAACGGGTCGCCCTGTTCGGCATCGACCTCAAGGGCGGCCTCGAACTCTCCCTCTTCGAGCCTCGGCTGTCAGCCCTCGCCGCCACCCGCACCGAAGCCGCCGCTCTCCTCACCGGCCTGGTCGCCGAGACCGAAGCGCGCATGGCGCTGTGCCGTACGGCGGGGGTCCGCTCGGTCTGGGACCTGCCCGCCAAGCTCCGCAAGACACCGATCGTCGTCATCGTCGACGAAGTCGCCGAGCTGTACCTGACCCCGACGCGGGACGACAAGGCCGAGGTCGCCGAGATCTCCGTCAACCTCCTGCGCCTGGCGCAGCTCGGCGCGGCCCTGGGCGTGCACCTGGTGGTCGCCGGACAGCGGGTCGGCTCCGACCTCGGCCCCGGCGTCACCGCCCTGCGCGCCCAGCTCGCCGGCCGGATCTGCCACCGCGTCAACGACCCCGCCACCGCAGAGATGGCCCTCGGCGACCTCAACAAGGACGCCCTCGCCGCCGCCCAGCAGATCACCCTCTCCGAGCCCGGCGTCGCCGTCACCGCCACCACCGACGGCCAGTGGACCCGAGCCCGCTCCGTCCACGTCACCCCCGAACAGGCGCTTCGGGTGGCCCGTAAGCACGCCCACCTCACCCCGCCCTGGCCCGGCCTCACCGACCCGGCCGGCGAAGCCCAGGAAGGCATCTACCTGTGAACGCCACCCTGCTCATCCTCCTGGCCACCGTCACCGTCCTCCTGGTCCGCAGCGGCGAAATCCGCACCTGGCACGCCGTCACGGTCGGCCTCCTCGGCGTCTACCTCGACCGCGCCCACTGGACGGACCCCGTCATCTACGCCGTCACCTGGCTCCTCACCACCCACACCCCCTGAACCCCGAATGAGAGCGATCGCCATGACACCCGCGACAACCCCCGCCCGCCGCCCGCCCGTCCGGCTCACCGCTGCACCCGGCCCACCCCCAGCACGCCTCACCTGGCCAGGACACAGCGCGCCCCTGCCCTGGAGACACCCCACATGACCACCCGGCCCGGCAACCCCTGGACCGACCCCGACGCGAGCCGCGCCCACCTCGACCGAGAGGCGCGGCTGCGCACCCTCCCCGACCTCGACCAAGACCTCGTCCGCCTCGGCGAACTCCCCGACCTCACCCGCTGGCTCGACCAGATCCGCGCCACCGGCGGCTGCGCCCACCCCGTCCACCTCGCCGGACACAGCACCACCCTGGACGGGGAAACCGGCGAGATCCTGCGGCACTACTCGACCGCGAACGAGCCCGGCGGACGCCTCCTCGTCCGCTGCCGCAACCGCCGCGCCACCCGCTGCGCGCCCTGCTCCCGGGAGTACTCCGGCGACACGTTCCACCTGGTGCGGGCCGGACTGACTGGCGGCAAAGGCGTCCCGGACAGCGTCCGCGCCCACCCGAGGCTGTTCGCCACTCTGACCGCGCCCTCGTTCGGCCGGGTCCACCGCGCCGGCGACTGCCACCCGGCCCGGCGCTGGACCTGCGAGCACGGCGCCTGCTTCGGCTGCGGTACGGCCCACGATGACAGGGACGACGTGGTCGGTCAGCCGCTCTGCTTCGGCTGCTACGACTACGTGTACCACGTTCTCTGGAACGCCATGGCTCCTGCCTTGTGGAAGGCGTTCCGCGACAACCTCTCCCACCACCTCGCCGCCCGCGCGGGAGTCGGCCGTACCGCCGTCCGCACCCTGCTGCGGGTCTCGGCCGCCAAGGTCGCCGAGTACCAGAAACGCGGCGCGATCCACTTCCACGCCGTCATCCGCCTCGACGGACCCGACGGCCCCACCACCCCGCCCCCGTCCTGGGCCACCACCGACCTCCTGGCCGACACGGTCCGCTCGGCCGCTGCCGCCGTGGCGCTCGCGGCTCCGGCCTCGGGCGCGTACGGGGACCTGCGGCTGCGCTTCGGCACCCAGCTCGACGCCCACCCCCTCACCAACGGAGACGGCGGCAGGATCACGGACGAGGCCGTGGCGGCATATGTCGCGAAGTACACCTCCAAGAGCGTCGAGACCGCCGGGGCCGTCGACCACCGCCTCCACTCCCTCGCCGAGATCCGCGAAGCGAACGCCACCCCGCACATCCGGGCCCTGATGGAGACCGCCTGGCGCCTCGCCGGCCTGCCGGAGCTGGAACACCTACGGCTCCGCGCCTGGGCCCACATGCTCGGCTACCGGGGCCACTGCCTCACCAAGACCCGCGCCTACTCCACCACCTACAGCCAACTCCGCACCGCCCGGACCGAACACACCCGAAACCACGCCGAAGGCCGCCAGCTGCTCACCGACTGGGACAGTGACACCACCACCGAAGCCACCTGGCGCTACCTCGGCTCCGGCCACGACACCCCCGGCCAAGCACTCATCGCAGCAGGCATCGCTCAAGACATCGGGGAGAACCGCGAGATCGCACGGGCGTCTGGGGAGTCCCCAGCTGCTGGTGAGAGCTGACGAGGGTGACTGAGTCGAAGGTCGCACCACTGCACCGGCGTACCTGGTCGCGGAGCCGTGCACAGGGGCAGTCCGCGAGGCCAGGTGCAAAGAGCGGGCCGCCAGCGGACGCGAATGTCCTGCCAGCTGAACAAGAGCGCGGCGCCCCGATTGTGACCGAGGTGCCGCCGACAGATCTGACCGAGGCTGAGCGGGACTGGATCGCCAAGTGGCTGGAGAGGTCGCCGGACTGGAGCGCCGAGAAGTGGGACCGCATGGGGCGGACACTCGGTGTGCGCTTCAGTTAGCGACCTCCTCCTTCCATACGGGGATGATCGTGGCCGGATCGAACTTGTGTGAGCCCTTCACCCCCGGCAGGACGATCACGGCTTCGAGGGCGTCGAACAGCACCGTGCGCCTCTGCTGGAGGTCCATGCTGTCCCACTGCGCCCGGATGTCCGTGACCTGGTGCCGCCTGGTCTCCTGACGGGCAGCCCACGCCTTTCGCTCGTTCGTGAGTCGCTTGATCTCCGCCTCCTCCTTCTTCAGGAGGGAGAAGAACGTCGAGTCGCTGATCTCTTCGGCGTGCCAGCGGGCCTCAAGTGCTGTCTTCCTACGCTGGGCAGCCTCCATCACCACCTCGTCTGCCCACACCTCCTCGACGGGCTGACGCTCTGCATTGCGCTGTTCCAGCTTGGCCAGCACGAGCTCAGTCAGCAGCTTGTCGATCGCTGGTCCCTGGCGGCTCAACCTGTCGCAGCCTCCGTCCAGTACGGATCGGCAGCGGTATGCGTGGGTCTTGCGGGCCGGAGCGCCGTTGAGCTTGGTGTGGCAACGGCGGCCCGGAGCCAGCTCCCGGCCGCAGCGGAGCAGTCCGGTGGACAGGTACTTCCGGGGAGTGCGCTTGCCGTCGCCGGAACCGTCCCAGCCCCCGGCGGTGCGCCGCTTGTCCAGCAACGCCGTGACGGCGTACCACTCCTTGGGGGAGACGATGGCCTCCCACTGCCCGACGACCGGGTTGCCGTCGGAGTCGGTCACCAGTTCCCCGTTGAGCTTTCGGTATCCGCAGATACGGGGGTTCCGGAGGATCTGCTTGACCGTCTGGAGCTGCCAGCTGTTGCCCATCGTCGAGGTGATGCCTGAGGCGATGAAGCCGTGGGTCACCGTGGTGATGCTCTTTCCCGCGAGCAGGCCCCTGACGCCCTCGGCGATCACCTTGGCCTCTGCTGCGCGCAGAGTCTTCTTGTCGTCCCCCCAGCCGAACGGCCGACGGCCGGACACCGGCTCCCCCCGCTCGGCACGAGCAAGGTGGTTGAGACGGGCGCGCCGCTTCTTCTTCTTTGTCTCCGAGCGGGCTGCGGCGACGCCCAGCAGGCCCCGGTACTCGGCTCCGTCCCCGTAGAGGTCGTGGCGCCCGGTGTCGTCGGCGTAGACCCGACCCGGGTGAGTGGTGAACGAGTCGATGAAGCGCTCGTAGGCGTAGGCGCCACGGTAGAGGCGGTCGTCCGCGACGCAGACAACGCCGTCGACCGGATAGCCGTGCTCGGTGACGCCGCGTTCCAGGGCATCGATCATCTTGTCGAAGTCGTCGCGGACGACGGTGGCCTTCGAAGCCGACTTGTCATTGTCGATGTAGTGGCAGATCACCACCATCCGACCGACAGCAGCGATGCGCCCGCAGTGCCGTGTCTGGTCCTCAACACCGTGGGCGTCACGCTTGTGGGCATCGTCGGAGATCCGGCAGTACGCAACTACGAGCTTCCAGCCGGCGAGCCGAAGGGCCTTTGCCTCGTCCAGGCTGGGCGCGTCGGCGGGGACTCCGCGAAGCTTCTCGACCAACAGCTCGACCTGGGCAGCGGTGAGCTTCTTGACTGGTGGTTCATCTGGCATGGTCAAGGCGGGTACCTCCCCTGCCCGCAGGGCGGGCGGCTGACTGCTCCTCATCTGACATACCCACTGTTGCTGACACCACAACTACGTGGCCGAGGAGCGGTACGACGGCGTCGACCTGCTCGTGACCCGCAAGGGCGCGATCCGGGCCGGCTCCGGCGAGTACGGGATCATCCCGGGCTCGATGGGTACCGGTTCGTACATCGTCCGCGGCCTGGGCAACAGCGACTCGTTCAACTCGGCCTCGCACGGCGCCGGCCGGAAGATGAGCCGTACCGCTGCCAAGAAGCGCTTCACCGCCCACGATCTGGAGGAGCAGACCAAGGGTGTGGAGTGCCGCAAGGACAGCGGCGTGGTGGACGAGATCCCCGGCGCCTACAAGCCGATCGAGAAGGTCATGGCCCAGCAGAAGGACCTCGTGGAGGTCGTGGCCCAGCTGAAGCAGGTCGTCTGCGTCAAGGGTTGACGCATCGTCAGTAGCCGGGTGGGCCGTCTTCGGCCCGCCCCGGCTAGCTGCGGTGCAGGGCGGAGTAGCAGGGGCTCACGGCCTCCATGTACTTGCAGAGTGTCGCAGGGCTCGCGCTGCCGTAGAGGTCCAGCTCGGTGGCGTAGCCGGTGTCGGGGATCAGGTCCAGCGAGCTCCGGCCGCCGAGCGCCCAGTGGCCGCTGGTGGGTCCTGGCCAGCTCGCCCAGTCGTGGTCGGGGTCCTGGACCGATGCGGTGAAGGTGTGGTCCGCGCGCAGCTCCAGGGTGCCGCCGTGGTTGCTGCGCCAGTGGCCGATCAACGCCGCGTCCGACCGGCCGGTCCAGGGCTGTTCGGCGGCGTACCCCGTCACGCCCCAGCCGAGGCCGCCGGCCAGCAGCAGTGCACCGGCCACCGCCGTACTCACCCGCCGCCACCCCACCGAACGCCAGGCAGCAAGACCGGCGAACAGTGCAGCCTGGACCGGCCAGAGAAAAGCCGTCAGCATGGCCAGCACCCACCCCGCCATCCACTGCAGCGAGCGGGGCCGGACCAGCACGGCGAACCCGCAGCCCACCGCCCAGAGCTTGGCCACGTCCCAGTAGAGCCCCAGCCCTGCGGTGTCGGTCAGGTCCGGCCCGTTCGCGTCGAAGAGCAGCTTGAGCAGTTGCCAGGCCCCGACGGCCAGCACCCCGAGCAGGGCGACCAGCCAGAGCAGCGCCTTTGCCAAGCCGACGACGTACCGCACGTTTCCTCCGCTGTTCGAACCGCCACTGATCACGTTCGGAGCGCCCGTTCCGGTTCCGGGCGGCTATGGCCGGTGCAGGGCAGCGACGCAGTACTGCAGCGGGTCGGCGGGGGACAGGCAGAGTGAGGCGGGGGAGAACCAACCGCGTGGGGAGAGCGACAGGGCCGCATCGGCGTCGGTGCCGTAGCGGAGACCTGACTGATGCGGGACGGCCACGAGCTGTCCGGCGGTCAGTTCCCAGGTGCCGGTGGTGTCCGGGTGCCAGAACGGCCACCAACCCACGGTGTTGGTGTCGGGGGTGTAGCCGGTGAGTCCGTGGGCGGTGAAGGTGTGGTCGGCGTGCAGGTCGAGGGTGCGGCCCTGACCGGCCTGCCAGGTGCCGAGCAGCTCGGTGTCGGACCGGCCGGTCCAGGGCTGTTCGGCCGCGTACGCCGTGACGCCCCAGCCGAGGCCCCCGACCAGCAGCAGGGCACCGGCCACCGCCGTGCTCACCCGCCGCCACCCGATCGCGCGCCGGGCGGCCAGGCCCGCGAACAGCGCCGCCTGGACCGGCCAGAGGAGGGCCAGCAGCATGGCCACGACCCAGCCGGCCATCCGTCGTGCCGAAGCGTGTCGGGCGGCCACGGCGAGGACGGAGCCTGCGGCCCAGAGCACGGAAACGTCCAGGTACAGGCCCAGCCCCGCGATGTCGGCGGGTGGTTGCCCGTCCAGGCTGAGCACCACCCGCAAGCTGCCGGCCACCCCTACGACCAGTGCCCCCAGCAGGGTGACTGACAAGAGCAGTGCTCTGGCTGTGTTCTCGACGATGCGCCGCACGTCCACCCCCGTGATCTGCGGTCCGAACCGCCAGTGATCACGCCCGGGGTGCCGGTACCGGTTCCGTCAGGGCGTCAGCAGTTGGCCGGCGAGCATGTAGACGGCCGTGCCCGCGACGATGCTGAGCAGCGAGTTGCGCCGCCACAGGTGCAGGGCGGTGGTGGCGGCCACACCGAGGGCGGCGGGGAGGCCGTAGGGGTGGGCCGTCAGGTCGAGGTCGCGGAGGGTGTAGACGGTCAGGATGACCATGACTCCGGTCGGCATGGTGGTGCCGAGGAAGGCGACCAGCCGGGAGGAGCGCAGGCGGCCGAGGACGGCGAAGGGGGCGGCGCGCAGGCAGAAGGTGACGGCGAACATCACGCCGAGCCCGGTGAGCAGGTAGCGGTCAGAGGGCACGGCGGCCTCGCTCCCGGAGCAGGTGGCGGACGGTCAGGGCGAGGACGTACAGCCCGAGGGCGACCACGAGCAGCTGGCCCTTGGCCACCAGCAGTGCGGTGAGCGCGCAGAGCAGGGCGAGCACCGGCCCGGGCACGTCCCGCGCCGAGCGGTAGCCGTCGATGGCCAGGACGACGAAGAGCGCGGTGAGCGCGAAGTCCAGCCCGTGCAGCCCGGGCGGCAGGGCCGCCCCGACCAGGGCGCCGGACAGCCCGCCGAGCACCCAGTACGCCTGGCAGAGCGCCTGGACCGCCAGGATCCGCGCGCTGGTGAGCTCCTCGGCCGGCTTGGTGGCCACGATCGCGTAGGCCTCGTCGGTCAGCGCGTAGACGCTGTACGCCTTGCCCAGGCGGCCCCGGACGCGGTGCAGCGGGAAGGAGAGCCCGTAGAAGACGTGCCGGAAGTTGACCAGGAAGGTGGTCACCGCGACGGAGGCGAGCGGGGTGAGGGCGAGGAAGAGGCCGATCGCCAGGAACTCCAGCGAGCCGGCGTAGATCAGCAGCGAGAAGAGCGGGGTCCACCACCAGGCGAAGCCGCTCTGGGTGATCAGTACGCCGAAGGCGAGGCCGAGCGGGAAGAGGCCCATGCCGACGCCCAGGGTGTCCCGGACGGCGGCGCGCAGCGGATGCGCGGCTGGTGCGAGGGCGGTCGTCATCCGTGCAGCGTAAGGGTCCTGAGCGGGCGGGTCAGGTGCATTTCACTCTGTGGAACCTGTCGGCGGGCCGACCGGTGAGAATGGCCGCATGGACGTGGACTACCAGCAGCTGTTGGACGAGGCGATGGCCGCCGCCCTGGCACTCCCGGCCCGGGGCCGGCCCGCCGATTACATCCCCGCGCTGGCCAGTGCCGACCCGGGCGCCTTCGGGATGGCCCTGGCCACCGTGGACGGCGAGCTGTACGGGGTGGGGGAGTGGCAGCGGCCGTTCTCGATCCAGAGCGTCTCCAAGCTGTTCACCCTCGCGCTCGCGCTGGCCGAGGGCGGTGAGAGCCTGTGGCAGCGGGTCGGCCGGGAGCCCTCGGGCAACCCGTTCAACTCGCTGGTGCAGCTGGAGTCCGAGCAGGGCATCCCGCGCAACCCGTTCATCAACGCCGGCGCCCTGGTCGCCACCGACCGGCTCCTCGAGCTGACCGGCGACGCGGCGGGCACCATCCGGGAGTTCCTCCGCGCCGAGAGCGGCAACGGGAGCATCACCACCGACGACGCCGTCGCCGCCTCCGAGGCGCGGCACGGCCACCGCAACGCCGCCCTGGCCCACTTCATCGCCAGCTACGGCAACCTGCGCAATCCGGTCGACAGCGTGCTCGCCCACTACTACGCGCACTGCGCGATCTCCGCCTCCTGCGCGGACCTCGCACTGGTCGGGCGGTTCCTGGCGCGGCACGGGCTGCGGGCGGACGGCTCGCGGCTGCTGACGCGCAGTGAGGCCAAGCGGGTCAACGCGGTACTGCTCACCTGCGGTACGTACGATGCGGCCGGCGACTTCGCGTACCGGGTCGGGCTCCCCGGCAAGAGCGGGGTCGGCGGCGGGATCCTCACCGTCATCCCTGGGCGGGGAGCCCTCTGCGTCTGGAGCCCGGGGCTCGACCCGGCGGGCAACTCGGTGCTCGGGGTCGCGGCGCTGGACGCCCTGACGACCGCGACGGGGTGGTCCATCTTCTGAGCCAGTTGCACCACGCAAAAGGGGCGCGGGGAACTGCGCGAGTGCGGAAGACATCGGCCTGTCGCCTACCGCATCGCGCAGTTGCCCGCGCCCCTTGGGCGGGGCAGGTGCAGCTTGGGTTGCTAGGCGGCGGCCGGGAGTTCGTCGAGGCCTTCCTGGACGAGCTTGGCCAGGCGGTCGAGGGCCTCGTCGGCGTTGTCGGCGTCGGAGGCGAGGACGACCGCGTCGCCGCCCTGGGCGCCGAGGCCGAGCAGGCCCAGCATGGAGGCGGCGTTGACCGGGGTGCCGCCCTCCTTGGCGATGGTGACGGGCACGCCGACGGCCGTCGCGGCCCGGACGAAGACGGAGGCGGGACGGGCGTGCAGGCCCTCGGGCCAACCGATGGTGACGCGGCGCTCAGCCATGTGACGTGCCTTTCAGGTGGTGCTGGTGGAGCTGTGTTGTCTAGACCAGTGTTGCACGTGGAACCGCCGGACGCGTCCCCGCGTGGCACGACACCACCGCGCCCCACCAGAGAAAGGCACCGCCTGCCCCCGCGCAACACCCCCGCGGCCGGATAACCTGGCCAGCGTGGAGGATCCCCGCCCTGACCAGCACGGCTACCCCCAGCACTGGGAGGCCGACATCCTGCTGCGCGACGGCGGCACGGCCAGGATCCGCCCGATCACCGAGGGCGACGCCGAGCGGCTGGTCGAGTTCTACGAGCAGGTCTCGGACCAGTCCAAGTACTTCCGTTTCTTCGCGCCCTACCCCCGGCTCTCCGACAAGGACGTCCGCCGGTTCACCCACCACGACTACGTCAACCGGGTCGGCCTGGCCGTGGTCGTCCGGGACAGGTTCATCGCGACCGTCCGGTACGACCGGACCGACCACGAGGGCCGCCCCTCGGAGACCGGCACCGACGCCGAGGTGGCCTTCCTGGTGCAGGACGCCCACCAGGGCCGGGGAGTGGCCTCCGCGCTGCTCGAGCACATCGCCGCCGTCGCCCAGGAGCGCGGCATCCGCCGCTTCACCGCCGAGGTGCTGCCCGAGAACCGCAAGATGGTGAAGGTCTTCACCGACGCCGGGTACACCCAGCGCCGCAGCTTCGCCGACGGCGTGGTGCACCTGGAGTTCGACCTCGAGCCCACCGCCGCCTCGCTCGCCGTCATGCGCGCCCGCGAGCACCGCGCCGAGGCCCGCTCCGTGCAGCGGCTGCTGACACCCCGTTCGGTCGCCGTGCTCGGCGTCTCGCGCCACCCGCAGTCCGTCGGCCGGGCCCTGCTGCGCGACCTGGCCGGCTTCCAGGGCCCGGTGTACGCGGTGAACCGCAACGCCGAGCCCGGCACCGAGCTGGACGGCCACGCGACCTACCGCAGTCTGCTCGAGATCCCCGGCCCGGTGGACCTCGCCGTGATCGCCGTCCCGGCCGGTGCCGTGCCGGCCGCCGTGGCCGACTGCGGGGCGCACGGGGTGCAGGGCCTGGTGGTGGTCACCGCCGGGTACGCCGAGACCGGCCCCGACGGGCGGGACCGCCAGCGCGCGCTGGTCCGCCAGGCCCGGGCCGCCGGGATGCGGGTGGTCGGCCCGAACGCCTTCGGGCTGATCAACACCGACCCCGAGCACCGGCTGAACGCCTCGCTCGCGCCGGTGCTGCCCGAGCGCGGGCCGTTCGGCCTGTTCTGCCAGTCGGGCGCGATCGGCGTCGCCCTGCTCGAGGCCGCCCACCGCCGGGGCCTCGGCGTCTCCTCCTTCGCCTCGGTCGGCAACCGGGCCGACGTCTCCGGCAACGACTGGCTGCAGTACTGGGCGGAGGACGAGGCCACCGAGGTGGTGCTGCTCTACCTGGAGTCCTTCGGCAACCCCCGCAAGTTCACCCGGATCGCCCGGCGCCTGGCCGCCGCCAAGCCGATCGTGGTGGTCAAGGGGGCCAGGCACACCGGCAGCCTGCCGCCCGGCCACGCCGTCCAGCCCGCGCTCGGCGGCCTGCGCGACGCCACCGTGGACGCGCTCTTCCAGCAGGCCGGGGTGGTCCGGGTCGAGACCATCACCGAGCTGTTCGACACCGGCGAGCTGCTCGCCGGGCAGCCGCTGCCCGGCGGGGACCGGGTCGCCGTGGTGGGCAACTCCGACTCGCTCGGCCTGCTCACCTACGACGCCTGCCTGAGCGCCGGGCTGCGCCCCCGCACCCCCGTTGACCTGACCACCGCCGCGACCGGCGAGAACTTCCGCATCGCGCTGGACACCGCGCTCACCGACCCGGCCGTGGACGCCGTGATCGCGGTGGCCATCCCCCCGATCGCCGCCCAGGGCGCCCCGAGCGACCCGACGCTCGGGGCCGACGAGCCCGAGTTCGCCGAGGCGCTGCTCGAGGCCGCCGCCCGGGCCCGGAAGGTCGGCAAGCCGCTGCTGCTCGCCCACCTCGCGCTCACCGAACTGCCCGAGCGCCTGCGCGCCGGGCGGGTGCCCGCCTACCCCGCGCCCGAGCGCGCCGTGCACGCCCTCACCCACGCCGTCCGGTACGCGGACTGGCGCCGCCGCACCGCCGTGGCCGAGGAGACCGCCCGGGTGCCCGAGCTGGAGGGCGTCCAGGAGCTGAAGGCCCGCACCCTGGTCGAGCAGGCCCTCAGTACGAGCACGGCGGCCGCAGCCCGGCTGCAGCCCGGCGGCGCCCGGATCACCCTCCCCGACGAGCAGACCGCCGAGCTGCTCGCCGCGTACGGCATCGAGCTGCTGCCCACGCTGCCCGCGCCCGACGAGCAGACCGCCCTGCGGGCCGCCGCCGCGCTCGGCTACCCCGTCGCCCTCAAGGCCACCGCCGAGCGGTTCCGCAACCGGCCCGACCTCGGCAGCGTCCGGCTGGACCTGACCACCGAGGCCGGGCTGCGCCGGGCCCACCGCGAGCTGGACCAGCTGCTCGGCGGGGCCGAGCGGGCCCAGCTGGTGGTCCAGCCGCTCGCCCCGCGCGGGGTGGACACCGTGATCGGCGCCACGGTCGACCCGGCCGTCGGCGCGATCCTCTCCTTCGGACTGGCGGGCGCCCCGGCCGAACTGCTGGACGACGTCGCGCACCGGCTGATCCCGGCCACCGACCAGGACGTCGCGGCGTTGATCCGCGAGGTGCGGGCCGCCCCGCTGCTGTTCGGCTGGCGCGGCGCGGCGCCGGTGGACACCGCCGCGCTGGAGGAACTGCTGCTGAGGGTCTCGCGGCTGGTCGACGACCTCCCCGAGGTCGCCGCCGTCGATCTCGCACCGGTGGTGGTGGCACCCCGCGGGCTGGCCGTGCTGGGGGCGAAGGTGCGGATCGCCCCGCTCCCGGTGCGCAGCGATCTGGGCCCGCGCGCGATGAGCACCCTGTAACCTTCCTTGGTTGCGCCTGCCAAGGGGCGCTCGATCCGCCCGGCGGTGAGGCCACCCACCCCACCACCCCGGTGCGGCATGCCAGGATGGAGCTATGGCGAAGACCGGTACCACCACCACCCAGGACCTGCGCTCGGCGATCGAGCGCAGCGGCTACTACCCGGCACTGGTGTCCGAGGCCGTCGAAGCCGCGGTGGGCCCCGAGCCGATCACCTCCTACCTGGTCCACCAGGAGACCACCTTCGACGCGAACGAGGTCCGCCGGCACGTGACCGTGCTGGTGCTCACCCCGTCCCGCTTCGTGGTCAGCCACACCGACGAGCAGGCCGCCGACGCGACCAGCCCGGTGCCGTACGCCACCACCTCCACCGAGGTGGTCCGGCTGGACCGGATCGGTTCGGTGGTGCTCAGCCGGATGGTCGCCAACCCCGAGACCTACACCCCGGGCACGCTGCCCCGCGAGGTGGTCCTCACCATCGGCTGGGGCGCCGTCCAGCGCCTGGACCTGGAGCCGGCGGGCTGCTCGGACCCGAACTGCGAGGCCGACCACGGCTACACCGGTTCGGCCACCGCCGACGACCTCTCGCTGCGGGTCAGCGAGGCCGGGGACGGCCCGGAGACGGTCGCGCAGGCGCTGGTCTTCGCCCGCGCGCTGTCCGAGGCGACCATCGCCAACCGGGGCTGAACCGACTCATGACGCATCTCGGCCATGACGCCTTCGAGATCCTCGACCCCGCCGACGCGCCCGCCCCGGCGTACGGTGCCGGGGCGCTCGCCGACCTGCTGCCCGCCGTGGCGGCCGGGCTCGGCGTGCCCGGGTACACCGCCCATCTGCCGCTGGAGCCCGCCGACCGGGTCTGCGTGTTCCTGGTCGACGGTATGGGCTGGGAGCTGATCAAGCGTCACCCCGAGTACGCGCCCTTCCTCAACTCCCTGGTGGCGGGCGGCCGGGCGATCACCGCCGGCTTCCCCTCCACCACCGCGACCTCGCTGGCCTCGGTCGGCACCGGGCTCGCCCCGGGCGAGCACGGCCTGGCCGGGTACACCCTGGCGGTGCCGGGCGCCGGCTACCTGATGAACCAGCTGCGCTGGCACCCCCAGGTCGACCCTCGGGGCTGGCAGCCGCACCCGACCGTCTTCCAGCGTGCCCACGAGGCCGGGGTGGCCACCTGCCAGGTCTCCTCCCCGCTCTTCTCGCAGACCCCGCTCACCCAGGTCGCCCTCTCCGGCGGCACCTTCCTCGGCCGCACCACCGGCGAGGAGCGGATGGACCAGGCGGCCCGCTGGCTGGCCGAGCACGACCGGGCGCTCTGCTACACCTACGTCAGCGAGCTGGACGGCGCCGGCCACCGCTTCGGCGTCGACTCCGACGACTGGCGGATGATGCTCAACACGGTGGACCGCCTCGCCAAGCGCCTCGCCGAGCAGCTGCCGCCGCGCTCCGCCCTGTACGTCACGGCCGACCACGGCATGATCGACATCGCGCCCGAGGACCGGATCGACTTCGACGAGGACTGGGAGCTCAGCGCCGGCGTCTCGCTGCTCGGCGGCGAGGGCCGGGCCCGGCACGTGTACGCGGTGCCGGGGGCGGCGACCGACGTCTTCACGGTCTGGAGCGAGGTGCTGGGGGACCGGATGTGGGTCGCCACCCGGGACCAGGCGATAGCCGCGGGCTGGTTCGGGCCGGTCGTGGAGGAGCGGGTCTACCACCGGATCGGCGACGTGGTCGCCGCCGCCCGGGACGACATCGCGGTGATCGCCTCCCGCCGGGAGCCCGGCGAGTCCTCGATGGTCGGTCTGCACGGGTCGATGACCCCCGTCGAGCAGCTCGTCCCGCTGCTCGAAGTCCGTTCCTGAATCTTCCGAAAGGCCCCTGCTCCACCCATGGCTGACCTGGTGTTCTTCTCCGGCACGATGGACTGCGGCAAGTCCACCCTCGCGCTCCAGCTGGACCACAACCACGCCGCGCGGGGCCGGCAGGGCATCATCTTCTCCCGGCACGACCGGGCCGGGGCCTCCACCATCTCCAGCCGGCTGGGCCTGCGGGCCGACGCGGTCGAGGTCTCCGACGCGTTCGACTTCCACGCGCACGTGGTGCAGCTGCTCTCGGCCGGCGGCAAGGTGGACTACCTGATCTGCGACGAGGCCAACTTCTACGCCGCCGAGCAGGTCGACCAGCTGGCCCGGGTGGTGGACGAACTCGGCATCGACGTCTTCACCTTCGGCATCACCACCGACTTCCGCACCCGGCTCTTCCCCGGCTCCCAGCGGCTGATCGAGCTGGCCGACCGGGTGGAGGTGCTGCAGGTCGAGGCGCTCTGCTGGTGCGGCGCCCGGGCCACCCACAACGCCCGTACGGTCGGCGGGGTGATGGTGGTCGAGGGGGCCCAGGTGGTGGTCGGCGACATCGCCGTCAACGAGGGCGAGGTCGGCTACGAGGTGCTCTGCCGCCGTCACCACCGGCGTCGGCTGACGGCCGCCACCGCCCGCGCGGCCGTCCTCTCGCCGGACGTGCTGCCCTTCGAGGAGCAGCGCGGCTAAACCTGGCGGCCGCGACCGGTTTCTGTCAGCTGTTGTGAACGCCATGCCTGGCTGTGCTCACGCCAGCACCCCTAGCCTGGGCGCGTCACAACCGTGACGATCTGTCAGATCGGTTCTGTTGCACCAGGAAGGGCCACAGTGACCACCATGCGCACCCGCGCCGCAGCCCTGGTGGCGGCCACCGCCTTCGGGCTGGGCCTGCTCACCGCCGGCACAGCCCACGCCGCCCCGGCGGCCTCGGCCGCCCCGAAGCCCGCCGTCGCCGCCGCGGCCGTCGCCAAGACGGTCATCACGGGGACCACCATCCGCCACCAGAACGAGTACTGGGCCTCGCCCGACGGCTCGACCAAGCTGTACATGCAGTGGGACGGCAACGTGGTGGTCTACAAGAACGGCACCGCCGTCTGGTCCGCCCCCGGCGCCATGCCCAACGGCAACTTCCTGGCGATGCAGGTGGACGGCAACCTGGTGGTCTACTCGGCGAGCAACACGCCGCTCTGGGCCAGCAACACCGGCGGTCACTACGGTGCCGTCCTCGCCGTCTACGACAGCGGCGCCATCCAGGTCGAGCAGCCGGACGGCACCGTGCTGTGGACCTCCGTGCCGCCCCGGCAGCCGTGTCCGATCACGGTGTACCAGGGGCAGTGGTACCCCTGGTACTGCAACCCGATCATCCTGCCCTGGCCCAGCTGACCCACCGGGTGCCCGGTCAGCCGACCTGCAGGACGCAGAACCGCCCGCCCTGCGGGTCGGCGAGCCGGGCCATCCGCCCCTGCGGGGTGTCGTGCGGCTCCTGCACCACGCGCCCGCCCAGCTCCTCGGCCCGGCGGGCCGTCAGTTCGCAGTCGGCGGTGCCGAAGTGCACCCGCCAGCCCCGGCCCTCGGTGGTGGAGCGGATCTCGGCCACCGGGCAGCCGTCCACCAGCAGCCGGGTGGTGCCGTCCTCGCCGGGGGTCAGCACCGGGCCGAACACCGCCTGGTAGAAAGCCGTGGCCGAGGGCTCGTCCGGGGTCAGCAGTTCGTGCCAGACGGGGGCGCCGGGCTCGCCGGTGACCTCCCAGCCGAGGTGCTCCTCACCCTGCCAGAGGCCGAAGACCGAGCCGGTCAGATCGGCGGCGATGGTCAGCCGCCCGGCCCGCTCCGCCTGCAGCGGCCCCATCGCGACCGTGCCGCCGCACTCGTGGACCCGCTGGGTCACCTCGTCCGCGCTGTCCACCGCGAAGTACGTGGTCCACCCGACCGAGTGGCTCGTCCCGGGCGGGGTGACCCCGATCCCGGCGACCTTCGCCCCGCCGCTCAGCGCGCGCACGTACGCGCCCAGCGGGGTCGGCCCCGGGCCGTACTCCCACCCGAGCAGCGCGCCGTAGAAGGCCATCGCCCCCTCGTGGTCACTGGTCGTCAGGCTCACCCAGCAGGGTGTGCCCTGAGCCAGCCGCACCTTCACTGCAGTCATGGCGTACCTCCTCGACGGGGGACGACCGACCGGGCCGCCGCGCGTCCAGGGTGATGGTTCCACCCCGGGCCCGTCCAGGGGCCCGGCCGCGCGGGCGAGCCTGGCAAAGACCGTACAAAGACCCGCCGGGCAGCGGCAGAATGGCGGCCATGGACACTTCTTCGCCGCTGATCAGCGTCGCCGAGCTGCGCCAGGCGCTCGGTTCGGACCACCCGCCGGCCCTGCTGGACGTCCGCTACAAGCAGGGCGGCGCCCCCGGCGCCGAGGAGTTCGCCCAGGGCCACCTGCCCAGCGCGCACTTCGTCGACCTGGACCGCGACCTCGCGGGCCCGCCCGGAGGCGGCCGCGGCCGCCACCCGCTGCCCGACCTGGAGGAGTTCGGGGCCGCGATGCGGCGGGTCGGCGTGAGCTCCGGGCGCACCGTGGTGCTGTACGACGACTGGGTGTCGGCCGCCGCCTCGCGGGCCTGGTGGCTGCTGCGCTGGGCCGGCCACACGGACGTGCGGGTCCTCGACGGCGGGCTGAGCGCCTGGCGGGCGGCCGGGCTGCCGCTGACGGATCACCAGCCGGAGCCGGAGGAGGGCGATTTCAAGCCGGTCGCCGGCCAGCTGCCCACCCTGGAGGCCGAGCAGACGGCCGCGTTCGCGCGGACCGGTCTGCTGCTCGACGCCCGCGCGGGCGAGCGCTACCGCGGCGAGGTCGAGCCCTTCGACCCGGCCGCCGGGCACATCCCGGGCGCGGTCAACGCCCCCACCATGGAGAACGTCGGCCCGGACGGCCGCTTCCTCCCCGCGGAGCAGCTCGCCGAGAGGTTCCGCGGCTTCGGCGTGGGCGAGCGGGAGACGGCGGTCTACTGCGGCTCGGG
The DNA here is from genome assembly GCF_040296285.1 of Kitasatospora sp. NPDC002227. NCBI lineage: Bacteria > Bacillati > Actinomycetota > Actinomycetes > Kitasatosporales > Streptomycetaceae > Kitasatospora > Kitasatospora sp. NPDC002227. The sequence goes on from NZ_JBEOWY010000016.1 coordinate 143,017, forward strand.
CGTCACGGCCGCCCACCAGCTCCTCGCCATGGCCGTCGCCGGCTTCGAGGGCACCCTCTACCCGGGCTCCTGGAGCGAGTGGTGTGCAGACCCGTCCCGCCCGGTGGCGACGGGCTCCGCCGAAGGGTGAGCTGCAGCACCCAGGGGCGCGGGGACTGCGCGAAGCGGTAGGCCGCGGGCCGGTTCCTTCCGCACTCGCGCAGTTCCCCGCGCCCCTGGGTGCTGCAACTGAAGGCGGTGCGGAAGTCCTACTCCGACTTCTTGCGGCGGGAGCCGAAGACGATCTCGTCCCAGCTGGGGACGGTCGCGCGGCGGCCCGGACGGACACCGTCGGCCTCGGCCTGCCGGTCGGTGGTGCCGACCAGCCGCTCCCGGTGGGGGGCGACCGCACGCGGCATCAGGATGTCCGCGTACGCGGAGCCGGCCCCGATCGAGGCAGCCGGAGCGGCCTCCTCGGCCTCAGCGGCCGGAGCGTCCGGTACGGCCTCCACCGCGGGCACGCCGAGCCCGCCGGGGAAGGCCGGCACCACGTCGAGCAGGCTGGTCAACGAGTCCAGGTTCTCCGCCGTGGCCTCGCGGCTCTCGCGGACCTCGCGCCCCGACAGGATCCGGTCCGGCCGCTCGATGCCGGACATGATCCGGTCCGGCGAGGGCCGCTCGATCATCGGGCGGGCCGGACGGTCCTGGGGGAGCCGGGCGATCCGCGGGATGAACGGGAAGACCGAGTCCTCCTCGCGCTCGGGGCTCTCCCCGATCAGCGCGCGGGCCTCGTCGTCGTTGGGCTGCACCAGGCGCCGCGGCGGGTCGTAGGACCAGCTCGCGCTGCGGCCTTCGCCGTCGGCCCGGTAGGAGAGGATGACCTCCCAGGTGCCGTCGTCACGCCGCCAGGAGTCCCAGCGCTCGGTGTCCTTCTCGGCGCCGCGCAGCGCCAGCCGCTCGGCCACGGCCTCGCCCAGCTGCGGACCGGTGGACTCGCCGTGCCGGCGGATCGCCGTCTTGCGGGCCCGCTCGGCCATGAAGGCGCGCTCGGCCAGCACGGGACCCTCGAAGCGGCGGACCCGGTCGACCGAGATCCCGGCGACCTGGGCGACCTCCTCCGCGGAGGCACCGGCTCGTATCCGCGCCTGGATGTCACGCGGCCGCAGGTGGCTCTCGACCTCGATCTCGATCTGACCGAGGCGGGGCCGGTCGCCGCGAATGGCGGCGCGCAGCCGTTCGTCGATGGGAAGGGTGTACTCCGTGCTGTCGGCAGCCTTGAGCACCAGCCGTGTGCCGTCGTTGCTGACGGCCACAACCCGCAGTTCGGGCACGGTTACCTCCCGGGTGGTGCCTGCCGACGTCACCTGCGTCGCTGCTCCCGTACTGAGTGTGGCCTGCCCACTCGCGAGTGGCCACAACCTTGCAGAGTTACCCGGCGTGTCGGGCTTTTGCCCAAGCTCGCCGCTGTGGCACGGTTGCCTGTTTGCCACGTCGCCGGTCGACGTCGCGCCCGGATGCTCCCGGCGGCCGTCTGATGGGCTGTCGACACGGTGACCGAAGGCTCAGGCTCCACGAACAGTACTCCATTCGTGGCATCCAGAGGGGCGGCTCGCCGCTCAAGTCTGCCGTGATTCACGGGAATCTCAAGGACGCGCACCACAATGGCCGACCTCCGGCCCGTCGACGGTGATCATCTTCACATATATCGACTACCGAGAACCAGATTTTCGACCCTTGTGTCCTTTTTTGTGCAAGATGGAGAGTCTTGTACTAGTTGTCGATTCGACCGACCGAGGGATGTTGATGCCGCAGCAGCGCGATCGCGCCCGGCTCGATCTGAGCCTGGCTCAGGTGGCCGCGAGTGCCCTGGCCGCCATCGTGGGCGCGGTGCTCGCCTCCGAGCTCGGCGTCTACGGGACGATCATCGGCGCCGCCGTGGTCAGCGTCGGCGCCACCACCGGCGGCGCCGTGTTCCAGCACGTGTTCAAGCGCACCGGCGAGCAGCTGCGTGCCGTCGGCCAGCCGGCGGAGCCGACGCCGGTGGGGGAGTGGAACGAGCCACGGACCCTGCGCGCCAAGCGGCCCCGGACGTGGAAGACCTACACGGTGGTCTCCGCACTGGTGTTCGCCCTCGCGATGACGCCTATCCTGGTGGTCGAGCTGGCCACCGGGAAGCCGGTGAGCGCCCTCACCGGCAGCAGCGACGACCGGGGCACCTCGTTCACGCCGCGTCAGAAGTCCACCGCGCCGCCCTCGGAGGTCCACGAGCAGCCGGACCGCAAGCCGCCCGGTGACTCCTCGGCCTCGCCCGACAAGCCCTCCGGGACTCCGAGCCCCACCCCTTCGGGCAGGCCCTCCGGTTCGCCCTCGCCCTCGGTGAGCCCTTCGGGCAGCCCCACGCCGTCGCCGCCGAGCCCGACGACCGGCAGGCCCACCGACCCGGCCACCGGGACGGGCTCGAGGACGGAGCCCCCTCGCCCGCCCGCGAGCACCCCGACCGGCTGAGCCGCTACTCGCCGAGCACCCGTCGCAGGTAGTCGTTGGCGAACAGGCGGCCCGGGTCGACCTTGTCGCGCAGCGCGGTGAAGTCGCCGAAGTGCGGGTAGACCGAGGCGAGGTACTCGGCGTCGCGGGTGTGCAGCTTGCCCCAGTGCGGGCGGCCCTGGTGAGCCGTCATCAGCTTCTCCACCTCGGTGAAGTAGCCCTGCTCGGCGGTGCCCCGGTAGAGGTGGACGGCGATGTAGACGCTCTCCCGCCCGCTCGCGGTGGAGAGCCAGAGGTCGTCGGCGGGCGCCGTCCGCACCTCGACCGGGAAGCTGATCCGCCAGTTGGAGCGCTCGACCAGCGCCTTGAGCTCGCGCAGCACGGTGGTCGCGGCCTCGCGCGGCACCGCGTACTCCATCTCGATGAAGCGCACCTTGCGCGGGCTCGTGTAGACCTTGTACGCGAGGTCGGTGTACGTCCGCTCCGACCAGGCCCGGCTGGCCAGCTGGGCGATGGCCGGGACGGCGGCCGGGAAGCGGCGGCCGACCCGGCAGACGCCCTCCCAGACGGTGTTGGAGAGGAGGTCGTCCTCCAGCCAGGACTTGAACCGGGTGAGCGGGGCGGCCGGGCCCTGGCTGCGGTTGTTGCGCTTGGTGGAGCAGCGGTCGGTGTGCGGGAACCAGTAGAACTCGAAGTGCTCGTTGACGGCGGTGAAGTCGTCGAAGCCCTCGAGCACCTGGTCGAAGGACATCGGGGCCTCGTGCGCGCTGAGCAGGAAGGCCGGCTCGACGCCGAAGGTGAGCGCGCTGACCACGCCGAGGGCGCCGAGGCCCAGGCGCGCGCCCTGGAAGAGCTCGGCGTTCTCGGTGGGGGAGCAGCGCTGCACCGAGCCGTCGGCGAGCACGATCTCGACGGCCTTGACCTGGGCGGCGAGCGAGGCGGAGTCACGGCCGGTGCCGTGAGTGCCGGTGCTGGTGGCGCCCGCGACGGTCTGGACCTCGATGTCGCCCATGTTGGTCAGGGAGAGGCCGGCGGCGGCCAGCAGCCGGTTGAGCCGGTGCAGCGGGAGGCCGGACTCGACGGTGACGGTGCCGGCCGCGCGGTCCAGCTCGCGGACGGCCATCAGACCCTCGGGGCGGACCAGCACGCCGTCTCCGGCGGAGGCTATCGAGGTGAAGGAGTGCCCGGAGCCGACGGCCTTGACCGTCCGCCCCTCCTCGGCGGCCAGCCGCAGCACCTCGCCCAGCTCGCCGGCCGACCCGGGCGTGACCACCCGGCTCGGCCGAGCGCTCTGATTCCCAGCCCAGTTGGTCCAGTCGGCCATGTGAGTTGCCTCCAGAGGTCCCTACCAATGAGTAGGCCGGAGCGTAGCAACGGCGCAGGCGGACCACTAGGGGCGCGAGTGCAACTGACTCAGGCGGTCGCCAGACCCGTCCGTAGGCGGCGCAGGCCCGCGAGAGCGGTGATCGCGCCGAAGGCGGCGGCGCTGACCGGGACCCAGTACCCGGCGGGAGCGCCCGCCGCGTCGACCACCCAGCCGGCGCCGGAGGAGCCGAGGGCGACGCCCAGGGCGAGGCCGGTGGTGGTCCAGGTCATCCCCTCGGTGAGCTGGGCGGCCGGCACCAGGCGCTCGACCAGGGCCATCGCGGTGATCAGGGTCGGGGAGATCGACATCCCGGCCAGGAAGAGCGCCCCGCCGATCCCCACCAGGCCGGCCGTGCCGCGCAGCAGCTCGGCCACCAGCACCAGCGGCAGCATGCTGACCGCCATCGCCGCGATCCCGCCCAGGAACCGCCCGGCCATCGAGCCGTTCAGCTTGAGCGTGCCGAACACGATGCCCGCCAGGCAGGAGCCGAGCGCGTAGACCGCGAGCACCAGGCTGGAGGCACCGGTGTGGCCCTGCTCCTGGGCGAAGGCCACCGTGACCACCTCGACCGAGCCGAAGATCGCCCCCGTCGCCACGAAGGTGACCACCAGGACCTGCAGCCCGGCCGAGCGGATCGCCGAGCCCCCGGTGTGGTGCTCGGCCGGATGGACCGGCGGCTCGGTCCGCCGCTGGGCGGCGAACAGCGCGACGCCCACGGTCAGGAAGACCCCGGCGAGCAGCACCCCGGCCTCGGGGAAGACCGAGGTGGCGAGGCCGATCGAGAGGATCGGGCCGACGATGAAGCAGATCTCGTCGACCACGGCCTCGAAGGAGTACGCGGTGTGCAGCTTGGGCGGCTCGGCGCTGTAGAGGTTGGCCCAGCGGGCCCGCACCATCGAGCCGGTGCTCGGCATCACGCCCATTCCGGCCGCGCAGACGAAGAGCGTCCAGTCCGGCAGCCCGAGCCGGGCGCAGAGCAGCAGGGCGGCCGCCGCGAGCATGGTGAGCCCCGTGCTGGGCAGGATCACCCGGCGCTGCCCGTACCGGTCGACCAGCCGCGAGACCTGCGGGCCCAGTACCGCCGCCGAGAGCGCGAGGACGGCCGAGACGGCGCCCGCCAGCCCGTACGAGCCCCGCAGCTGGGACAGCATGGTGACGATGCCGATCCCGGTCATCGAGATCGGCAGCCTGGCTATCAGGCCGGCGCCGGAGAAGGCCAGACTGCCGGGCGCGGCGAAGATCTGGCGGTAGCTGGACAGCACGCGAAGCTCCACTGGGGCGGTTGGTAAGGAACACGACTCGCGTAGACAGCTTACGGATCGATGCAAGCGATTTGCCCGAAAAATTCTTCGGGTGAAGCCTGCCGGGCAGCCGCCCACCGGTGGACGGCCCTCTGGTGGCAGGATCGGCCCCATGCCCGACGCGCGCACCCTCAACGACCAGGCGCCCGACCACGCGCCCTACGACGCCCTGCTGCTGCTCTCCTTCGGCGGGCCCGAGGCCCCCGGGGACGTGGTGCCCTTCCTGGAGAACGTCACCCGTGGCCGGGGCATCCCCAAGGAGCGCCTCGCCGAGGTCGGCAAGCACTACTTCCTGTTCGGCGGCGTCAGCCCGATCAACGAGCAGAACCGCGAGCTGCTGGCCGCCCTGCGCAAGGACTTCGCCGAGGCCGGCCTCGGCCTGCCGGTCTACTGGGGCAACCGGAACTGGTCGCCGTACCTGGTGGACACCCTGCGCGAGATGGTCGAGGACGGCCACCGCCGGATCGCCGTGCTCGCCACCAGCGCCTACGCCGGGTACTCGGGCTGCCGCCAGTACCGGGAGAACCTCGCGGACGCGATCGACCAGCTGATCGGCGAGGGCCTGCCCGAGCCGAAGGTGGACGTGCTGCGCCGGTTCTACAACCACCCGGGTTTCGTCGGGCCGATGGTCGAGGCCACCCTGGCCGCGCTGGCCGACCTGCCCGCGGTGGTCCGCGACGGCGCCCACCTGGCCTTCACCACCCACTCGATCCCGCTGGCCATGGCGGAGAGCTCCGGCGCCCCCGAGGACCCGGCCCGCGGCACGCCCGGCGGGGCCTACGTGGCCCAGCACCTGGACGTCGCCCGGCTGATCGTCTCGGCCGTCGCGGAGGCCGACGGGGTGTTCGGCCGGCCGTGGGAGCTGGTCTACCAGAGCCGCAGCGGCGCGCCGCACATCCCCTGGCTGGAGCCGGATATCTGCGACCACCTGGAGGCGCTGCGCGAGGCGGACGCCCCGGCCGCCGTCATGGTGCCGATCGGCTTCGTCTCGGACCACATGGAGGTCAAGTACGACCTCGACACCGAGGCCGTGGCCAAGGCCGCCGAGCTGGGCCTGCCGGTCGCCCGGGCCGCCACCGTCGGCGCGGACCAGCGGTTCGCCGCCGCCGTCCGCGAGCTGCTCCTGGAGCGGGCCGCCACCGAGCGCGGTGAGACTCCCGAGCGGTGCGCCGTCGGCTCGCTCGGCCCCAGCCACGACCTGTGCGCCCGCACCTGCTGCCCCAACCCGCGCGCCCCTCGCCCGGCCGCCGCCGAACTCTGACCGTGGAGGTCCCCGCCATGCCGCCCGAAGCACTGCTCGACGAGCTCCTGGCCGTCGCCACCGAGGCCGCCACCACCGCCGGAGCCCTGCTCCTGGACGGCCGCCCGGCCGACCTCGGGGTGGCGGCGACCAAGAGCAGCCCGGTCGACGTGGTGACCGAGATGGACCTCGCCTCCGAGAAGCTCGTGCTCGAGCTGATCTCCACCCGCCGCCCGGCCGACGGCTACCTCGGCGAGGAGGGCGCCGACCGGCCGGGTACCAGCGGCGTGCGCTGGGTGGTCGACCCGCTCGACGGCACGGTCAACTACCTCTACGGGCTGCCCGGCTGGGCGGTCAGCGTCGGGGTGGAGTGGCAGGGCGAGGCCGTGGTCGGGGTGGTCGCCGCCCCGGCCCGGGGCGAGGTCTTCCACGCGGTGCGCGGCCGGGGGGCGTACCTGAACGGCCGCCGGATCTCCTGCCGCCCGGCCCCGCCCTGGGGCCAGGCCCTGGTCGGCACCGGCTTCAACTACGTGCAGGAGGTCCGGGTCCGGCAGGCCGGGATCCTGCACGCCCTGATGCCCGAAGTCCGGGACATCCGGCGCGGCGGCGCGGCAGCCGTGGACCTGTGCGACGTGGCGGCCGGCCGCCTCGACGCCTACTACGAGCGCGGACTCCAGCCCTGGGACCGCGCGGCCGGCGTCCTGATCGCCGAGGAGGCCGGTGCCCGCACCGGCTCCCGCCCCGGTCGACCGGCCGACGGGTCGCTCACCCTGGCAGCCTCGCCGGGCACCTTCGAGGCGCTCCAGGCCCGGCTGGAGGCCCTCGGCGCCTGGCACGACTGAGGCCCGCGACCGGCCGGTCCGACGGTGCGACAGAAATACCGTCCCACTGCGTTAGGGGGTCATGGACCGTACAACTACCACGGCGCCAGGGTCACTGGACTTCCGGGAGTTCGCTGCGGCGAGGGGGCGACACCTGGTCAGGACGGCGTACCTGCTGACCGGCGGTGACGGGCACCTCGCCGAGGATCTCGCCCAGGAAGCCCTCGGCCGCGTCTACGACCGCTGGCGCCGGATCTCCGCGATGGAGAACCCGGCCGGTTACGCGCAGACCGTCCTGGTCAACGCCTTCATGTCGTACCGGCGCAAGCGCAGCAACACCGAGCACGTCACCGACACCTTCACGGACGCCGCGGCGCACGACCCCGACCCGGCGCTGCGGGTGACGCTGCTGCGCGCCCTCGGCCGGCTGCCCGCCCGGGACCGGGCGGTGCTGGTGCTGCGCTTCTGGGAGGACCGCAGCGTCGAGGAGACCGCCGCCGCGCTGCACCTGAGCTCCACCGCCGTCCGCTCACGCAGCAGCCGGGCGCTGGCCCGGCTGCGCGAGGAACTCGGCACCGAGACCCTTTCCGAACTGAGGAGCTGAGCGATGACCCACGATGACGCCAAGCCCGGGACCGCCCGCCCCGAGGACGACTTCGCGCTGCTGCTCAGGGCCTCCGCCGAGCTGGCACCCGACCCGCCGGGCGAGGTGCTGGCCATGGCCGGCGAGCGCCGCGGCCGGCGCCGCCGGCTGCGCCGCCGCGCCGCGGTGACCGGCGTGGCCGCGGTGGTCTCGGCGGTGGCGGTCGGCGCGAGCGCACTGGCCGGCGGCGGGCGGGAGTTGGCGCCGGCGCCGCCGAGCGTGCAGCAGCTGACGCCCACGCCGACCCCCACGCCCACCCCGACGCCCACGGCGCCCGCCACACCGCACCAGCCGGTCACCGGTGACTTCATGATCAAGACGCTGAGGTCGCTGCTGCCGCCCGGCACGATCACGGGGGACGGGGGCTTCGGGGCGCTTCCCCACTCGGGCCCCTCGGCCCACCTGTTCTTCGACGCCGGCCACGGGCCCGCCCTGGTGAATCTGTCGACCAGCCGGATCGAGCCGCCGATCACCGCCTCGACCCCCCTCACCCAGTGCCGTGACCCGTTCGAGGAGCCCACCGAGAGCTGCGAGCGCACGGTGCGGCCGGACGGCTCCGTGGTGCTCGTGGACAAGTTCCTGCCGCGCCAGAGCGGTCCGGACCGGACCTGGTCGGTCAGCTACACCGGCAAGGACGGCCGCCAGCTCGTGATCAACGAGTCCCTGCGGGGCAGCGGCGACCAGCCGGCCGGGATCCCGATGCCGGTCTCCGCCGAGGCCCTGGTGAGCGCGCTGACCAGCCCCGCCTGGGAGCAGGTCTTCGCGGGTGGCGTCGCGACAGCCACCGAGATCCCGGAGGCCCCGGTCGATTCGGCGCCCTCCGGCCCGCCCTCGGACGCGCTGCTCACGACCCTGAAGCAGCTGCTGCCGGCCGGCGCGAAGCCCGGCGAACCCGGGCCGCAGGCCGGCACCGGCACCGCGCACCTGCCGGTCACCCTCGACGGCCGCACCAGCACCGTGGTGGTCCAGGTCCAGCCGGGCTGGGCCGGCACCGGGGGCCAGGGCAGCACCTTCGGCACCGACAGTGACGAGAGCGGCCTCACCCGGTCGTCCGACGGGACGGTCTCCGTGATCCGGCTCACCGGCGCCGCCAAGGGCGCCCCGCTGCCCGTCCTGTACCGGGCCGCCGAGGCACTGCGCCCGAACGGCACCCTGGTCACCGTGCAGGAGGTCAACGGCACCGCGTTCTACGACGCCAAGCCCGGCACTCCGGCGCTCACCCCGGAGCAGCTGCGCGCCATCGCGCTCGCCTGGCCCGCCTGAGCAGCGAGCACTGAGCACTGTCTTCCGGGCACGACGAAGCCCTGGCGGCCACGAGTGGCGGCCAGGGCTCGGACGTGTTGGTCAGGCGGCCGTGCGGTGCATCTCACGCACCGGGTCGACGCCGTGTTCGGCGGCGAGCCGGCGAAGGTCCTCAAGCTCTGACTGTTCGACCTCGGCGAGGAACTCGTCCCCGGATTCGAGTGCTCGGTGCAGGTCCTGCTCGGCGTTCTTTATGCGCTGCAGGATTCCGGCGGTGAAGGCGTCCATACGGCCCCCTTGCGTGTGTCGGACGGGCACGGTCGGCGTTCCCCGGTGCGTGGTCGGTGCCGTACGGGAACGCCGGAGGCACGTGGCCGACCGCCGGGCGTTGTGAGTCGGCCGAGGGCCGCTCCCTGACACATGACCCCTGCACCGGTGCGGAAGAACGCACGGGAGGGTGGTTGCGACCGGCGCTCCGAGCGCGATCGCGTGGTGTGAAGCTGTCCTCCCCGCAGACCGCGCCGGGAAACCTCGCAACCTGAGAAAGTTGCCCGCGTCACAGTCCAAACGGTGATCGCGGCTACCGCTTGCGCCGCGCTGGCGCCCGCCCGTAGACCGGTCTTACCGCTGCTTTACCCGCACACCAGGCAGGATGGAACCATCGTCCGGGCTCCTGCGTCCGGGCGACGTCACGGCCCGTACGTCGGCGGACCCGCTCCCGGCGGGCCACGGTGGGGCCCAGCTCCTGGAGAAGGGACAACCATCGTGCGGGTACTCGTCGTGGAGGATGAGCAGCTGCTCGCCGAAGCGGTCGCGACCGGCCTGCGCCGTGAGGCCATGGCCGTCGACGTGGTCTACGACGGCGAGGCGGCACTCCAGCGGATCGCGGTGAACGACTACGACGTCGTCGTGCTCGACCGCGACCTGCCGCTGGTGCACGGCGACGACGTCTGCCGCCGGGTGGTCGGCCAGGGGCTGGCGACCAGGGTGATCATGCTGACCGCCTCCGGCGACATCAGCGACCGCGTCGAGGGCCTGGAGATCGGCGCCGACGACTACCTCCCCAAGCCGTTCGCTTTCAGCGAACTCGTCGCCCGGGTAAGGGCGCTGGGCCGCCGCGCGACCGTCCCGCTGCCTCCGGTGCTGGAGCGCGCCGGCATCTCGCTCGACCCCGGCCGCCGGGAGGTGCTGCGCGACGGCAGGACCGTCCAGCTCGCCCCCAAGGAGTTCGCCGTCCTGGAGGTGCTGATGCGGGCCGGCGGCGCCGTCGTCTCCGCCGAGCAGCTCCTGGAGAAGGCCTGGGACGAGCACACCGACCCGTTCACCAACGTCGTCCGGGTCACCGTGATGACCCTGCGCCGCAAGCTGGGCGACCCGCCGGTGATCGTCACCGTGCCGGGCTCCGGCTACCGCATCTGACCTGACCTCGCGGCCTCCCCGGGCCGCCGGCCGTTCCCCGAGAGGACAGTCAATGAACACCCCGCCACCCGTCGGCGGGGCCTCCGGCGTGCCCGCCGACGGCCCCGCCGAGGAGACCCGCCACCCGGGGGACGCCCTGCTGGGCTGGCTCCAGCTGCGCCCGACCATCCGGATCAGGCTCACGCTGCTCTACGGCGGGATGTTCCTGATGGCCGGGGTGGTGCTCCTGGTGCTGATGTACTACTTCGTCCAGCAGGCCTTCCGGGACACCTCGCTGCCCAATGTCGCCATCAGCCCGGGCTACGCCTTCGTCACCCCCGACGGGACCAGGATCACCGACTTCAACCGGTGGATGTCCGACACCCAGAGCGCCGAGCAGCACGCCGCCCTGGCCCTGCTGCTGCGCAAGGCGCTCACCGCGCTGATCTGCCTGGCCGTGATCGCCTTCATCGCCGGGTACGCGCTGGCCGGCCGGGTGCTGCACCCGCTGAACCGGATCACCCGCACCGCCCGCGAGGTGGCCGGCTCCGACCTGCACCGGCGGATCGAGCTGGAGGGCCCGGACGACGAGCTCAAGGAGCTGGCCGACACCTTCGACGAGATGCTCGACCGGCTGGACCGCTCCTTCGACTCCCAGCGCCGGTTCGTCTCCAACGCCTCGCACGAGCTGCGCACCCCGCTGGCGATCAACCGCACCCTGCTCGAGGTGCAGCTCTCCGACCCGAACACCTCGCCCGACCTCCAGCAGCTCGGCAAGACCCTGCTCGCCACCAACGAGCGCAGCGAGCAGCTGGTCGAGGGTCTGCTGCTGCTGGCCCGCAGCGACAACGAGCTCACCGAGCGCCGCCCGGTGGAGCTCTCCGAGGTCGCCGGGCGGGCGCTGGAGCAGGTCCGCAGCGAGGCGGCCGGCCGGGAGGTGGAGCTGCACTCGGAGCTGCACCCCGCGATGGTCTCGGGCAACGGCGTGCTGCTCGAGCGGATCGCCCTCAACCTGCTGCAGAACGCCGTCCGGTACAACACCCCGGGCGGCTGGGTGGAGATCACCTGCACCCCGGCCGCGGGCGGCCGCGGCGAGCTGGTGGTGAGCAACACCGGGCCGCTGGTGCCCGGGTACGAGCTGGAGCACATCTTCGAGCCGTTCCGCCGGGTCAAGGGCGCCGACCGCACCCGCAGCGACAAGGGCGTGGGCCTCGGGCTCTCGATCGTCCGCTCGGTGGTCCGGGCGCACGGCGGCGCCATCGAGGCCGCGCCGCGCCCCGGCGGCGGCCTGACCATGACGGTGCGCATCCCCGGGATCTGAAACCCGGGCGCCGGACCAGGCCCTCCGAGTGCGGACGACCAGCGGTACCCACGAGCCGCCCCTGCCACACGTGTCAAAGCGACATAAGTGCTGGCAGGGGCGGCTTGTCATTTCCCGCCAGAACAACTTACGGTTACGTAACCTACGCAGCCGTAAGTGAGTCGCATCAGCTTGCCTCCAACCGGCCTCATGCGTCCCACTCGCCTCAGGAGCACCAGCCGTGACCATCGCACCCGTGCAGCGCACCGCCTCCCCGGCCTGGACCGACGCCCGCCTGATCATGGCGCTGGAGGAGGTCGTGGAGACCGAGCTCAACCGCCACCTCAAGGTCGCCAAGGAGTGGATGCCGCACGAGTACGTGCCGTGGAGCCAGGGCGCCGACTTCGACGGCGTGCTGGGCGGCCTGGCCTGGGACAAGGACCAGTCGAAGGTGACCCCGCTCGGCCGGGTCTCGCTGGTGGTCAACCTGCTGACCGAGGACAACCTCCCCAGCTACCACCACGAGATCGCCACCATGTTCGGCCGGGAGGGCGCCTGGGGCACCTGGGTGCACCGCTGGACGGCCGAGGAGGGCCGCCACGGCATAGCGATCCGCGACTACCTGCTCACCACCCGCGCGGTGGACCCGGTGGAGCTGGAGCGGGCCCGGATGCAGCACATGTCGGAGGGCTTCGAGTCCGACAACGCGCACAGCATGCTGCACTCGGTCGCGTACGTGGCCTTCCAGGAGCTCGCCACCCGGATCTCGCACCGCAACACCGGGCACTACGCCGGCGACCCGCTGGCGGAGCAGCTCCTCGCGAAGATCGCCAACGACGAGAACCTGCACATGGTCTTCTACCGGAACCTGCTCAAGGCCGCCCTGGAGATCGCCCCGGATCAGGCCATGCGGGCCGTGGCGGACGTGGTGACCGACTTCCGGATGCCCGGCCACGGGATCCCCGGTTTCGAGCGTGCGGCGGCCCAGATCGCCATCGGCGGGGTCTACAACCTGCGCATCCACCACGACGACGTGCTGCAGCCGGTGCTGCGCCACCTCAAGGTCATGGAGATCCAGGGGCTGGGCCCCGAGGGCCGCCGGGCCCAGGAGGAGCTGGGCTTCTTCCTCGACGGCCTGGACGCCCAGGCGACCCGTTTCGACGAGCGCCAGGCTGCGCTCCTCGCCCGGCGCGCGGCGGCTGCCGCGCGCTAGGAGCCGGCGCCGGACGCGGGTACGGATTTCCCGAATTTGACCCGAAATGACGTCACTGTGACGAAGGTCACAAGTGATCGCACGACACGTACGGGCGACCTCGTAGGGTGATCACCCGTTCGGCGGGGTAGGTTGCCGACCGTGATCGGGCGGCCGGGCGGGCGATCCGTCGATGGCCCGTCAAACCCCTTGTGCAGAGGGGGCTTTCCCGATCACCCCGGAGGCCGTCGATCACCATCGGTAGCGGTCGGGTAGTCTCGCGGGGCCCGTTCGGACGTATCCCGGCGAGGCCGTTCGGTACGTGTTCGATCACTCCAACGGACCTTCCGCCGGGTGTCGATTGAGTAACAGGGCTTGAAGTAAGGCAAAATCTCCGCCTCGGGTCGGGCACAAGACCGGCCCCCCATGCGTTACGTGCGCTGGAGATACCCGCACACACCCAAAGGGGGAGAGCGAAACATGGCAACGGACTACGACACCCCACGCAAGACCGATGACGACCTCAACGAGGACAGCATCGAGGAGCTGAAGGCCCGGCGGAACGAGAAGTCGAGCAGCTCCGTCGACTCGGACGACTTCGACAGCGCGGAGGGCATGGAGCTCCCCGGCGCCGACCTGTCGAACGAGGAGCTCTCGGTTCGCGTCCTGCCTCGGCAGGCCGACGAGTTCACCTGCATGAGCTGCTTCCTGGTTCACCACCGCAGCCAGCTCTACAGCGAGAAGAACGGTCAGCCCATCTGCCGGGACTGCGGCGCCTGAGCGCTCGGCAGCCACGGCCCGGGACCGACGGCCATCCGTCGGCCCGGTACAGCGCCCCACCGGGCTCCGACCGACGAGTCCGGAGGCAGTACCGGCGGTCGCACCCGCGACCGCACCGGCAGGGCACCCCTGCGCAGGTAGGGCAGCACCTCGGAGCAGAGGGACGGCACCGCAACCAGCGGAGCCGTCCCTCCTCCATGTCCGCCCCTCCGGGGCAGCCGGTCAGCCGGTGGGAGCCTGGCGGGCCGCCGCCAGCGCGTCCGCCAGTTTCCGGGGGGAACGGGTGGACAGGTACAGGTAGGGCGTCGGGTCCTGCGGGTCGGTGACCTCGACCCGCAGCGCCGTCGGCACGTAGCTGCGCAGCAGCATGAACGCCCGCGGATCGGCCTTCACGCCGCGCCAGGCCACCGCCTCGGCGGGGGTCAGCGGCTCGGCCTCGCCGAGCGCGCTCACCGGGATGCGGGCGGCCCCCGCGACCAGCGAGCCCTGCACCACCCGGATCCGGGCGGAGCCGTAGCTGCTCAGCGCCACGGCGCCGGCGGCCGTACCGGCCACCAGTCCGACCAGCGCGGCGACCGGTGAGAACCGCAGCAGGACCAGGGCCAGCGAGAGCCCGAGACCGAGCGCGAGCAGCCACCACGAGCGGGGCACGGTGAGACGTTCGTCGTACATGCCCCCATTCTGGGCGCTCCTACGCCGGGCCCCCGCGCCGGGCCCGGAATCCGCCTGCCGGACGCTCTCCCGGTGAAAAGCTACTGAGCGGTAGGGTCGCGCGTGTGAACAGACCAGACTCTGCCGCCACCCCGGCCGCCTCCGCTGCTCCCACGGCCTTCCTGACCCCCACCACGCCCCCGGCCGAGGCAGTCCTGCCGCCCCGCGCCGCGGCGGCCCCGGCCCCCGGCAGCCTGCTCGGTTCGCACTACGACCACTGCTTCGGCTGCGGTCCCGAGCACCCCCAGGGCCTGCAGCTCACCGTGACCGCCGGCGAGGGCCTCGACCTCACCGCCGAGTTCACCGTCCGCACCGCCCACCAGGGCGGCCCCGGCCTGGCCCACGGCGGCCTGCTCGTCACCGCCCTCGACGAGACCCTCGGCAGCCTCAACTGGCTGCTCCACGCCCCTGCCGTGACCGGCAGGATCGAGACCGACTTCCTGCGCCCGGTGCCGGTCGACACGCTGCTCCACCTGCGCGCCTGGATCACCGGAGTGCACGGCCGGAAGGTCTACAGCGCCGCCGAGGGCCGCATCGGCGGCCCTGACGGCCCGGTCGCCGTCCGGGCGACAGCTCTCTTCATCCAGGTGAAGCTGGAACACTTCACCACGCACGGTCGTCCCGAGGACGTCAAGAAGGCGATCGACGACCGAGCCCTGTTCGAGCGCGCCCGAGCCTTGAGGTGAATCCGTGAGCAGCACCGCCCGCCAGCCCGTCGACATCCTGATCCGCCGGATCGATCCCGAGATCCCGCTGCCCGCGTACGAGCACCCCGGCGACGCCGGCGCCGACCTGCGGACCACGGTGGACGCCGAACTGGCCCCCGGCGAGCGGGTGCTGCTCCCCACGGGCATCAGCATTGCCCTCCCGGACGGCTACGCGGCCTTCGTGCACCCGCGTTCGGGTCTCGCAGTTCGTTGCGGAGTTGCACTGGTGAACGCCCCGGGGACGGTCGATGCCGGGTACCGTGGTGAGATCAAGGTGATCGTCGTCAACCTGGACCCGCGCGAGAAGGTCAGCTTCCGTCGAGGGGACCGCATCGCCCAGCTGGTCATCCAGCAGGTCGAGAAGGCGCGGTTCCACGAAGTGACCGAGTTGCCCGGTTCTGCCAGGGCAGAAGGCGGGTTCGGGTCGACCGGCGGTCATGCCGCGGTCTAGCATGCCCGCGACCTCGCAGTAAGCCGAGCAGGTATTCGCTTCGGTCTTGGATCGGTTTTGGACCGGGAAGGACAGTGACCGTGTTCCGTCGTCGCAACAAGAGCGAGGACGCTGTCGAGCAGCTCGCCGACGACGCCATCAGCGCCGACGAGACGGCCGATGGTGTCGAAGGTTCCGCAGACTCCGAGAGCGAGAACCAGACAGACCTGGACCCGGCAGACCGCGTCGGCCTCCCCCCGGCGCCGCGCCCGGAAGGTCCCTGGGACATCTCCGAGCTGGAGAGCCCGCAGGAGGGCCGAGTGGACCTCGGGGGTCTCCTCGTCCCCGGTGTCGAGGGCATGGAGCTCCGGGTGGAGGTGGCCGGCGACGCGATCGTGGCCGCCACCCTGGTGCTGGGCAACAGCGCCATCCAGCTGCAGGCCTTCGCCGCCCCCAAGAACGAGGGCATCTGGGGCGAGGTCCGCGAGGAGATCGCGACCGGCATCACCCAGCAGGGCGGCCGGGTCGACGAGGAGGAGGGCGCCCTTGGCTGGCACCTCCGCGCTCAGGTCCCCGTACAGCTGCCGGACGGCACGCAGGGTGTCCAGCTGGTGCGCTTCGTCGGCTGCGACGGCCCCCGCTGGTTCCTGCGCGGCGTGATCTCCGGCCAGGCCGCGGTGCAGCCCGAGATGGCGGGCATCCTGGAGCAGGTCTTCCGCCAGACCGTCGTGGTCCGCGGCGAGACCCCGATGGCCCCCCGCGACCCGATCGTCCTCAAGCTCCCCGAGGACGCCCAGATGGTCGCCGACGGCACTGTCGCCGACCCCGAGGGCTCCCGCTTCGGCGGCGCCGCCCTCGACCCGTTCGCCCGCGGACCGGAGATCACCGAGGTCCGCTGAGCCGTTCGGTCGGCCCCCGCCCGGATGACGGGCGGGGGCCGATTTGCTTGTGGGGGTCCGATCCCCGTACAGTTCCGGAGTCGCACCGAGAGGGGCGAAGAAAAGCCGGTCAGGCGAGTGAAACTCCGGAAAACGGAGCGGAAAACGTCTGATAAGCTTGAAACACGAAAGAACGAAGCCCGGAGGGCTGGTCGGAAGGCCGCTCGAAGGAAGCATCCGTTCCTTGAGAACTCAACAGCGTGCCAAAAGTCAACGCCAGATATGTTGACATCCCCGGCCTGGGTCACTTGATCCGGGTTGGAGATTCCTTTAGTAACAAAACACAGCGAGGACGCAGTGCGCGGGATCACCCTATTCCGGTGGTTGCCGTGCCGCTCAACGCGAGTGTC